>CAIQQN010000233.1 GCA_903873975.1 uncultured Anaerolineales bacterium
TCATCCCCCTCGATGCGGTCGATCTCGAGGCCGAGCGAGAGCGGGGAGGTCTTGAAAGACACGTCCAGGCCTTTCTGATTGCGGATGCTGGCCGAAACGAGGCTGCGTTCCAGGCTGACATTGCAGCGGGTGTTCGGCTCGACCGGCAGGACCAGGTCGAGCATCTCCCGGCCGATCTCCACCAGCCGCGCGATTGGCAGGTAGGCCACAACCTTGTCAAAGGTGCGGACAATGGGAGCAGGCTGGGGGTCCGGGAAGGAGAACGGGGCTATATCACCATACGTGGCAGACTCGAGGGCGTTGGCGGCCAATTTGTCCATGGCGGTATCATCGCTGGAGGCGGCAAAGCCGAGTTGTCCCTTGCGGATGACGCGTACCGCCGTGCCTTTGGTCTCGGCAACGGTGCACGTCTTCATTTGATTAGCTTCGTATTCCACGGTGGTCTTTTCGTTCTGCAGGCTGAGCACTTCCACCTGTTCGGCCTGTTTCTTGAGTTGGGTCAAAATATCCATTCTGTCCTCCGGTTACTCGCCGCCAATGACAACGTTCTGGATGCGGATGTGGGGTGCGCCCATGCCGACCGGCAGAGGGAACTGGTTGCCCTTGCCGCAGCCGCCGCCGGTGTTCAGCCATTTGAAGTCGTTCCCGATGGCGTCAATGTTTTCGAGCGTGGTGAAGAGATTCCCGGCCAGGATTACATCCTTGACCATCTCGGCGATCTTCCCATTGCGGATCATGTAGGCGTAACCGGAACTGAAGGAGAAATTCTCCAATTGCGTCTGGCCGCCGTACGCCTCGCAGGCATACAGGCCGAGTTCGATATCCTTGATCATGTCTTCAAAGGAGGTTTCGCCGTTTTCAATGGCGGTGTTGGTCATGCGGACGATGGGGGCGAAGCGGTAGTTGATGGCACGCGCGTTACCGGAGGCTTTCTCTCCCAGCTTGGCAGCGGTCTGGCGCGAATGCAGCCGTCCGACCAGTTCGCCATCCCGGATGAGCCAGTTATGGCGGGCTGGGGTGCCTTCGTCGTCGTAGAGGGTGGTACCGCGCTGGTTCGGGATGGAACCGTCGTCGTAGACGTTGAGGATGCCCTTGCCAAAGCGGCGCCCCAAGGTCATCATTTCGCGCGCCTTCGGGTTTTCGTAGATGAAGTCCGCTTCGGAAAGGTGACCGAAAGCTTCATGGATGAAGACACCCGCCAGCATCTGGTCCACCACCACCGGGTATTGCCCGGCCTTGATTGATTGCGCATCCAGCAGTTCGACGGCTTTCCGGCCGGCTTTGCGGGCCAGTTCGTCCTGATCGAGCACATACTCGAAGCCCTGGGTGGTGGCGAGGCTCTCGTGCGCCTGCTGGACATTGTCGCCGTCGCGAGCGATGGCAGTGGCACCAACGACTACGGAGGGGCGATCCTGCTCGATGTACGTCCCTTCGGAGTTGGCGAGGATGACCTTGGTGAACGAGTCGCTGTAAACAGCCTGGGTGTCGATGATCTTGTTGCTGTGCCCCAGCACCACCTGGTTGTAGCGTTCGGCCAGGGCTTTTTTCTCGGCCAGCGAGATGTCGCGGAAGTCGCGTTTCATCTCTGCCGTGGTGATATTTTCAACCGGCTCGACCGAGGCCAGTTCGATCGGCTCGGGAACAGAACCGACCTGGGCGCATTGGTAGGCCTGGTCCGCTTTGTTGAGCAGGTCGTCCAGGTTGTTGAAGGTGGCCACGCCCCAGCCTTTGTCCTTGATCAGGCAGCGGACAATTCCGCCTTTGTCAATGTTCGCGTTGGCAAGTTCGAGGTCTTTGCCGCGGAAAACCACGCGGGTGGTCTCTTTCTCCTCGATACGGATTTCGGTGTAGTCAGCTTTACTGCGTTTGAGGGCTTCTTGTATTCGGTCTCGCATATCGATCTCCTTTTTGGAAGTTTGGAACGAGAAATGATGGCTTGCTTCCTGTTATTTCTTTCCGACGATCAGTCCCAGGGTCCCGACCATGAATGGCAGTTTCAGGGCGGCTGGGATGAAGTCCGCCTGACGAGTTTCGATGAATTCGACTTCTTCGATCCCCCAGCTTCGGATTGTTTCAAGCAATTCTTGTGGTTCGCCATAGACCGGTTTCATCAGAAACAGATCCTGAAATGCAAATTTACCACCTTTTTTGACCACGCGCAAAGCCTCCCGCATCACATCCCGTTTGTTGCTGGAATCGCTGACCTCGTGGAAGGTGAGATTGCTTACCACTGCTTCAAAGGTCCCGTCGTCGAAAGGTAATTTCGAGGCGCTGGCCTTCCGGAAGGTGGTGCGTTCCCCAACCCCTTCAAGCTGTGCATTCCTTTCACAGACAGCCTGTGAGTATTCCCAGCTGCTGCCCCAGTAGTCAATGCCGGTCACCGCGGCCCGGGGATATTTGCGGGCAAGGGCGATGGTAAGGGCCGCGTTCCCGCAGCCGATGTCCAGCGCCTGCCCTTTCCCATCCCAATCCAGGTGGGCCAGGACCAGGGCGCGGATCTGACCCTGTACGTCCCCTCCCTGAGGGGAAAACCGGTAGCGGGCATAACCGAAGTAGACCGCGATAGCCAGGAACAAAAGGGCGGGGAGGATCCACCACAGGGATAGGAATACCAACCCCAGGAAGGCGAGGCCGAGCAGGCCGGGCACGAGGATGAATTTCTTTGAAACCCAGTTCCCGTAATCGGGCTTTTCAACCGTTTGTGGACTCATATTCTCTCTTACCCGGTTGTTGATCAAGCCGGATCAATCAGCCGGAGCGGCCTCGACTTTCTCCAATTGATCGTGGTCAGGCAGAATGGTGTCAGCGTTGCGGATGAAGGGGAAGAAGCAGCCGCTTAGACCGACCAATGCCGCCCCCAGGCCGCAAAAAATAAACAGGAGTGCCATCCCGGACCCAGGTCCTGTGCCGACCCAACTGCTAAAGGTGGCTGCCAGGTTGGTTGACCCGGATGTCATCGAAGGCTCCAGCCATTTGTCGGCCATCACCCCGGCGATGATGGGGGCGATGGGCTGGGTAAACCAGGCGATCAAGCGGCGAGCCGAAAAAACGCGCCCCTGGATATCGGGCGCCACCTTGGCCTGCCAGAGGGACTGGTTGGAGGTGTTGATCAGTGGGTTTATAAGGGTCGATGCGACGATGAAGGGGATCCAGAAAGCCAGGCTGGTGCCAAACCCGAAGAGAGCCCAAAAAATCCCAGCCACGATCCAGCCTACCAGCACCCCGTGGGTGCGCTTCTTGAAACCGCCCCAGGCGCTCATGATGATCCCTCCGACCACCCCGCCGATGGCTGCTGCCGAATTCACCGCGCCGAAAATGACGCTATTGTTATTGGTGCGCAGGAGGATCATCGGGGCGAATACAGTAAAGCCGATGCCGGTAAACAGGTTGCCGAAGAAGAAGATCATTTGCAATCCTAGCAAGCTGGGGCGCTTGAAAATGTATTTAAACCCATAGGCGGCCTCTTTCCAGATGCTGCCTTTTTCCTTCTGGCCTTCCACCGTTTTCTCCGGCTGTGGCACATGGACGATCAGCAGTGCTCCGATAGCGATGAAGAAGGTCAATACATCGATGGTCAGGATGATGGTAAGGCCGTGGGCCTGGGAGGTAGCCAATACTGCGCCAGCCAGGATCGGAGCCAGCACGCCCGGTCCTGCTTCCTGCAGGGAGATGAGCCCGTTGGCGCGTCCGTACTGCTCCTTTGGAACCATCGTGCTGATGGCAGCCGAATAAGCCGGCCACTGGAAAGTGTTACCCAGCCCGTACAATACATTGGCTACGTAGAGATGCCAGAACTGCAAATGGCCGGTGGCTTGCAGGATGAGGATTGCGAATGTGGCCGTCACAGCCGCAAAATCGCTGATCATCATCATCAACTTGCGGTTGTAGCGATCCACCATGACACCTGCGATAGGGGAGAGCAGGAGGAACGGCAGGATA
The DNA here is from genome assembly GCA_903873975.1 of uncultured Anaerolineales bacterium. Classification (GTDB taxonomy): domain Bacteria; phylum Chloroflexota; class Anaerolineae; order Anaerolineales; family Villigracilaceae; genus UBA877. Next base: position 3,940 of record CAIQQN010000233.1, read on the forward strand.
TACGAGACCTGCATCAGACCCATGGCGGTGGCGCTTTTTGTCTTTTCGAACATCCAGATGGACAGGCCGAATCCACTCATTCCGGAAGCCATGATGGAGATGATCTGGCCGATCCAGACGATGATGAAACCAGTCATACCGGTAGGGCGTTTGGGGTGTGAGGCTGCGGGGTTATCCATTCTCTTATCCTGAATTGGAGTTAGAGTTACCAGATATGGCAGGAGTCAAGTTTAAAATATCCGAGATTGGACGATATGTCATCACCAATCTCGGTGATTGAAGTTATGAAAACCTTCGGGCTTCAACTCATTACAAGATCAAATCTCACATGAAGAAACGCAATTTAAGAATGCAGTTTGCCCAAAGCCTCTTCAACAGTCAGTTCGCCGCGTTCGACGCGTTCCAGCACTGCCCGGCGGTCTTCACTGGAGACGGTTTTCAACGGCTCCGCAACGGGCGGGATTTGCCCGTCGCAGTCCAGCGACAGATCACCCGATACGCTCTTTAGAGAAATTTTCACGCCGCCCCCTTGAACATTGACCGTTTGGGAGCCATGATGATGGGAATAGCCAGTGATCGGGAAAGCCGAGACCAGGTCTCCGCTCACGCTGTGCAATTCACCCGTGCAATGGGTTTCGGGCGGCACCCTCAGGCGTACATCGCCGGATACCGATTTGAAACCGTAAGGGCCTTCTGCCAGCGGAGTGTGAATATCCATATCTCCGCTGACGGAGTTGGAATTGATGGAGCTCAAGGTGGATTCCTTCAAGGTCACATCCCCGGAAACCGTATCCAGCTCAAGCGCTCCGTCGAGGCGTTCTCCATCAGTATCCCCGCTGACGGTATGGATCCGCACGGAACCGGTCAGATCGCGCAGTGTGATTTCACCGCTGACCGAATTCAGGCTGGCAGCGCCTTCGAATCCTTCGGCAAGGACTTTATTGCTCACACCGTTCAACTTGAGCGAACACTGGCGCGGCGCCTTCACAACGTAATCCACCTCACAGGGTTGCGAGCCGAACAGCCAGTTCCAGCCGCCATCGGGAAAGCGGGTGGCAGCCTTGACAGTCCCGTCCGCTGCCTGTTTGATTTCTATTTCGGTGCGCTTTTCGTCCCCGGTGTGGGATTGCTTGATGGCCGTCACCAGAATGAGGCCGTCCTCGCCGGGGTGGATTTCCACCGAGCCGCGTATGTTGCTCAAGTTTAGCCGCGCCGGCGATGAGACGGTGAACGTTTTTTCAATGGTTTCAGACATGACAAATTCCTTCTTCATTTGGTTGAATTTCAGCTTGATTAAACCACTCTTGCCGTCGAGCCGCCTATTGGCCTGCTATCAATCAGCGACTATTCAACAAAGATCTCTACGTGTTCGCCATCTTCGTCGTCTGTCACGTCTATGATCTTGCCGGTCATGCCGGTGCGCAGGGCTTCCATCAACTGGTCCATGTTCACCCCGTCGATTTCAGGAGCAAAATGGGCGCCGATCTTCATCCCGGCTTCCATCAGACTGATGGGGATCTGCACCGTGGCTTTCGAGCGCCCGGAATTGACTTCGGTGACGCGCACACGCAGCCATTTGGCGCCGCTGGCAGATAACCCGCCTGTCGGGCGGTTGGCGCTGGCCAGGGCGGCCAGCAGCTTGGCGCCCTCTTCTGCACTCACCTTGCCTTCTTCGATCATCTTTAAAATCTTCATGCGTTCTTCAGTTGTAGCCATGAAAACCTCCTTATCCAATGTAAACTTGCACGCGTTCGCCGTCGTCGCCTTCATCCACGTTGACCACCAGCGGTTCCTGGCCCGTGAAACCGGCCTCAATCACCTCGATCACCTCGTCCACATTCGTCTTTCCCAGGTTGGGGATGAAATGGCCGAATGTGCGCAGGAACCAGGCGGCCAGTTTTAGCGGTAGGGGGAATCCCAGGAAAATGCGGGCCGGTTTTTCACCGGGTTTCTGGTGCACATCCACGAAGATCCAGCGCGCCTTGCGGCTGCCGATGGCTGCAACGATCACCAGCACGCCCAGCAGGAGCAGGACGATCAGGCAAAAGAACCAGAAGTTGATCCGGGCGGTATGCACTAGAGCGTACATTCCCCAGGCGCTCAGGACGGTGATGAGCACACCAATCCATAAGGGGATTTGCCAGAGACGGCGGACGGTGGACTTGACACGTTCAATGCGCGGGTCCGTTTCGAAGCTGGATTTTTCAGCCTGGGCAGCAGTCCCGTTCTTTTCAGCAGCCGCATTGGGTCCGGACCCCGCAACCGTTTCCGTTGGTCCAACTGTCAATTCATCCTCCGCCGGGCTCTGATCGAGGGTTCGCATCAGTTTCAGGCCGTCTTCCGGCGAGATCTTGCCGTTCTCGATCATTTTCAAAACTTGTTCGCGTTCCTGGTCAGTCATGGCTCACTCCTGTTTTCTCCGGTCCCCGGCCCCTCCCTCGGGAAGAGGGGCACGGGGGCAGGAGCCAAATGTCATTTACCTTCCAGAGCCGCCAGCAGCTTCTCGGCTTCTGCAAGACTGATCTTCTTTTCCTGCAACATGTGCAGGATGATGAGGCGTTCGTCATCAGAGACGGCTTCACCTGTATCCACCGGTCCTTTTGGGGACAGATCCCAGTTCCAGCGCCCCACATTAACATTGAATTGTGCGCCGCGCCGGCCACGTACTTCGGCAGCGCGCGCCTTCATCTCTGCCCGGCGCATGGCTGCCTGCATCTTGGCCTCGGTACGGCGGCTGGCCGCTTCGATGTGCACCTGGGCCCGTTCCATGGAGGCTTGCACGCGGCGGTTGATGCGCTCTGAAAAATCCGGTGGCAGGGGTGGGATGGGAGGAATGGGGGGAATGGGAGGAATATGCCAGTCTCCGCTGTCGAAATCGGCGGCGGATTCCCAGCTCCCGGCCTTGCAGGTGACCAGCAGGTCGCCGCTGGCGGTCAGGAGCATCTCTGCCATGCCTTCCTTCTTTTCACCAAGGATCACTTCGCAGGAAGAGCAGCCTTCGGGCAATTGCACGCCGGGGAAATCCACCTGGATCGAATCAGGTGAACTGGCGGTCAGGTGGAGTTTGAGGTTGGCTTTGGGGGAAAGGCGCACGATCAGATCATCCCCAGCGGTCACATCGTAGATCTGGCCGGGCACCGGCGAGACATAGAAGGCCACATCCGCCCCGGCTTTGACGGTCACTGCGCCATGCACGTTGCGTACATACAGATCTGAGCCGACATTCTCGATGGTCAGCATGCCATCCACATCGCGAATGGATCCGTCGCCGCCGACCTTGTCCACGGCGCAGATTCCGTGTGCGCCGCGCAGGGTAAGATCGCCGGAGATGGTCTCAGCGTTCAACGCGCCGATATTCCGCAAAGAGGCGTCCCCGGAGACGCTCCCGAGCGTAACAGGGCCAAGGTCGTTCATGGTCAGATCACCAGCCACCGGCCCAAGCGTGACCGGGCCGTTGAGGGCTTGCAGGATGGCGTCACCGGAAATTTTTTCCACCTTCACGTTGGCACCGCGCGGTACGTACAGGATCAGGTCTTCATCACAGGAGATCACGATGGGATCCGTCCCGGCAGAAATTTGCAGCGCGTCCCCGTCCGTCTTCACCATGATCTCGGCCCGCTCCCAACCGGCCACGCGTAGATCGCCAGGGATGGATTCGACCACCACGTTGGGCGTGGGGCTGGCAGATACGGTTTGTTGTTGCATACTCACTCCTCTCCGTTCAGGACGCGCATGGCCTCTTCGGCAGAAATCTTGCCGGAATCAAGTTCTTCGAGAACACTGCGGCGCTTCTCGTCAGAAACCTCACTGGCCTCTTCCTGGCCCGGTTCGTACCCGAGGGCGCGGATAACTTCCTGGAGCCGGTTGCGGATGGTAGGGTAGGAAAGCGCCATCTCGTCTTCCATGCGGGTGATCTTCCCTTCACAGCGGACGAATGTTTCGATGAAATCCAACTGCTCCGAGGTCAGGCCGGCGAAGGCTCCGTTGGCGAAGCGCCCCTCGATGGAGGTATCGCACGTTTCGCAGTGCAAGCGTGTGACGATCAGTTCGCCGTCACAGACCGGGCATTTGCTCAACGCTGTTTTCATGATTTGCTCCCGGTCATCGGCGACCAGGCCATCGGCTTGCCGGTAGCATAACGCCGCTTGAGTTTCAGGCCGGTGTGGATCAGCAGGTCGCCGAACTGCGCCAGCAGAGGCTCGCGGGGAGCAGGCCGGTTGGCAGCCATCCGTGAAGATTTGTCAAACTCACCCCGGATCACCCGGCGCTCGTAGGCTTGATACGCATTGTAGAGAGATTTCATTTTGGCCTCTTTTCTAGAAACACAACACCATGGTAACCTAATTGATATTATACACAGGATTTATTAAAAGTCAATAGGGATTATTGAGAATATTCAATATTCACATTAATAATATCAATATTTGGGTATCTTTTCTTGCACTACGCTCCCATTCCCCCCTCATTGTTGATGCCCCGCTTCCGGTTGATGTGCCGTCAGCCAGGATGGGTTCAGTCTTCGTGATCCGTTATCCCACCACTTTCCAATGCTCACCAATCACTGGTGGGAGAAACTCATCCAAAATTGGCTATTGACTTTTGTTCTCATTTTTGCTAATATATTTACATCATGTAAATAACACTAACACGATGTAAGTAATTAAAATTCTGATCAGTTTGAGGCTCAATGACTTACCCGCTCACGATCACTGCTTCTGCCATGCGTGATATCAATCGTTCGGCCATCCTGGAGATCATCCGCCGGGAAAGCCCGATCTCCCGGACGGCCATCTCTGAGAGGTTGAACGTCAGCCTGCCGACGGTCATGCGCATCGTCGATGGATTGATCGAGGAAGGGTTCGTCCGCTTGCAGGGGACAACCGAATGGAGCGGGGGGAGGCGGCGGCCCCTGCTCGAATTCAATTCTGACGGTTACGTCGTCCTCGGGGTGGACATGGGTGGGACCAAGATGTATGGCGCGCTATCGGACCTGGGCGGCAACATTCTCGATGAAGTCAATGTCAGCCGCCACGGCACCTCCGGAGAGGATAGTTTCAATTACCTGACCAGTTTGATCGATAAGCTGCTTGCCAGCCCAAATGTGGAAAGACAGCGGGTACGCGGGATCGGGGTGGGGGCGCCGGGTGTCACCCTCCACAAGGAAGGGATCATCACCTGGGCTTACACCCTCCACTGGGACAAATTTCCCCTCAAGGCCAAACTGGCTGAGCGCTACGATTTGCCCATCATCGTGGACAATGATGTGAATCTGGCGGCCCTTGGAGAGCTGTGGTTCGGGGCCGGACAGAACGTCCAGGATATGATCCTGATCGCGATCGGTACCGGTATCGGCGCGGGTGTGATCATCGACGGCGCCCTCTACCGCGGCTCTCAGGAAGCGTCAGGTGAGATCGGCAACATGATCCCGGGCCGGGAGTTCCTGGGGAAGAACTACCTGGATTTTGGTGCCCTGGAAAGTGTCGCCTCCGGGACCGGCATCGCCGCCCGGGCACGCGACATTCTCAGCTCCCAACGCAGCCAGCAGGAACTGCTTGATTTGATGGCAGAGGATGTATTCGAAGCTGCCCGCAAGGGCGAACCCTGGGCATGGACCGTCATTAACGAAACGGTGGATTATCTGGCCATCGCCATTGCCAACCTGGTCTCCGCCTTCGACCCGGAGTTGATTGTGCTGGGAGGAGGCGTTTCCAGGTCGGCGGATATGCTTATCGCCCCGATCCTATCCCGCATTACCGGGGTGATCCCCAATCCACCCAGACTGGTCGTCTCGAACCTGGGATTGCAGGCCACCGTCATGGGTGCGATCACCAATGTTTTGCACAATACTTCTAATTTCTATGTCGTCCATAAGCTTTCATAAAAATGAGGTCTCCCTCAAAAGGAGGTGTTTCCTGGAAAAGACCATTTGCAGATGAAGTTCGTGCTTCTTAATCAATCCGATAATTCATAAGGAGAAGAATATGCGTACCATGAATAAGATATTGATGGGGATGCTCACAGTCATCCTGGTTTTGAGCGTGGTTGGGTGCGGAACCAAGACGAGCGGCCCCGTCACCATCCACATTCTGACCATGGACCAGGCCGGCCTGAAACCTCCCGAGATCGATCAGATCGCGAAGGATTTTGAGGCCCTAAATCCGGACATTAAAGTCGTCATGGAGTACCTGGGTTATGATTACGTACATGACAAGATTGTCACCGGTATGGCTGCTAAGCCTCCGGCCTACGATGCCGCCATGATCGATGTCATCTGGCCGGATGAGTTCATCAAGGCCGGATACCTGCTGGATGTTAGCAGTCGCGTTACCGCGGACATGAAAACCAACATGTTTCCGGCGGCATGGAACGGTGTGACCCGCAATGGAAAGATCTACGGCATGCCGTGGTTGATGGACGTAAAGTACTTCATGTACAACAAAGACATCCTGCAGAAGGCGGGCATCAGCGCACCTCCCACAACTTGGGAGGAACTCGTGGATCAAGCTAATATCATCAAGCAAAAAAACCTGGCTGAGTTCCCGATCATCTGGTCGTGGAATCAGAAGGAAGGCGTGGTCTGCGATTTCACCGTTCTGCTTTTTGGCAACGGAGGAGCATTCCTGGATGCAAACGGCAAACCGGTCTTCAATAACGACAAGGGCGTCCAGGTTCTGACCTGGATGAAACAGACCATCGATGATGGTTTGTCCGACCCAAGCTCGATTTCATCTGACGAAAATGCAGTCGAGGCCGACTTCCTGGCCGGCAAATCCGCCTTTGCGGTCAACTGGCTGTTCCAGTACAGCGATTCGAACGATGCAACCAAGTCGCAGATTATTGGCCAGGCTGCTTTCGCTCCCATGCCCGTCTTCGCAGCCGGTGCAGCTGCCGGCATCAAGGGTTCCAGCGTGGATGGTTCCAGCTCGTTTGCAGTCATGGCCACCACCCCTTATCCGGATCAGACCTGGAAGTTCCTGACCTACCTGGCCAGCAACGCGGTGCAGACAAAGTATTCAGTTGAGATGCTGCCCGTCTGGCAGAATGATTTCCAGGGGGATGCCCTGACCACGTTATTGGCCGCCACCCCCACGAATCCGGTCACCGTTCCTGCCTTCCTCGGGCAGTTCCCTTATGCCAACGAACGGCCGACGGTGTCTTACTATAACGAGGGTTCCGCCGCTCTCCAGCTGGCCATCCAGGAAGCGTTAACGGGAGTAAAATCCCCGCAGCAAGCCTTGGATGAGGCCGCAGCCACTTGGGTCACGCTGGCTGGGAAATAACAAGCAATATCACGCATCTGGGTGGATTCGCATCGTAATGCGAATCCACCCAATATTTTTTGAGATGACCGCGAATTCACCTCTCCATCCCAGACGACGACACTCTTTGCGAGCACAGGATGCGCGCACTGCCTGGCTATTGATTATCCCAAGCCTGGTGGTGATCCTGGGTGTGACTTTATGGCCGATCATCTATACGTTTATCTTGAGTTTTTTCCATGCACCTACCGGGATCAACCAGGCGCGAACTTTTGTGGGACTGGGGAATTACATCGAGATGATAAAGGACCGGACTTTCTGGGAAACCATTGGGCGCACGATGTATTTTACGATCGTCTCGGTGGGCCTGGAAATGGTGGGGGGAATGGCAATTGCCCAGTTGATCCATTCTCACCCATGGGGCTGGAAGCTCCTGCGTTTCAGTCTGATCATCCCCTGGGCGGTTCCGACGATAGTCAATGGAGCCATGTGGCGCTGGATCTACAATGCTAATTTTGGTGCCCTTAACGGTCTCTTGATGCAGTTGGGATTGATCAAACATTATATTCCCTGGCTGACGCTGCCCAACATGGCCATGCCGCTCGTAATCCTGGCCGATGCCTGGCACATGATGCCATTTGTTGCCTTGATCCTGCAGGCGGCCCTGGCGGGATTGCCGGTGGAACTCGACGAAGCCGCCGCCGTGGATGGCGCGAATGCCTTTCAGCGTTTCTGGCAAATCAGGCTCCCTTTGCTCCGTCCGGCCATCCTGGTTGCACTGATTGCACGCACCGTGGATGCCTTTCGTGTGTTCGATATCGTTTATATCATTACCAGCAGCGGACCCGCCAATAAAACGCTTACCATAACTTATTTAACATACCTGAACTCTTTTCCCTGGGGGAACCAGGGCATTGGGGCAGCGCTGTCGTTTCTGATTTCCATTTTTACGATAACCATGGCCCTGATCTTTATCCGTTTGCTGTATCAACCCGAGGAGACCCAATGATGTTTTCAAGCAAACTCCTCCGCAAGCTATTCTTATCTCTCCTCACCCTACCAGTCTTCTTCTTTGTTTTCTTTCCCCTTCTCTGGCTGTTCAGCGCAAGCCTGTCCACACAGGCGGAGCTGTATGCAATCCCTCCGCATTGGATCCCACAACACCCGACCCTCCAGAATTATCTGGATATTATCTTCCCCAACCTGGCCTCCTCCTCAGTGCCGCGCACTTTTGCAGTGGCATTGATGAACTCCATCAAGATTTCTTCCGCGGTGACGGTCATTTGCATCGTGATTGGAAGCCTGGCGGCCTACGCATTGGTACGCATCCCCTTCCGATTCAATCGCACCATTCAGCTTGGGATCATTGCCACGCGTATGATCCCGGAAGTTTCGCTGATCCTGCCCCTTTTTATTCTCGCTTCCAGCCTGGGGTTGATTAATAAGCCGATTGTCCTGATAGTAACCTATATGAGTTTTTCCCTGCCGTATGCCATTTGGATGATGGCCGCTTTCTTCCAGTCAGTTCCCATCGAACTGGAGGATGCTGCCCGCATGGATGGCTGCACACGCCTGGGGATCTTGTTCCGGGTGGTGATGCCCATTTCTGTGCCGGGGTTGGTCTCCACAGCCATGTTCACTTTCCTGCTTGCCTGGGATGAATTCTTCTATGCCCTGATTTTCACCAACACCTTGGCTGCCAAAACGGCACCTGTGGCCATCGCAGAGTTTGTCGGTCGCTATGCCTTGAACATCACTGGCATGATGGCAGGCGGCATCATCGCAGCTCTGCCTCCTGTGATCCTGGCATTCATTTTCCAGCGCTATATTGTAAGCGGTCTGACCGCCGGGGCGGTCAAAGGTTGACGAGTCTACTATACACATGGTGGGTTTTAAGAAAATGACGGGCTTCATGTAAGCTGGTGATTGTCAAATTCGCCTCTTTAAAACTCTCGTCCTCTCGATCGATATAATACAGGTTAAAGCGGAATAACTGAACTGCACCCGGCACTGCTCCGCCTCTGAAATAAAACTCACGTTATTGTATAATGGATGGCGTGGCGTTCAAGATGGAGTTCTGCATCCATCGTTTGTTATACCGTAAAAACTTGATTCGTATCCATAAGGGAGAGCCCCATGCCCATCCTTGAGGCAGAAAAAGTCCACAAACGTTACCAGCTTGGCCAGCATACGATCCAGGCATTGGCCGGCGTTGATTTCATGGTCGAAAAAGGGGAGTTTGTTGCCATCATGGGTCCTTCCGGGAGCGGGAAGTCAACCCTGCTGCACTTGCTGGGTGGATTGGACACCCCAACAGAAGGGGAGATCATACTGGGTGGAAAACGACTTTCAAAACTAAATGAATATCAGACCACACTTGCCCGCCGGCATAATGTTGGATTTGTTTTCCAATTTTTCAATCTCATTCCCACCTTGACTGCCGAGGAGAATATCCAACTGCCCCTCATTATTGATGGAAAAGATCCCCGGAAATATGCTGAACGGCTGGAACAGATCCTGGCTTTGGTCGGGTTGATGGATCGCCGTAACCATAAACCTGACCAGCTATCCGGTGGACAACAGCAGCGCGTCGCTATTGCAAGAGCCCTGATTACAGAACCTGCCATTGTGCTGGCTGACGAACCGACTGGAAACCTCGATACCAAAGCCGGCATCGCCATCATGGAATTGCTTCAGAAATCGTGCCGTGAATTAAATCAGACTGTGATCGTTGTATCACATGATCCGCGCGCAGCTGCCTATGCCGACCGGGTGATCTTTTTGTGGGACGGGGCAATTGCCCACGAATACCACCCGGAGGTCAGCTTGCCTTTATCCAAACGCCTGAAGGAGATCATGTCCACCATGCAGGAATTGGAGCAATAGCATCCATGTCCTTCCTGCGCCAGCTCCGCCTGCTGACTTTGCGCTCCATGCGAGCCCATTCCACGCGCTACCTGCTGAGCCTGTTCGGTATCATTTTAGGGGTGGCTGTCATGCTGGCAATTCGAGTCGCGAATGGGGCTGCGTTTAACTCGATCAATACGTTGTTTCAGAACACATCCGGACGAACCAACCTGATGGTCATAAGCGCAAGTCTGGATGATACCGGCTTTCCGGATCAGATTATGCAGTCGGTGATCAATACCCCCGGAATCTCCAAAGCCGCGCCGATCCTGAATGCTTTTACAGTTTCAGCGAAAGATATTACACCGGATCAGATCCAACTGGGCATATTTGGGGCTAGCATGGGTGGGATACTCTTGAACGGCATTGACCCCGCTGTTGATGCGCAACTGCACACATATAAACTTGCTCAAGGCCTTTTTTTGAGCGGCGATCTTAAAGCCCGCCAGGTTGTATTGGTTGACAGCCTGGCCGATGTTCTAAAATTGAAGATAGGGGACTGGTTCAGCCTTTTGACCCCCTACGGTGTGGAGCAGTTGAAGGTTGTTGGTCTGATGTCTCAGGAGGGAGCAGGACAGACCAACAATGGCAATTTTGGGGTAGTTCCACTTCAAACACTGCAGGAACTGTTCGGTCGAAGCGGGAAACTCGATCAAATTGATATTCTCACTACAGATCCCAGTCCATCCACTGCTGACTTGAACCTGCTGCGCGATCGTCTTCAGGTACGTCTTGGAACGAAAGTATCCGTTACGTTCCCTGCCAGCCAGGGGGAGCGCAAGACCCAGATGCTGGAGAATTACCAGATCGGTCTGAATCTTTTAAGTGGCATGGCACTGTTTGTGGGAGCATTCCTTATTTATAATGCCTTTGCCATGACTGTGGTGGAACGCACCCGTGAATTCGGCATGCTGCGCACGATCGGCATGAGCCGCGGTCAGGTGACACGCCTGGTTCTCCTGGAGGCAGCTTTTCTTGGATTGGCTGGTTCCCTGCTGGGAATTGCCCTGGGTGTATTGCTGGCACAGGGAATGACTGATTTGATGGGAATTATCCTGGTCGAAAACCTGGGCAGGATCGCTGTACAACCATCCGATCTATTGACCAGCGTGATGGCGGGTCTGCTGGTGACCCTTCTGGCAGCGGGCATACCAGCCATTCAGGCGGGACGGATATCTCCCATGCAAGCCCTCAGGATTCGCGCCAGGACAAATGAGGGCTGGCTGGTTCGCCGTGGTTGGATACTTGGATTGGTCCTGCTCCTGGCTTCCGCAGTATTGATCATAACGAATCCATTTCCATACGATGTGCAATTCCGTTTGGGAAGCCTGCCTGTTTTCACGCTTTTCGGCGGGCTGACACTGCTGATTCCAGTGACTGTCTCGAGTTGGGAGCGATTGACCCGGCCAGTGGTGAAGTGGGTGTATGGTAGTGTCGGTCGCCTGGGCAGCCGCAATATACAACGCTCGCGTCAGCGCACCACATTGACAGTGGCTGCCTTGATGGTGGGGGTGGCCATGGTCATCGCCACGCGTGGAATGACCGGTTCCATGGAGTCGGACCTGAATGCATGGATACAGTCTTACCTGGGAGGCGATATTTATGTCAGCTCATCGATCCCGATGCGCAATGACCTGGCTGATCGGATTAAAGCAATAAAGGGTGTGGCTGCAGTTGCCCCCATCCGCTACTTTGACGTGAAGTGGCTGCATCCGGATGGGAAAGAGGAGCAGCTAAATTTCATGGCCGTGGAGCCGGTCTCTTACTTACAGGTGACGAGTTTTGTTTTCAGCGATAAGAATACCAACCTGGAGAGCGTTGTGAACCAGTTGGAGCAGGGGGGTGCGGTGATGATTTCAAGCACTCTTGCTGAGAAATATGGAATGAAACCTGGTGACAGCATCCGCCTGCGGACAAACAGCGGCCTGCATGCTTTTACTGTGGCTGCCGTCGTGATTGATTTCTATAACCAGGGATTTACCATTCAGGGAAGCTGGAATGATATGGAGCGCTATTATCGCATCAATGATGCCAGCGCCTTCATGGTAAAGGTGACAGGTGGCACCTCGGTCGCCAGCGTGCAGGAACAGATCGATCACCTGTACAAGAAACGCTACCAGTTGATCCTGGAATCGAACCAGTCCATCCGCCAGCGGATACAGAACCTGATGAATCAGACCTTCAGTCTTTTTGATGTAATATCTCTGATTTCTGTTGTGGTGGCTTCCCTGGGGATTGTTAATACGCTCACGATGAGTGTTATGGAACGCATGCAGGAGATCGGCATGCTGCGCGCGGTCGGAATGACCCGCGCCCAGGTTATCCGCATGGTATTGGCTGAGGCAGCCCTGATCGGGATTATTGGTGTTGTATTGGGTGTGATCACGGGGGTCGTTCTCGCGCATGTCCTGATCATTGTCATGGGAGCAATGTCAGGTTACCAGTTGTCTTTTGCCCTGCCTCTCAAAGATGTTCTATATGGTGCGCTGGCGGCCTTGCTTATCTCACAACTGGCTGCCTTGCTACCCGCCCGGCGTGCTGCCTGGGTAAAGATCCTGGAAGCTGTTCAATACGAATAGCCACGGTTTTCATAGACCCGGGGTTTGGGGTGTTGGTGGACGACTTTGCCGTCTGCCAGCACCCCAAGACCTTCTTATGAGCATCAAAGATGCGAGCTTTCCAAGCTCGCATCTTTAATGATTTTTCTTTGGCCGAAAATAAAAAACGCGCCTCGAGATTACTTGGACACCTTGATCTCAACAAAGGAACTCATCCCCCAATGCAGGTTTTCAGGGATTTCGTCCAGCTTGATGGTGACCGTGAAATATGTACCTGCACCCGTCTCGGGGCTTAAAGCGATCCGGGATACTTTGCCTGGCATGGTGACATCTGGGAGCGCATCAAAAACAACCGTGGCCGGATCATTGATCTGAACGCGGGCAACATCCACTTCACCCAGATCGGTGGTTTGGACTACCAGTGAAGTCAGGTCAGCCAACAGGATAACCGGTTGATCGGGCGGGGCAATTTCAAAATCCTGCAGGAAGACATCCACGATCACTCCGTCAAAGGGAGCCTTTAGTTCGGTTTCATCCAGGCTTTCCTGGGCCTGGTCCAGGCTGGCCTGGGTAGCATCCACGGCTTTCTGGGCAACGGATATGTCGCTATCACTGGCTTTGAGGTCCTGCAAGCGTTTCAGATTGGCCTGGGCACTGCTTAATGCCGCGTTGGCATTTGAGACGGCAGCTTTCTGTGCGACGTCATTGACAGAGGCAAGGAGTTCACCCGATTTGACGGAATTTCCAACGCTTACCCGAATATTCAGGTCAGATCCACCACTGGTAAAGGCGAGGCTGGCCCATTTCTCGGGGACCACTTTACCCTGGGCGCTCACAATTGTATCAAGTGTCGGTTCGGCAGTTGGGGTTGAGCCAATTCCGCTGGCTGCACCTGTACATCCAATCAGAGAAAATGCCACCAGGATTGCGATCACGATCATCAATAAAAGAATCCGATTTCTATGCATGTATGAGACTCCACTTTGATATTTGCACAGGCATTATCACACCGAAATTGTGTTCTGACAACTCTACCATTTCTCACGGCATTTTCCATGTCCGAGCTCGAGTCTGAATCCGATTCTGAACTATAGATAGGGTTTATTGCTTATAGGGGAAAGATTGGTATAATACTGCCTTCATGCATCAAGCAAATCTGCAAGTTATAAAATTTTATATCGAGCACCTTCAGTCCTGCCTTGCGAAGGTTATCTTTCTGGAAGAACTGCGGAAAAAAACAGGCTGTTCACTCTAAGGCAATGCAGAGTGCAGCATAACCTTCGCAAGGGTTAAGTGTTGTATTATCAAATTATTTTAAGGTGAACTCATGCATTGTATCTCAGCATTGGAGCGTGGGTTGAGATGACCTATGACATCCTCCCTATCCCACGAATGCGAGGGCTTGCAATTGCCGCCCTTCAAGTCGCGTCCAAGCGTCACATTATCCACGGTTTTTTGGAAGTGGACGTTACCGTGCCCCGCTGCATCCTGAAAGGAACATCCGGCACCGACGCCCACCCCCTTTCGTTCACAGGGTTCGTTATCGCCTGTTATGCAAGAGCGATTCATGCCCACCCGGCTGTACAGGCGTTTCGCGACTTACGGAACAGGCTGATTGTTTTTCATGATGTTGATGTCTCGATTGTTATTGAACATCGTGAGGGCGGTATACCCATCCCGCACGTCATTCGAAATGCGGATACAAAGTCCGTGAGGGAGATCAGTGAGGAGATACGGGCCGTGTACGCTGATCCCCATCCATGGGGACGGTTGGAAGGATGTGTCAACTTGCTAGCGCGCCTTCCCCGATTTGTACAGGTTCTGATCTTCCAGGGTTTGAAGCTTTATCCCAATTGGGTCAAGCAGATCGATGGGACCGCTCAGGTCTCGGCGTTTGGAATGTTCGGCAAAGGAGTGAGTGGGGGGGGAATCGGTCACCTCTATATCCATACTTTGGGTCTCTGGGTGGGGGGGATCTCTGAGAAGCCGATGGCTTTTGAAGGGAGTATCGCCATTCGAGAAAGCTTAAACGTGACGCTCAGCTTTGACCATGATATCGTCGACGGGGAACCGGTTGCACAGTTTTGCAGGACCTTCACCGGGTTGCTTAAGAGTGGAACCTTGCTTGATGGAGAGGCTGCCTGAACCCTTGAAACCTGCTTTTTCTGGATTTGGTTTCGAGCATTTCCAGTATAGAAGGTTTCTTTGTTTTGTCTAATCTTTGTCCGAAAGTCAGGCTCGACTTGCTTGGAGTCGACATTCGTTAGCCCGGTCTCTTTTCCCCCTCCCCAAGAAGGGGGGAAGATTGAAAAACATAAGTTTTGCGAGCGAAGCTCGCAAAACTTATGTTTTTTCGCATTCTCCCCGCCCCACACAGTCCCGGCTCTTTTGGGAAGATTGGGGTGGGGTTGAAAGCCCAGATTTTCAGAATTCCCTGAAAAATCAGGTAAATTGCGCTTGACATAGAACGGGTGTTCGTATTATAATTAGCACAAATGTTTGCAAAGCAGGATAAGAAAGGAAGGTTCCCATGGTTAGAACTCGCAAAGGCTTGACCGAACGACATCAGAAAATCATTGAGTACCTCAACGAACGGATAAGCAAGGGCTATCCGCCCTCCATCCGCGAGATCGGTGAGGCGGTTGGGATTACTTCGACCTCCGTTGTAACATATTATCTAAAGCAGCTGACAGAAATGGGTCTGATCGAACGGGATGCGAAATTCTCGCGTGCCGTGCGGTTGATTGACCCGGTCAGCCGGGAACTGGTGAAGGTCCCCATCCTCGGCCCGATCGCGGCCGGCTTGCCCATCCTGGTCCCCGAGACGGGTGTCACCTACATCGCCAACGAGATCAACGGTGTGGACGTGGCCCGCAGCCTGCTGCCCAAGAACGAAAAAGGCACGCAGCTGTTCGCCTTGAAGGTGCAGGGAGAGTCCATGATTGACGCCATGATCAACGACGGCGACATCGTCATCCTCAAGTCCGCCGTCGATGCCCGGAACGGTGAGATGGTCGCCATCTGGCTGCCGCACCGTGACGAGACCACCCTCAAGTATTTCTTCAAAGAGAAGAATCAATACCGGCTCCAGCCTGCCAACCCTACCATGAAGCCGATCATGATTGACAAGACCGAACCGCTGGAAATTAAAGGCAAAGTAGTGATGGTCATCCGCAAGGTGGATACCATTGCCGCCTGACCCCCCGGCCAAATTTCCCCATAAAAAGCAGCCTCCGTAATTCTGCGGAGGCTGTTGTTCTTTTTCTACTGGGGCATCGTTTCCGTCGGCGTTTTTTCCACCGGCGGCTTTTTCTGGAGCAGAACCTGTACGCCATTTTGGGCCTGGGTGGTCAGGCGTTCCAATTCTGCTTCGAGTCCCATCAAGGAGTCGAGGGCATACTGGTCTGCACCAGCTTTGATATCCTCGGCCTCCATGCGGGCCTGGTCAATGATCTGGCTGGACCGCCGCTGGGCATCCTGGGTGAGCAGTTCTTTATCGACCAGCGCCTCGGCTCTTTCACGCGCCAGCTGCAGGGTCCGGTTGGCTTCTTCCTGCGCTTGCGCCATCACCCGGTCTTTTTGCGAATAGACCTGCTGCGCTTTTTTGACTTCATCCGGCACGGAGATGCGCATCTGGTCGATGATGTCCAGGAACTTGTCCTCATCCACAATGACACTGTGCGTCAACGGGATGGGACGGCTGTTGTTGAAAAGTTCTTCCAGACGGTCAATCAGGTGAAGAATATCCATTGGCACCTCCGCTTGAACGAAAGCCGAACGAGGACTGAACGCTCTAATTATACTTTAATCCCGAAGGGTTGTACCTGCTGATCGCTCAGGTCTTTTACCTTGTTCTTGAGGGCGGCTTCGACGTGTGGCGGGACCATGCTGGAGACATCGCCGCCCAGCGAGGCGATCTCGCGCACGGTGGTGGAAGAAAGGAAGGTGTGGTCCTCGTCGGTAATGAAGGCCACGCTTTCGATATCCGGGGCCAGGCGGTGGTTGGCGAGCGCCATGCGGAATTCGTACTCGAAATCCGAGAAGACGCGCAAGCCGCGCACAATGACCTGGGCGTCTATCTTGCGGCAGAAATCCACCGTCATGCCGCTGTAACCAACAATGCTGATCTTCGGGTGACCTTTGAACGTCTCCACCACCAGGGAGATGCGTTCTTCGGGCAGGAACATCAGGCTCTTGAGCGGCCGGTCATAGACGGCAATGACCAGCTCGTCAAAGAGACGTGCAGCCCGCGTGGCGATGTCAATGTGGCCGTAGTGAATGGGGTCGAACGTTCCGGGAAACAATGCGCGTACCATGCTAACTCACATCTCCTTTGCCGGCGCCCCAGAAGCGCACCAGGGCCTCGGCCAGCAGGCTGTTTTCGGGGTCTTTTAACTCCGGGTCGCGGGCGAAAAGGGCTTGCGCCTGTGCGCGGGCTTTTTCGATCAATTGGATATCGCTCAGGCTGGCCATCTTCAGGGAGGTGGCGTAACCCGCCTGGCGCGTTCCCAGGAATTCGCCGGGACCGCGCTGCTGCAGGTCGCGTTCGGCCAGCACAAACCCGTCGTTGGTCTCGGCCATTGCTTTAAGGCGTTCATTCTCGGCTGCATCTTCGTGGTCGGGGATCAGCAGGCAGAACGATTGCACTTCGCTGCGCCCCACCCGCCCTCGCAACTGGT
The DNA here is from genome assembly GCA_903873975.1 of uncultured Anaerolineales bacterium. Lineage (GTDB taxonomy): Bacteria > Chloroflexota > Anaerolineae > Anaerolineales > Villigracilaceae > UBA877. Next base: position 21,343 of record CAIQQN010000233.1, read on the forward strand.
GGAGTTGGGCCAGCCCAAAGCGGTTGGCGCCCTCGATAAGCATGACGGTGGCGTTCGGCACGTCCACGCCCACCTCCACCACGGTGGTCGAGACCAGGATGTCGTACTGTTTCTCGCGGAAGGCCAGCATGACGGCATCTTTTTCTTCCGCTTTCATCCTTCCGTGCAGCAAGCCCAGTTTCAGGTCCGGGAAGATATTTTTCTGCAGGGCTTCGTGTTCCTGCGTGGCGGCCAGCAGTTCGCTCTTTTCGCTCTCTTCCACCAGCGGATAGATGATGAAAGCCTGATGCCCGTCCTTAACCTGGCTGCGGACGAGGGTATAGGCGCGCTCGCGCTCCTGCGGCATAAGAATGTGGGTGGGGATGGTCTGGCGGCCGGGCGGCAGTTCGTCCATAATGGACAGGTCCAGGTCGCCGTAGAGGGTCAGGGCCAGCGAGCGTGGGATGGGCGTGGCGGTCATTACCAGCAGGTGCGGGTTGGTACCCTTCGAGCGCAGGGCGGCGCGTTGCTCCACCCCGAAGCGGTGCTGCTCGTCCACCACCACGTACTGCAGGTTGGCGAACGTGACCGGGTCTTCGATCAGGGCATGCGTGCCAATGACGATCTTGATCCCGCCGCTGGCGAGGCCGGCCCGAATGTCTTCCTTGTCGCGCTCGTAGGTATCCCCCACCAGCAGGCGGATTTCTTCGGGTTTGAGGAAGCCGTTTTCCCCGCTCAGTACATTCTGGAAGGTGTGGAAGTGCTGGTCTGCCAGGATGGACGTTGGCGCCATGATGGCCGCCTGCGCACCGGACTGGTTCACCATGGCTGCTGCCAGGGCCGCCACCACGGTCTTCCCGGAGCCCACGTCGCCTTGCAGCAGGCGGTTCATCGGCTTGCCGGATTTTAAATCTGTGCGGATGTCGACCACGGCCTTCTTCTGGGCCTCTGTCAGGGCGAAGGGCAGGGCCGCCAGGCGGGCTTCCATCCAGGCCTCTTCCACTTCGAAGATGCGCCCGGGCAGGGACTGCCAGTCACGCCGCTGGCGCAGGACGCCCGTCTGCAGGAAGAAGATCTCATCGAAGGCCAGGCGCTGGCGGGCGGCCTGCAGTCTGGCGTCGGAGTCGGGGAAATGCGCCTGGAGCAGGGCCGTCCCCAGGTCCGGTAGATCCGCGGCCTGGCGGATGCTTTCGGGCAGGTGGTCGCTCAGTTTCGGCGCCCAATAGGTCACCACTTGGTACATCAGCTTGCGCAGCCACTTCTGGGTGACGTTGGCTGTCAGCGAGTAGATGGGCACGATCCGGTTGGTGTGCAGGTTCTCAACTTCCACCGGCTCCCAGTCCGGGCTGTTCATCACCAGGCGGCCGAGGTACTGCTCCACCTTGCCCGAGACCGAGATGGCCTCGCCCACCTTCAGCCGGTTGGTCAGCCAGGGCTGGTTGAACCAGGTGAGGCGCAGACCGGCAGTGCCGTCGTTTATGACTGCTTCGGTGATGTTCATTTTCCCGCCGCGCAGCGGGCGCGAGTTCACCATGGTGACCTCGCCGATGACGGTCACCTGCTGTCCGTAGAACACATCCCGGATGGGCTTGAGCTGGCTGTAGTCTTCGTAGCGGTGGGGGAAGTTGTAGAGCATGTCGCCCAGGGTGTTGAGGCCCAGGCGGGTGAGCATGGCAGCGTGACGCGGCCCCACCCCCGCCAGGACCGTCAGCGAGGCGTTCAGGGCGATGGGGCGTTTACTGGTGACGCCGCCGGGACGCGCTTCGGCTCGGCCGGGGACTGTCCGCGCGGGGCGGGCGGGTGGAGCCGGTTTGGGCGCGGGCGGCTGCAGGGCTGGACCCTGTGCCTGTTCCTGCGCCGAGGCCCCGGGTTTTGATTCTGCCTCTGCCGCCGCCAGCGCGGCCGGAGGTGCTTCCGGCTCCGGGACGGTCGGCGGTTCCGCCGGGGTTGTTTTTTGAAGCCGCTGGACCGGCCTGGTGGAGGCTTGTTTCTTCCCCAACGCTGCTTCCGGAACCTTTTCCAATATTTGTTTCCACAGAGATTTAAGGGATTCAAGCCGCTCGGCAGGGGTCTGGGCGGCGTAAGCCTGCAGGGTGGCGGAGGTGGCCTGGACGATCTCCTCCGGCAATTTATCGTTGCGCGCCTCGCCTTCCCACAGGTTCAGGACGTTCGCCAGCCCGCCGATGACGGCCGTGTTGGTATACCCGTTCTCGTGTTCGAGGCGGAAGAATTTGCGCAGTTTTTCGATGGAAGAGTGCATGGGAGTATTTTACCGCATAAACTGCCGGGATGTTTTTGGGTGTATTTCATTTCAATTGTAAAACCGTCCCACAGGATGGATTGAGCCATTTAAACTGCCACTCAAACCTGCGGGACGTTCCTGCTTCAACTTGATCGAGCTAGCTGTGAGACGGGTTATCTGGAAAACACTTACAATGTTATGCCGTTGCTATTGCCAAAGTCGATGTTTTGTGTTGTTAGCAATCCTAATTGCGGAAACGGGCGGCCTAAGGTGAGCACTTTAAGAAGTTCGGGTTCAAGCTCCAAATATGCTTCATCAGGGTTTGCGCCTGTTGCATCGAGGGTCTTGCTAAAGAAATTGCGAGCTGCGCATGCCAGAACCACATAGAGGATTTCTTCATCAGAAAGTCCGTGCTCACGCAATTCCTCAATATCGTGCTCGCTTACTTGATTTGCTTGGGTGGTAACCTTCTGCGCAAAAGACATCATCGCGACTTCTTCGGGGGGAAGACCAGCGATGCGGAAATCCTTGACAATTGCTGCCAGTTGATCTGCACTGAAGAAATTCTTGCGGAGCAACGCTCCGTGTGCTAGCATTCAATATGTACACTCAAGTGCCATGGCTGTTGCAAAGGTTACCAGCTCATAGCGGCGCATCCTCATATTGGATCGTATCGCACCAATGAGTTTCGTCCAGGCATCATAAACCTCAGGGTGTAAGCTGAAGGCTTTGACGTAGTTTGGCACATAGCCCATGCTCTTTCGGCCCGCTTGGTATTGATCTTGAACCAGGCTTTCGGCCTGGTCCTCAGGAATTGTTTTAATGAATGTCATAATCTATCTCCTTATAGTTATTGTATTACATGGTACTGTGTAAATATTTGAACCCAAATTTATGCAAATCCTATTATTCTGATCCTTCAGAGTTCACGTATTTGTTCAAGAAGCAGTAATGGTGGTTATTTAAGGCTGCACAACGATTTGTGTTAGGTCAGGTATTAGGCAGGCATAAATTCAGAATATTTATTGGTATTATACATCAATAGGATATTATTTGTCCATATATGTCAACCCTTCCCCCTCCAACTGCACAACCTGTCCGAAGGTGTCAAGCCGCCATCGGCAGTTTCAGCACCATTGCGAAGCACATCATCCCCGTATGGGGATCCCCGTGGGATGAAGCGCCGAAACCCCCGCCTTTAAGCGAGGTAGGGGTTGGGATTCTCAGGCTTTCCGCCTTTGTGAAAGCCCTGGTCCCTGGTCGAGGCCTAGTGGCAGTGGCTATCTCTTTTCTTCAACCAATTGCTTATCCAACCAACCGGTCATTACTTTAAATACCTCCGCTTTTTCGGGATCGGTATGCAGCTCGTGCTTGAACCCGTCCCACATCTTCAGGGTCACCTTGTCTTTGGGAGCCAGTTCAGCGAACATCTGGCTGCCGCGAGGATAATTAATTTCATCCTTTGTCCCATGCATCAGCAATAATGGCAGGGGGAAGCGGGGGGCATTTTCGAAGACGAGATCGATCGCTCTCAGCATCGTTTTCCCCCAGGAGGCTGTGATAAGGGTATGGACAAGTGGGTCTTTGGTATATTCATCAGCCACCCGGGGATCCCGGCTGAGCATTTGTGCATCGATGCCGCTGTCAAGGGTGAATGTCGGAAGGATTTTCCCCAGCACTTTTGCCAGAAATACTTTTAGCTTTTGCTCCTCGAGCACCGTCTTTAAACCGGGGGCGGTCGCAATCACCCCAACAACCTCGGCCTGGCGGAGCGGGGTGTACGCCAGGACCAGGATACCCCCCATACTTTGACCGTACAGGAAACGCGGCTGATCGGGATACAGTTTAGCGATTTCAGCCAGGAACAGGTCGATATCGTCAAAATACGCCTCGAGCGATGGGGTATGTCCGCGGCGGCCCTCCGACTTCCCGAACCCGCGCTGGTCAAAGCCTGCCAGGATATAGCCTGCTCCTGCCAGTGCTTCACCGTCAGCCTGGTACCGGCCGATGTGTTCGCCCACGCCATGCACCAGGCAGGCAACCCCTCTGGCTTTCCCCGAAGGCAGCCATGCCTTTGAGTACATCTCCAGGCCGTCATTGGTTTTCCACTTCCATTCAGTTGTATCCATCTTCCTTTCTCCTTTTATGATTGTATTCTTCTAGGGTTGGATTATATGTCTGTCATGTTTTTTTCTTAGAGTGCCTAACAAAACATCGCTCTAGGCAGCGTCCTCGCTGCCGGAGACGGCGGCGGGAGCAGGTTTTGTTATGGGATCTTAGAGAGTGCGCCCTACCAGCGAACCTGATTTGACAGCCTCAAAAACGCCTCCGATCTGGAAAGCATCTCCCAATTGGATCACTTCAGGAGCGACTTGCGCGGAAACGCAGGCTTCATGGAATTCCCGGCTTGGACGTAATCCCATGGCTAATACAATAAGATCTGCTTTAAGGGTTTGCGCCTGGATCTCTTCTTTGATCTTCTTGGCAAATGGATTGCTGATATTCTCAGGCAGGATTGGCATCCAGGTGACATATGGGTCAGGGACTGTGGCAGAGATGTTGCGTTCCAGCCGGACGATATTGCCCTCGATCCCCATTAATTTCGTGCAGTTCAGCAGCGGCACATTCAGTTTTTCGAGTTCATGGATCATGTGTCCGCGGTTGGCTGTGCACAGGCCGGGCATGATAAAGGGCAGCATCTCAACAATTGTGACTTTCTTGCCCAATTCTGCAGCCAGGAAGTGAGCCGCTTCGCAGCCGACCGCTCCGGCGCCCACTACCGCCACGTTTGCAGCCCTTGCAGCAATTTCTGGTTTGAGGAAAAGGTCAATCGCCTGGACTACATTTGCCTGATCAATACCGGGCAGTTTTGGTTTAACCGCGCTGCCGCCCACACCCACAATCACACTATCAAAACCTTCTCCCTTCAAGGACTCTGGAAGGATCTCGCAGTTGAGTTTGAGAGTGAGATCGAATTTCTGGCAGGTTTCTTCGAGGGAATGTTCGAGATAAGCCAGGTAATTTTTAACTTCATATTTGATCTTTGGCACTGAACCGGGGACGAGCATGCCGCCCACCCGCCCGGTTTTTTCAAAGAGGGACACTTTATGCCCGCGGCGGGCAGCGCTGATGGCACACAGGATGCCTGAAGGCCCCGCGCCAATTACAGCAACTTTCTTGGGACAGGCGGTGGGAGTGAGATTACGGTCAAGGACATCTTCAAAACCAGTGCGCGGGTTCACTGAACACTGCATGTGTCCGCCTTCGACTAATTCGTTGAGACAGCCTTCTTGATCGCCAATGCAAGGGCGGATATCCATCACTTTGCCGGCATAAGCCTTATTTGGCCAATCGGGATCGGCCAATAGGGGGCGTGCCAGCATGATCATGTCACAATCGCCATCGCGCAAAGCCTGTTCGGCCAGGTCGGGGAATCCCAGCTTTCCAACTCCCACCACGGGAACGGGCAAGCCGGCATTGCTGAGCACATTTTCGTGGGCAAAGTATTCTTTTACCAGGCGCGCAACCGGCAGGTAGCAGCCGGAAGGCATTGAATTGGGGGGGTGCGGAAGCCACCAGTTATCATAACAACCGAGATCCACATCAAAGAAATCAACGCCGGCTTTGACCAGGTTGACCAGGTAATCAAGGGTCTGGGCTACGGTGCGTTCCTTTCTGAATTTCTTCAGAGTAACCACATTATCCATTCGCTTGCCATAGGTTTCGTTTAAAGCCAGCGAGAGGTCAATTCGGTACATGATTGGATAATTTGGGCCAACGCGCTTGCGGATTTCCTTGATCATATCCAGGCCAAAGTTTTGCCAGTTGGCATAGCGACCAAATTTCCGGCGGTTGAAGGCCGGGTTGCTCATTTGTTCCAATAAATAACCTTCATGTCCATGTAAATAAACGCCGTCAATGGTGACGGCCTTGGCATCCGCCGCGCCCTGGCCGGCAGCTTTAATGATCTTGCGGCATTCAGCGTTAGTCATTGGGCGGCAGGGGACCCCGGGAATATAATAATTTGGGTTCCATGAGGCAGAGACCGGCATCTTAAACTTGGTCAGGAGAGATTCTGGCGAGCCGACCCGGCCCATACCGGGAGTGAGCTGGATGAAAAAGCGGGAACCATATGCATGCACCGACCCGGCCAGGTCTCGCCAGCCGGAGAAGACCGTGCGTGAGCTGTCGATACGTGGAAAATAGGTCTTGTTACCGCGCTCGGTTACAGTGGGGTCCACCGCTTGTGAAATGGGTACCAACCCTGAGGTTATCAACCCGGCGCCGCCGCGGGCGCGGTCAGCGAAGTACTGGATCATCTTATTGGACGGACGGCCCATTTCTTCAGCCATATCGAAGTTCCCCATCGGGCCCATCACGATGCGGTTCTTCAAAGTCAACTGGTTGACCTGGATCGGAGAGAACAGCATGGTATATGGGTGGTTCCTGCTGGTCATCTGAGCCAATTTCATTCGTTCAGGCTCATCAAACCAATGTGGGTATTGGTCAAGTAGTTCCTTGACAAAATCTTCTTTTGGCTTGGTCATAATAACTCCTTAAGTAGACCGGATAACAAAAAGAATAGGGAATTAGCCCTTTGACAAACCTAATTCTTTCTACCCTACCCCCAATAATGAAAGTCGCATTGTGATGATACGGACCTGATTGTTCTTATTCATTATTTCTCCATTTTGTGGTTGAGGTATCTGATTATCGCGCTAAGAGAAGGCGCGAGTCAACTACTTAACTGAGGTGGGTTAGGGTGTTGTCAAAGTCCATTTGTAATGTCTAATGTTTAGGATTTATAATGAGGTCCTGTTGTCATCCTGATCATGCTGTGCATTGGAATACAACATTATTGATTATGGAGAGACACTATGGCTTATGATGTTTTCATCTCATACTCAAATAAAGACAAATTTGTTGCAGACGGTATTTGTGTAAACCTGGAAGCCGGAGGCATTCGTTGCTGGATAGCACCTCGGGATATTGCTCCCGGCGAGGATTGGCCTTCAGCCATCACCACAGCCATCTCACACAGCCGTATAATGGTTCTGGTTTTCTCCGCCAGTTCCAACTCCTCCGAAGATGTCAGCCGCGAACTTTTCCTGGCGGCCAATAGCAAGCTGGTCATCATCCCATTCAAAATTGAGAACATCGAACCAGAGCCGGGCAAGCAATACTACCTGGCTCGCACGCACTGGCTGGACGCTATTAATCCTCCCACGCAGGAGCAGATCCACGATCTTCTTATTTGTGTGAAGGCGCTTATTCCGGTTAGAGAAGCTCCACCGGTCATTGAAGTTCAACCAACCATTCCTCCGCATATTGATCAATCCATCTCTGGGAACGAACCTCCGCAACCAACCTTGCTTGCGCAGGCTCTCCCGGTCATTAAAGTTCAACCAGCCACTCCTCCGCATATTGATCAACCCATCTCTCGAAACAAGCCGCCGAAAACATCCTTGCTGAAGCAGACTACCCCAAAGAAGTCTATCTGGCTGCGATATCTATGGATACCCGCCTTGCTTGTTCTTCTGTGCCTGATCGGTTTGGTTGTTCTCGCGATTGCTTCGCATGGGTTTCCAGTGCGGGCACGGGCAACTGCAACTGCATTAGCAACAGTATCTGAAACTGAAACTCGAATAGCGTCCTCCCTGATTCCTCCAAATTTGACTCCAACGTCGAATTTAACAGCCACAAGAATGGCCGGGAATATTTATGCCACCCAAACCAGGTTGGCCCAAAGTGTCCCCGCCACTGCCACATCCCGCCCGGCACCGCAGGCAGTGGTCAACATCGAATCCATAAATGTCCGCTCAGGGCCTGGAACGGAATACCCTGTCCTGGGTTTTGTGGTTAAAGGTAATAAATTAACCATCCTGGGGCAAGCCTACAACTGCAGTTGGCTGGAGGTTAATACACCGGATGGAAAAACTGGCTGGATCTCGACAACGTATGTGACCTATAACCTGGCCTGCAGCGAAATTGCCCAGGCTCCAATCCCACCGGTGCCCACCCAGGCACACGCCCAGGCTACCAGCGGGACTGGCGGCCAGGGTCCATCCTGCGATGCCACTGCCACCATTACGATCACGAACAACACTGGCCTCCCGCTTACCATTTCTCTTGTCGGACCGGCCAATTACAGCTTCAATCTGGGTACGGGGGATAATACGCTTAATGTCTGCCCTGGGACATATAATTACTCGATGTATGGCTGCGCGGGCGGAAGCCTTACTGGCACCGTAAGCAGCGGTCAATGGTGGGTTTTTACTTGCAACTAAAGATGGTTCAAAAGAGAATAACAAAGGCAAGGCATTCTGCGGAGCTCAAGTATCAAATATAAGAAAGGACTGTAGTTTTTTGCCGTCCTTCTGACTTATCCTTTCTCTTTCTCCATTCCTTCTTCTCAAACCATGGTACCCGACGAAGTGATTCGGTAAATCTGGAATCCTGCAAGTGCCAGGTACTTGGGGATCTGCCTGACGGTATTGCGATCTTTTTCCTTCTCCACTTCGCTAAAACGTGGATCATCCCAGCCCAGGAGAGACGGGTGCATCTTTTTCTTATCGTCCCGTACCGCAGCATAATTCCAGCCTTGTTCCATTCTCTGGTTGCACCACCGCTCGTGCTCGATTTTCGACATGAGCTCGATCTCGTCCGGTTTAAAGGTGAATTGATCCGCCCCGTAGTCATACCACGGGACTATATCACAGCCGGCAGCATTTAGTTTGATGCCGATGTCGTCTGCTTGATTTCGGTTCATTTCCTTCATTTCTTCACTCAATTGCTCCCACTCCACCATGGAAGGATTTGTCTCGGGCGTATTGCCTTTGCGTAACTCATTGCGGATGTATTCCTCGTGGATCGCCCGCGCCATGGCTGCATGGCTGCCATCATTCAAGAGACTGGGCTTACAGGTGCGTTCCATCAATCCAAAGACATGCATGCGGTCAAGACTCCCCACAGTTCTTTTGGATCCCTGTACCAGACTTGCCAGGCCGACATCCTCGGTCATACGGACCAGGATTTGCATGTCAGAGGCTCGCGTTTGTTCCAGCAGGGACAACGCTGAGCTCAAACCAATGGTTTCGTCATCCAGACAAACATAAATAAAAGAGATGCCAGGCTGTTTGCGTTTGCTGGACAGGAATTCGGCATGATGAAACTCGGGGCAATCAATATCCACCGGGTATACACCCCATTCACAGGTCTTTTCTACCAATGAATATTCCTGACATAAAACGTCGATTTTCCGCTGGGCATCCGGGTCGACCACGGAAATACGCAGCTTTCCGCCGTTTTTTTCGTGATGGGGATACCACTGGCGGGCCGCGTGGATCACGATCTGTTCGCCCAGGCTCCCAAATCCCACGATGAGCAGGTGGGGAGTTTCTTCCTGAGTTCCTTTCGTGTTGGGGAGCAGCGGAAATTCACGCATAAGCTGGCGCGCCCCATGGTCATAGATATTGAAGAAATCCAGCCGGAAAGCCTTGTTCTGATCGGGGTTGAATTCCCTCTGGCGCAGGAAGACCCACAGCCGCGGGTCACTTATGTGAATCGCACAGCTTAGTTTTTGGCCCTCGCGCTTGGAAACCAGTCGGCGGGCTTTCACGGCGATGTCGGCATTGGCGCCGTCATCGCCGCACACTGCGATCAGGGATTGGGCGCGCTGCACCCTGGCCTTGCGCAAGGTATACTCGTCGCGGGCATCCCCGAGTAGCACGCTGATCCCCAGTTCACGACAAGCGGAAATGGAGGGATTTCTGCTGTTTTTTTCGATCATGACAACTGTCTGGCCGGAAGCATGGAAGTTTTTGGCAAGCAGCAGGCCTTTTTGTCCCAGTCCACAGATGACCACCTGATTTGATGTAAACCTCAGCCGCAGGGTTTGGATCTGATCGCGAAAAACTGCTGCCAGCCCCAACAGCACGGTGTACATCGTCACGACAGGCGAAAGCCAGCGTGCCACCTCAAGCTCCCAAGGGATGGGAGAGGGGAGATCGCCGCCTGAGAATTTCAATAATCCCAGGGAGGAATACAGGCTTGTACCGAAATTATGCGCTTCCCCCATCTCGGTAAAGTAGCGCTGAAAACCGATGGTCCCCAAGATGGTGGAAACCACCCCAATAATGATCAGCAACGGGACCACGATCTCCCCCCACAGTATTTTGAATCGTTTGCGCTGGCTGCCTGGGATGACAGGAGGTGAATCAGGATGGGATTGAGAGGCTTGTTCTGTGCCGGGCATTGCCTTCCTCCTCTTAGCCTGCAGGATACTGAAATTGGGAACCCTGGAATCCAGGGAAAAGAATACCTGATTCTAAGACCTAATATGGGTTTTTGCAAGAAAAGTGCTGAACTTCGGACATGAGTTCCGACAAATCCATGTATATTGCTCTGAGCGCCATCCTCGGCACTAAATGCAACGGAGTCCGGCGATTCCCATCGTCAGACGTCTTCTCCCCTCTCCTGATGTGTTTTGCCATTGGGGGAGGGATTGGTGGCAAGGTATTAAGAACACTTTGGGAAAGTCCTGTGAATAACCTTCGGATATGAGTTCAGCCATTTCGTGAAATATCCTTAATAACGCTCTCGCCGCCGTCCTCGGCGGCGATTTTTCATGAGGTTATGGACGCTGAGAACGGCGCTCAGAGCATTATTCAATGCTTTATCTGAATTTTAGTTCCTAAACCTTGCATAATTAGAAATTATGTTCTATAATAGTTCTTGTGACCTACCTATAAGCCGTTATACAATTCACAGACTGCTGATTACGAATTACAAATTACTGCTCACTCCTCCTATTCCATGCTCACCGCCGTCCCTCTTACTTCCCCCCGGTTTCGCTCTCGCCTTCCCGGTTCTCCGCTACCTCCCCCTGGCCGAAGCGCCGAAGTGAGCTTGCCCCGGTTTAATAGACACGTTTAATGTCCA
>CAIQQN010000234.1 GCA_903873975.1 uncultured Anaerolineales bacterium
CCCCGGCCAGGGCATACCCGGTCAGGATCGTCCGGTACGCAGCCAGTGCGCTCCATCCGTTGGACTGCAGGATTTTTGCCAGCCAGCCGCCGGCCAGCGCACCCGTCGCCGTGGCGAACGAACCCGCCAGGTTGTACCAGGCAAAGGTTTGCGTGCGGCGCTGGTCCGGGAGCAGCTGGGTCAGGGCGGCCTGCTCGATGGACAGGAACGGGCCGATCTCGTTGCCGCTTGGGCTGATAACGCCGATGATGGCCGCCGCGGTCAGCAGCAGCGGGTTGCGGGTCAGCAAAAAGGCAACCCCCGCCAGCACCATCAGCAGCGCCCCGAGCAGCAGCATCCGGCGGCGGCCAATGCGGTCGGCGGAGGTGGTCAGCCAGAGCGAGATGCCGGCGTCACCGGCCAGCGTAAATGTGAACAGCAGGCCTACCGCGCGCTCGTCCAGGCCGACCTCGATAAGATAGAAGGCCAGGATGACGGAGAGAAAGCCGTAGGCGAACAAACGCACGATGCGGGTGGTAAAAAGGAGCGGGATGTCTCGGCGGGACATGGCGCAAGTATAGCCGATATTCCCACCCGTTTTTGCTCTGTGAACTCCGTGTTCTTGTCATCCCTGCAAGGCCGCTGTGCTGCTTTTTAGCCCGCGCTTTTAGCCACTCCTATCAGATTGTATCTGGGTTGTATTACGCATGTTTCATGAATTTGTCCGCATGTATTACCATTGTACGTCGGCATGCCCGTATGCCTGGATCCCCACCAAAGATCTAAGGCGGCATATGATGTTAATAATCCATCGAGAATATAGGCAATCTCCCCTATTCTGATGGGGGAGGATGCCTCTAACCTCGCCGGTCCAATTCACCTACAATAAATACAAATCAATCCAAAAAGGAGAAGCGATTATGGTAATGAATGCACGTGAAATCTGGACAGTAATCCATGGTATGGTCTTCGGTTTCATCTTCCTGCTGGGATTCAGCGGTGCTCTATATGCAGTCTACAGCATGAAGCCCGAATGGCAGACTGCTGAAGGCATCGCCAAGACCGTCAAGATCATCAAGGTCTATATGTGGACCCTGGCCGTTTCTGTCTGGGCCGCGGTATTCACCGGCGCGTATGTTGTCTATCCCTGGTACCGCGCCGCCGCTCCGAGCGGGCAGACTGACCTGACCCGCTTCCCCAAGTTCCTCCTGCTGGCTGACCCCAATACCGCCAACTGGCACAACTTTGGTATGGAATGGAAAGAGCATGTCGCCTTCCTTGCCCCCATCGCCGCCACCGTTGTTGCCTTTGTGGTCAGTTACTATGGACCTCTGCTGGCCAAGAAAGTCGGCGAGCGTCGGGCTGTGATGATCTTCTTCATCTTTGCCTTCGTCACTGCGGCGGTTGCCGGCCTGTTCGGTGCCTTCATCACCAAGGCCGCCCCGGTCCGCTAATCAATTTATAGAGAACATTCTAAAAAGGAGAACACATATGGCTAACGAAACGAACAAACCCAACGGTCCGGTGGCGGCTGCCCTTCTGGCCGGCGGCATTGGCTCCGCGGTGCTTGGCCTGGTCACACTTATTAACGAGATCAACACCACGAGTGCATTCTCGAAAAGCCTGGTCTGGGTCAAAACGGTAGGTGGGCTTTCCGGCAAGTCAAGTTATGCGATCATTGCCTTCCTGCTGGCCTGGGCCGTATTGCACTTCGTCTGGAAAGGCAAGGAAATCAAGTTCAATACCATTTCTATCGTCGCCTTCGTACTGCTGGCGGTCGGGTTGCTCGGCACCTTCCCGCCGGTCTGGCACCTGTTAGCAGGCTAAAGAAAGATCCAAGCAATTCAAAACTCCCGCAGGAACCTGCGGGAGTTTTCGGTTTCTTATTCGTCTTGTAATCGCTCGAAGAGATGATTCTCGAATGAGTATGCAGCCAGTTCGATGCGGTTGTTCAACCCCAGCTTATCGAGCATGTTACTGACGTAATTGCCGACCGTCTTTTCACTCAAGTTGAGCAATTGGCCGATCTGGGCATTGGTTTTACCGCGCGCCAGGGGGGCCAGCACGTTCAGTTCACGCTGAGACAGGTCACGGAAAGCATTCCCCTCGGATTGGGACTGTAGGTTTCTCATACGCTCCACCACGCGGGCGGCCGTCCGGGGATCGAGAGCAATTTCGCCTCGGTTGGCAGCCCGGATGGCGCGAACCAGTTCTTCGTTGCCGACCTGCTTGAGTACGTAACCGGCCGCGCCGGCGCGCAAAGCCTGCTCGGCAAAGACTTCCCCGCCGTGGGATGTCAGGATGACGACCTGCGTTTTCGGGAACTTCCTACGGATCTCCTGGCATGCTTCCAATCCGCTGCGTCCCGGCAGTTGGATATCCATGATGACCACGTCCGGATGGTGGTTGGCGACCTGCACCAGGGCTTCCTCTGCGGTACCGGCTTCAACGACCACCTCCAGGTCCGGTTCGTCTGCCAGCAGGGTGCGCAGGCCCAGGCGTACGACTTCGTGATCATCCACGATCAACAGGCGGATGCGGTTCATTATGTTCCTCCATGGGCAGGTCCAGCGTTACGGTTGTGCCCTTGCCCGGGTTCGAATTGAATTTCAGTTCCGCACCCAACAGGCGGGCGCGGTCGCGCATATTCCTCAGGCCATACCCGGCATCCGGGGATGTCGAGAGGCCGCGCCCGAAGTCGCGCACCGCCAATCGTAGGTGCCCATCCACACAGGTCAGGCGGATTTCGATTTTCGGCGTCTGGGCATGGCGGAGGGCATTGGAAAGCGCCTCGCGGGTGAATGCAACCAGATGACTGATTTGCTCCGGCAGGAGTACCGGCGGCGCAGGCGTTTCCCAGAGGGTATCTATGGTCATCGCACGGCGGGCTTCCTCAATGACTGGCTCCAGCGCCGGGATCAACTCTGCAGACTTGGGATCGGGCCTTAGCTGCGGGAGGAAGGCCCGTAGCTGGTCGATGGCCTGGTTGATCGTCATGACCAAACGGTCCATCCCCTCCCGTAGGGGACCCTTGGCCTGGCGGCCGAGCGACTGGGCCAGCAGGCCAGCGGCGTAGACCTGCTGGAGGGCGCCGTCATGCAGGTCGCGGGCAATGCGTTCGCGTTCGATGGAAACTACCTGAGCTTCCTCCATTTGCCGGATCATGCGGTCGGTCTCGATGTCGAACACTTCTAAAGCCCGGATTACAGCCACAACCAGCACCAAACCTGCCAGCGAACGAAATACCGGTGGCGGAACGAGGAAGATTGACGTAAATGTCTCTACGTTGACCACATTGGCCGGGAAAAATGAGGCTGCCGGTACGATTAGACCGCCGAGCAAGCCATAGACCGCCAGCGCTCCCGCCGCGATTTTCAAGGTGCGCCCAATCCGCGGCAGGCCGAGCGGAGTGATCTGGATCCGCGTCTGGCGAAGCAAGCCATACGCGGCCAAAAGCCCACCGGGCAGGCAAAGTTCATAGCGGGCCAGCACATTGACCAGGATATGCCATTGATTGACATCCTGGATAAACATCAGGCCAGCCCAGAATGGTCCGGCCAGCCACACTAGGAATAGGCCCGCCGGGAGCAGACGCAACCAGCGCCATTTCTCCGGCAGGGGGCGCATAAGTTCGATCCCGAACTGGAACAATAAGGCGAAGGAGGCGGCCAGCAAGAAGTGCTGGATGGAATTCAGGAAGGCAATTATCGGAGTATCAAGAAACTGGCTCTGGATGGGAATGAACAGGTCGCCCCATTCGTTGAAGCCATGTAAAAAGCCGAATCCTGCCAGCCAGGGCAGGCTGCGCGCTAGGTTCAACCGCGAGTACCGTCTGGATTGCATGGCAATCGCCAGTCCGAGGATAAAGAAAACTTGCCCATAAACAAAATAGACTAACGGGCGGTTGATGCTAAACCATTCTCGGAAGAATGTAATCATGAGCACCTATGTCCAACAACCCCAGACAGCACGACTTAAGAATTAGCCATGCCATTTCTAGACATTCTACCACTACAAAATATTGGTCCTTTCTCCATCTCCTTATAACAGGAAAGATACGGGGGTGTTGGCCGGGTGAAACCTGCCCAACACCCCCGTATTTACCTCAGCTCCATGGCGATTTCCAACGAACCCAAATAAATGTCCTTTACCCTCTCATCATGGGATTATCCAAACCACAGGGGATCCACTCGGGTGCAATAAAGAAGCTGCCATTTCTGGCAGCTTCAAGTTTCGACCTAAATTGTGGCATGTGATCACTCCGGGCTGTTTCTCAGCCTGCTAATTATGACTCGATTCGCCCAGCGTCAGCTGCACTTGTTGGCTTTTACCGTTTCGCATGATTTCCACCGTTATCTGGTCACCCGGTTTGAATGTGAACAGGGTGTTGATAAAGGAATGGGTTTCATCGAGCGCTGTGCCGCCAATGCTGGTGATAATATCACCCGTTTGTAGGCCGGCCTGGCTGGCAGGGCTGTTGGCAGATATACTGGTCACATAAGCGCCATATTGCACTGGCAGGTTATAGGCATTGGCGATATCCGGGGTGATTGGCTGGAAATTAATTCCCATGTAAGGACGGGAAATGTAGCCATTTTGAATGATTTGTTCGGCCACTGCCTGTGCCGTATTGATCGGGATGGCAAACCCCAGGCCTTCTGCCACGGTTCCGCTCCCGCTGTTGCGCACGATCAGGGTGTTGATGGCGATCACTTCCCCGGCCAGGTTGACCAGTGGGCCGCCTGAGTTACCCTGGTTGATGGCCGCGTCCGTCTGGATCAGGCCATCGATCGTGTACCCATTCCCGGTGTCGATGGACCGTCCGGTCGCGCTCACCACGCCTACCGTCACAGTGTTCTTGAAGTCACCCAGCGGCGAACCAATGGCGATGACCGTTTCGCCGGGATTCAACACATCCGAGTTCCCCAGGCTTGCCACGGCGGGTACTTTCCCGTCAGTTTTCAAAACGGCAATGTCTGAATACAAGTCGGAGCCCACGATGGTTGCCTTTTCTTGGGTCCCATCCGACAGGATGATGGTCGCATCTTTCATGCCTTCAATAACATGGTTATTGGTCAGGATGTATCCCTGGTCAGAAATGAATACGCCGCTGCCGCTGACTGTTTGGGGACCGGTCGGACCAAATTGTGTCATCTGACTTGGAATGGTACCTGTCACCGTTACAACTGCCGGGCCTATTTTCTTGACGGCCTCCGTAATGGTTGTTTCTATGTCGGTGGTGTTTATGACGAGAGGCTGCTGTGGGGAAGTATTGCTGGCCTGGACGGCCTGGGCTGCCGGAGCGGATGTGGTCAGGCTGGCTTGTTGTGCCTGGCTGACGGTCCGGTAGACGACCACTCCGCCTACCGCCGCGCCCGAAAGCGCCGATACACCGGCCAGGACTAGAACTAACACCAGATAAACGATTCGATTCTTGGTCATTGCGACCTCCTTATATTCCGAATGGTTTTAGATTCTTGTTTTACGCCTTGATTTTAGAACCGCAAGATGAAATGAACATTAACAGAGGAGAGGAGTTTTTGGAAAATCCCCCAACACGTAGATGTGCCCTGCCGGGAACACACCCGGATTAAATACAGAGTGGGCGATTAGTGTCGTCCACTCTGCATTTCTATTGATTTTCTTCCACCCGAGGGGGAACCTGAATATTATTTCCCAATGCGGTGCGGGTTTGGGCTTTTATCTACCGGTCATGCCACTTGCCGACCACGACCAGGTACGAACCGGAGCTTCGGACGCTGCTCGCAGCACTGGCTGGACCATATTGGTAGTAATGAGGCGTCTGGGCGCCGCTCCCAGCACTGGATTGGGCATAGCTCGACATGGGGGGCGTTCGGAAGCCGGCTGCAGATGAGACGGAATCCCGTTCACCCTTGTCCGCGATAGCCAAGCCTTGAGTCTGTCCAACCTGTGATCCAGTGGACCTGATGCTGGCCCAGGTAAAAGCCGAGAGAGCCAGCGCGACAGTGATCACCAAAATCCCGATCAGAACATATTTTTTCATGACGTACTCCTTTTTATAGGTTGTATTCAATGAGCATCTGCGATGAAATGGAAATGCCCATTTAAGGCCTCATATTCACCATCGACTATATTGTAAACTGGATAAATATGAGAATATTGGTATGATTTAGTATAACATGTTGGTTATAAAAAAGCAAGAGGCAAAACCTGTCAACCCAGGGTGTTAATAGCAATGGTCTTCTTAACCATTCCCTTTGTTCAGCACCTATACTGCTTTGAATCGGACTTCGAAGGTCGTCCCGACTCCGGGCTTACCCCGCCAAGAGCACTCCCGGACTAAATGCAGAGTGGACGACACCAGTCGTCCACTCTGCATTTCTATATGGATTTGTTCCACCCGAGGGTAGGAACCTGGTTATTAATGTCCCAACGAACTGCGGCCCGAGGGTAGGATGGAATACCGGTCATCATGATACTTGCCTACCACGACCAGATACGAACCGGAGCTGACACCGGTCACAGCACTGGATTGGACATAGCTTGACATGGGGGGCGTCCGGAACCCGGTCACTGCAATGGATGGGCTGGCGGAGCTCCGCCTGGGAGGCGTCCGGAACCCGGTCTCAGGGAAGAATGAGATGGAATCCCGTTCACCCTTGTCCAGGATAGCCGAGCCTTGGGTCTGTCCAACCAGCGATCCACTGGACTTGTTACCGCTGACCAAAGTAAAAGCCGAGAGAGCCAGCGCGCCAGTGATCACCAAGATCCCGATCAGAATATATTTTTTCATGACATACTCCTTTTTATAAGTTGTATTCGATGAGCATTTGCGATGAAATGGAATGCCCATATAAGGCCTCATATTTATCATTGATATATTGTAAATAAGATAAATATGAGAATATTGGTATGATTTAGTATAACATGTTGGTTATAAAAAAGCAAGAGGCAAAACCTGTCAACCCCGGGCGTTTATAAAGCCAAAATTTTCTTCCCAATCCCCCTTTTTACACCTAAACTGTTTGAACCAGACTTCGAAAGCTGTCCCCGCTCCGAGTGTGCTCTTCACGGACACCGCGCCGTTGAGCTGTTCCCCGAAGACTCGGTGATCCGCTTCCAGATGGTAAAATTTCTGGTGCTTGCGTTCAACCTGCCATCATCCTGTCCGGTAGATAAGAGCGCAATTTTGGGGCGGATGGTTCATCCCGCCGGAGCACGCTTGGATTAAATGCAGAGTGGGCTATGAATGTAGCCCACTCTGCATTTCTTTGGGGTCGTTCCATCCGGGGAGGAACTTGGTTAATAATGTTCCAAATAATCAGTTATGGGAGGCGTCTGGACGACGGTCACATCACTGGCTGGACCATAAATATAGTAATGGAGCGCCTGGATGCCGCGCACAGCGCTGAATGAGACATAGCTCAACATAAGTGGAGTCCGGAATTCGGCCACGTATAAGATGGTATCCCGTTCACCCTTGTCCAGGGTAACCGGGCCTTGAACCAGTCTAAGCTGAGATCGCCAGCGCGAGAATGATCACGAATATCGCGAACAGAATATATTTTTTTGACATGGTTTTCTCCTTATTTACACACGACCAGATGACAATACGGATAAATAAGGTCATGTTAGGATACAATATCTTATCATGTTGTCCATAGAAAAGCAAGAGGAAAAAACCTATCAACCCGGCGAGTTCATAAAGCCATGGCCTTCTTCCCCCTCCCCCCTTATTTCGCACCTATACTGCTTTGAACCGGACTTCGAAAGTCGTCCCGACTCCGGGCGCGCTCTCCACCCGCACCTCGCCCCCGTGCACTTTTGCAATCCATTGCACAATGGAGAGTCCCAGCCCGCTGCCGCTGGGCGCCTCCGGATCGGATTCCGCCTCTCCCGCACGCGTGCGGGCTTTGTCCACCCGGTAGAAACGATCGAACAGGTGGGGGATGTGTTCGGGCGCGATGCCCGGACCGGTATCTGAAACGCGCACCCAGGCGCTCCCGTCTGCTTTTCCTGTTTCCACACAAACCCGTTTCACGTCTCCGGTCGTATATTTGATCGCATTCTCAACCAGGTTGCTGAGCATCTGCAGCAGGTACTGCCGGTCGCCGAGAATGTGCGTCTCGGGCAGGTTGCCGGCTTCCAGTGTGACCCCGTTCCGGGTCGCCAGTGCAGTGAGGCGTTCCACGGTCTCAACCGCCACATCGCTCAGGTCCAACGGCGTTTTCTCGATGGTCGTTTGCCCGGCATCCATGCGGGCCAGCGTCAGCAGGTCATTTACCAGGCTGGTCATGAAATCGTTCTCGCCGTGGATGATGCTCAGCGCATGCTGGTACTCTTGCGGCGAACGGCGGGAGGCAATGGCGCGGCTGGTTTCAAGGTTGATGATGGTTAACGGGGTGCGCAGTTCGTGACTGGCATCCGCCACGAACTGGCGCTGGCGTTCAAAGGCCGCCTGCAAACGCGCCAGCATCGCATCAAAGGTGTTTGCCAGTTCCCCCAGCTCATCTTTGCTCTTCATGTTCAAACGGCGGCTCAGGTCCGTCTCA
Source organism: uncultured Anaerolineales bacterium (assembly GCA_903873975.1). Classification (GTDB taxonomy): domain Bacteria; phylum Chloroflexota; class Anaerolineae; order Anaerolineales; family Villigracilaceae; genus UBA877. The sequence goes on from CAIQQN010000234.1 coordinate 8,514, forward strand.
CCGATGGTGCGCGCCGCTTGGGTGATCGTCTTCACCGGCCGCATGGCACGGTCTGCCAGCCAGAAGCCGCCGGCCAGGGCGACGGCCAGGGTCAGCAGGCTGCCGGCCACCAGGGTCAGGAGGAAACGGCGGATCAGCGCACTCGGGTCGAGGATGCCGCCGAAGATTATCAGGAAATTGATTCCCAGCGGGCTCTGCACCGGGGCGATGATGAAAGCGTAATTCTGGGAATTTGGGCCTGTCCAGTAAATGGCGGATGATTCACCCGTCCGGGGGGTGGTTTGCAGCCCGGCGGATACGATCTGGATCGCTTCCTGGACCGGGATGGGCCCCTGGCTGGCAAGAACTGTTCCCTCGGGACTGAGCAGGATGAAAACGTCTGTATCGCGTAGCAGCCCGTTCGGGAGCGAGGTCTGTCCGTCCCCCTGAAGCAGCGCAGTTTGGACGTTCGTCACCAAGCCAGTCACCCGGCGGTCTAACTCATGGATGGCCTCCTCCTGCAGGTTGCGGCTCTGGGTGTAAAAGAGAAAGGCGCTGAAGGCAAACAGGATAACCGCCAAAATGGCCGTGAACCACAGGACGAGCCGGAAGCGAATGCTGTGGAGCAGCACCCCGAATCGTTCTCGAATAACCGGGGACTTCTTTGGCCTCATTTCTCCTCCGGCACGCGCATACGGTATCCGGCCCCCCGCATGGTTTCGAGCAGCTTGACCTCGCTGGGATCGTCGATCTTGACTCGTAAACGGCGGATGTACACGTCCACCACGTTGGAGGCGATGACGTGGTCGTAACTCCACAGATGTTCTTCAGCCATCTCGCGGGTGATAAGATGGTTGGGATGGCGCATCAGGTATTCGAGCAGGGAAAATTCTTTGGCGGTCAGTTCGATCGGCTGGTCGCCGCGCCGGACGGTGTGGGTGGCCGGGTCGAGCACCAGGTCCGCCACCTGGAGCGAGCCCGTTTTGCTGGAGGATTCGCGCCGCAGCAAGGCGCGGATGCGGGCGCGCAGTTCGTCCACTTCGAAGGGCTTGACCAGGTAATCATCCGCGCCGCTATCCAACCCAAGCACCCGGTCATCCAGCGCATCCCGTGCGGTCAGCATCAAAATGGGGGTGCTGACGCGCCGGTCGCGCAGGTCCCGGCAGACTTCCAGTCCGTCTTTGCCGGGCAGCATGATATCCAGGATGAGGATGTCGTAGCTGGAAATCAGCCCCATTTCTTCGCCATCCAGGCCGTCATAAGCCGTATCAACGGCATACCCATCCTCTTCGAGGGTCAGGCGAAGGGATTCGCTCAGGCGGCGGTTGTCTTCGACCAGTAAAATGCGCACATTATTTCTCCGTGAAGTTTATTTGCATATAAATTGTAGCACGCAAATATGACTGCGGGATGAATGGCTTTCCAGCCTCTCCCCAAAGAAGAAGATAAAAGAAACAGGGATATGCAAGCTTCGCTCGCATATCCCTGTTTCTTCACATTTCCGACAATTCATCCTGTATTCATCTCCGTTCTGTATACTCGCCCCAACTTGATCGAGGAGTAAACACAAATGCGTAAACAAATTGGTGCCTTATTGGCAGCCATCCTGATAACCGGTTCGATAGCCATGTCCATGCTGGTGGTTGGCGCGAATGCAATGACCAACCAGAATGGCACCGCCGCTTCGAATACTCCTGCCGCGGTCGCCGCAGCAGGTTCAACCACAACCTCATCCGACCAGGCGCTGATTGCCCAACTGCAGGCTCAGGTTGCCCAGTACCAGACGCGCGAGCAGCAGTATCAGGCCGCGCTGAGCAGTGACAACGCCCAGTTAACCCAGGCCGCCTCTGAGCTGCAGACGATCCAGCAGTTGCTTGCCTTTCTGCAAAGCCATGGCCTGATCTCGATTGACAGCCAGGGCCAGATCACCGTTGCCGGCCGCTAAGGAGTTTCCCATGAAAATCATCAAGACCGCCCTCCATTACTGGTTCGCCGTTGTCAGCGTATTGAGTTTCCTGGTTGGTTGGGGCATGCTGGCGCATTCTCTCAAGCCGGTCCAGCCGGTCCAGGCAGCGACGGCGAATATTTCCTCGTTGCCCTCCTTGCCGCCCATCCAGGCTTTTGGCAGTGGCAGCGGCAGTGGGAGCGGGCTGAACTTTGCGGCCCCCAGTACTCAGTCAAATCTTGCCGCACCCCTGCTCCGCTCGGGTGGTTCCTAGAGAATGAAAACCTTTCTTCTCCGCGCCATGAACACGGATATTTTGATGGTCGCCCAGGGAACCCCCGCCCGGTTGGCGGACGGATTTGAAGAGGCGCAGCAGTTTATATTAGCCAGTGAAAGCCGTTTCAGCCGGTTTTCGGAACAAAGCGAACTCTCCGACCTCAACCGTTCTGCGGGGACGCCCTTTCAGGCCTCCCCCGATCTGTTCGCGGTGATTGCCCTGGCACAGCAGTTTTTCCACCAGACCCGCGGCCTGTTCGACCCTTCCATCCTGCCGGACCTGCGCCGGGTCGGTTATGACCGCAGCATGGACCTGCTCCGCCAGGGGTCGGCAGTCCCCTTGTTCGAATCCCTGCTGGCAGGTGAGCGCTCATCCTTCAGCGAGATGGAGCTCGACGAGAGGAGAGGTATGATTCTCCTTCCCCATGGGATGGCGCTCGATCTGGGTGGGATTGCCAAAGGCTGGATCGTTGAACAGGCAGCCCTTCTCCTTTCCAAATTCTCTTCGGCCTGTGCTGTCAACGCCGGAGGCGATATGTTCCTGGTCGGGCTTCCGGACGGAGAAGATTATTGGTCGGTTGCGATCGAAGACCCGCTCCAGCCAGTGGTAGATTTGACCACCCTCAAGGTCGATCCTGGCGCGGTCGCTACTTCTGCTGTAACCAAACGTGTCTGGAAGCAGGGCGAAAAACACCGCCATCATCTCATTGACCCTCGTACTGGCGAACCTGCGGCAACTGACTGGTTGAGCGTGACGGCCATTGCTCCTCACGTTTATGAAGCCGAGGTTTTCGCCAAGGCCCTGCTCATAGGCGGACCGCAGGAATCTGAAGAGATCGCCCGCAATGGGGGCACCCATTTTTCCTGGCTGGCGGTCGATCATGATCGGAAAATATGGGGCACACAAAAAAGTGTGGAGTATATGTATGTCAATTGAACACCCCAATCAACCCAGCCGGACACAACCCTCTTCGCCGTGGCGGGCGATTATCAGTGTATTTGCCACCCTGCTCGTTTTGGGTTTGATATTATTAGGAGCCCTCTTTTCATTGACCCCCTCCGGGCAGGCGGCGGGTAAATGGTTTACCTGGTTCTTTGCCCTGGATACTGTCCAGCTCTGGTGGTATGTGACCCGCGCCAGTGGGATCGTGGCCTATCTGCTGTTATGGTTTTCCATGGTGCTGGGGCTGGCAGTTACCAGCAAATACCTTGACCGCCTGCTCGACCGTATGTTCACCTACGACTTCCACCAGTTCATCTCGCTGCTTTCGATTGCCTTTGTGGTTTTACACGTCGCAGTCCTGATGCTTGACCGGTATCTGCCTTATTCGATCTGGCAGGTCCTGGTTCCGTTCATTTCCCCCTATCGTCCCATCTGGGTCGGGGTGGGCGTGATCGGCTTTTACCTCACCCTCCTAGTCACGGTTACTTTTTACCTTCGGAAAAGGATTGGGATGCGCCTCTTCCGCATCATTCACGTCCTGAGTTTGGTTGGGTACCTGGGCGCCACGCTGCACGGCGTCTATGCCGGCACCGACTCCCCGCTCCCGGCCATGCAGTTGCTCTATAAAGGGACCGGGCTGGTGGTGATCTTCCTGACCGTCTTCTGGCTGGCGCTCCTGGCTCTGCGGAAACTGGAAGCCCGCCGCCAGGCCCTGGCACTTGCCAGGCTGCCTCGCCGCCGTCACGCCACTTCTAACTAGGGTAAAGATTGAAAGAACAAGGTTTTGCGAGCTTCGCTCGCAAAACCTTGTTCTTTCTCTGAAATAAAAACCCACACAAAATCTAAATAACTTATCAATCACCTCATAACACCTCTTTGCTATAACTGCGGCAAAGAGTAACCGGGTATTTGGGAACTCCCATCCACGACGATCCCCGGAGAACCGCGAATCTGGATTTCAGTGAGGTGAAATGATGACATCTGTAACTGCAAGCCCTTCCGAAAAAGCCCCTAAGTTGGGGGCCAGGCTCTCGACCAATTTGGAGAAGGCACGCCTGAAGATCCCTTTGCTTTCTCGAGTGCCCAAAAAAGCCTTCTGGATTGTACTCATTGTGGTCGTTGTGGCGGGCGTGGGCACTGGCGCCTATGCAGCCCTGCGCCCGTCCCAAACCACTGCCGCTGCGACTACCGCCGCCCTCCAGACAGCCACTGCCCGCCAGGGAGATTTGGTCCTGGAGGCCAGCGGGACCGGATACCTGGTGGCGGCTTCTGAATCATCCGTTGGCTTCGACATCAGCGGGAAAATATCCAGCCTGAATGTCAAGCTGGGTGATACCGTGGAAAAGGGCCAATTGTTGGCCCAATTGGATGACACCTCGGAGCAATCCGCCCTGGCAGATGCTCAACGGGCTCTGCTTGAGATGACTTCCCCTGAAGCGGTTGCGAACGCCGAGCTGGCTGTCACCACGGCCCAGGCCAATGTGACCAATGCTCAGATCGCCTTGAACAACCAGTTATATTGGAAGAACGATGCCCTCATCCAGGATTATTATTCCAAGTATGTCATTGCCAAGGCCAATTTGGATAGGGCCCAGACGATGTATGATAATTTGAATGTGGGGGAATATATCAATGACGCAAATGAGGCGCAGGCCTACCAGGCTCTCTATAATGCCCAGCAGGCGTACAACTCTGCCAGTTATTATGTCAGTCTTTATTCGCAGAAACCCACCCAGCGGCAGCTCGATGCGGCCCAGGCCACTCTGGATCTGGCCAATGCCAGGCTGACTAACGCCCAAAACTACCTGGCGGCACTGAAATCCGGGGATGTACCCGACGATGCCACCGGTTCCTCCATGGATGGATTAAGACAGGCAAAACTGGCCGTTCAAACCGCACAGGATAACCTGGATGCCACCAAACTCTATGCGCCCATCGCAGGTCTCGTCATGACCTTCAACGCCGAGGTTGGCGGCACAGCCCAGGGAACGATCATGACGATCGACGATTTGAGCCAGGCCAAAATTCAATTCTACATGGATGCGAGTGATTGGAGCAACGTCAAGGTCGGTTACGATGTGTCGGTCAGCTTTGATTCCCTGCCCAACCAGACTTTTTCCGGCAAAGTGACGGAGGTCATGCCCGGCTTGATTTCGGTGCAGGGTACAACCATGGTCGAAGGGACGGCTCTGCTCGACAGTTCCGTGGCCGATATTGGCTTGCCGGTCGGTGTGGATGCTGGAATTGATGTGATCTCCGGTCAGGCTTTGAATGCCATCCTGGTCCCGGTCGAGGCGTTGCATGAATTGCCAGATGGCACTTACACGGTCTTTGTCATGAAAAATGGGTCGCCCACGCTCACGACGGTGGAAGTTGGCCTGCAAAGCGATACCTTCACCGTGATCACTTCTGGTGTGTCGGTGGGTGATGTGGTTACCACCGGGATTGTGGAGACCTCAACAAAATGACAGCTGCTCATACAATTATCGAAACCATTGATCTTACCAAGATTTATGGCATGAATGGTGTCAGCGTGACGGCCCTGGAGAACTTGAGTATCCATATTGAGGCTGGCGAGTTCGTCGCCATCATGGGGCCTTCCGGCTCGGGCAAAAGCACATTGTTGAATATTCTGGGTTGCCTGGCGCGTCCGACCTCCGGGAAGTACATCCTGGATGGAGAGGATGTGAGTGACCTGGACAAGGTTCAATTGGCCGCCATACGCAACCTCAAGCTAGGCTATGTTTTTCAATCCTACAACCTTTTGTCAAATACAACTGCCCTGCGTAACGTGATGTTGCCCCTGCTCTATGACCGCACGCACAGGGTCCCGCTGGAAAAATGGCAGGCGCTGGGGGAAAAAGTGCTCGAGGCGGTTGACCTGGGTGACCGCATGCACCACCAGCCGCAGGAACTCTCCGGAGGCCAGCAGCAGCGCGTGGCAATTGCGCGGGCGTTGATTAACGATCCGGTGGTCATCATTGCCGATGAGCCCACCGGCAATCTGGATAGCCGCTCTGGTGAAGAGATCATGGGCCTGCTTGATACGTTTCACCGGCAGGGAAAGACCATCGTGATTGTTACCCATGACCCGATCGTTGCTGCCCATACGGAACGCACCATCCATCTAAGGGATGGGCGCATTGACACGATTGTGCACAATGGAAAATCCCACCAGGCCGCCGGGAGGGAGGTGAATTATGAAGCCAGCTGAAGTGCTCCGTATTGCCTGGGAAGTCATCGGCAAGAATAAGGTCCGCTCGTTGCTGACCATGTTGGGCATCATCATTGGCGTAGCCGCCGTGATCGTCATGATCGCCATCAGCGCCGGCACCGAAGCCACCATCAGCGACCAGATCACCAGCCTGGGTTCGAACCTGATCTACATTTCATCGAGTTTTAGCCGCATGGGGCCTGGCATGGCCAGCTCTGGCGGGCTGATCTACGACGATGCCACTGCCATCGGTGAACAGATTTCCGGGGTGAAAGGCGTCGTGGTCGAGCAGGATGCCTCCGAAACGGTCAAGGCCGGCAGCGTCTCTTTGGATTCGATTTCGATCACCGGCACATCCCCCGACTTTCTAGGCGTGCGCAGTTTAACCGTGGCGGTGGGGCGCTTTTATACCGCCGATGATGTTACCAATAAGAAAAAGGTGGCGGTGCTGGGCTATGACCTGGCAACGGAGCTTTTTGCAGATACCGATCCAATCGGTCAGACCATCCTGGTCGGCACAACCCGCGTGACTGTGATCGGCGTATTGGCTGAAAAGGGTACGGTGGGTGAGATTGACTATGATGCCCGCCTGTATGCGCCCATCTCGCTGGTGCTGCAAAAATTTGCTCAAACGCCATTTTTCCGGATCGTGGGCGACCAGATTCGCATGATCTTTGTCCAGGTGGAAGACACGGCCAATATGGACAATGTGATCCTGCAGACCCAGATCTTGCTCGCCAAGCGTCACAACGTCTCACTGGATAGCCTCGACTTTACGGTAACCACCCAGCAGGACATCATCGCCACTCAGGAATCGACCACCGCCGCTTTCCGTTCCCTGTTGGCCTGGGTGGCAGGCGTCTCGTTGATCGTCGGCGGCATCGGCATCATGAACATCATGCTGGTCAGCGTGACCGAACGGACCCGGGAAATTGGCATCCGTCAATCGATCGGTGCCACGCCCGCGGATATCCGCTGGCAGTTCCTGACCGAGGCCCTCTTGATGAGCCTGGTGGGCGGTCTGATCGGTGCCGGGGTCGGTATCGGCGGCTCGTGGCTGTTCGGCACCCTCAGTTCTATGCGCACGGTGATCGTCCCCAGTTCGATTCTGCTGGCATTCGGTTCGGCCGCCGCCGTGGGCGCCTTCTTCGGCTTCTACCCGGCCAACAGGGCCGCCCAGCTCGATCCAATTGATGCTCTACGACACGAATAAGAATAATGAAAGGAAATTGACATGAAGAAAATACTGTTTATCCTCACAGCTTTTGCCCTTCTGTTTGCGCTGGTCGCCTGTAGCAAGACAGCCAGTCAGACAACCCAGTCAGGGAGTTCGGCTTCTTTGTCAACCGCTGCGCAACTCCTCGTTGGCACGCTCAAGCTGGAGGGGACTGACCAGGCCGTTACTTCCGACCAGGCCAAACAGTTGCTACCGCTTTGGCAGATGTTGCAATCCTTGTCAACCAGCAGCACTGCTGCCACGGAAGAGATAAACGCGGTCGTTGACCAGATCAAAAGCCTCATGACTTCTGACCAGATGGACAAGATCACTGCCATGAACCTGACCCAGCAGGATGTGATGACATTAATGAGTCAAAACGGGCCCACCGCCAATGGCACTGCGGTTTCCACCCCCATGGCGTTGAACGGACTGCCGGACAGCGGCAGCGCGCCCTCTGGCGGCGGCGCACCCTCTGGTGGCATGCCTTCAGGTGGCGGCGTTCCACCCTCTGGTGGCGTGACCTCAGGTGGCGGTGATACGGGCGCGGCTGGCGCCCCCGGCATGTCCACCACTCCGCAGGCCGTCAGGTCGAATGGAATGGCCGATCAGGTCCCCGCCCCGTTGCTGAACGAGCTGATCCAACTGCTCCAAAACAAAGTTCAACCCTAACCGAGGCGGCTTCCAGCCGCCATCGGTTGCTTCGACGACACGAGTCGTCAAAGGAGCCGCGCCCGCCGACACCCCAAGATTTCTTTTAATTCCTCTGCATCCAGCTCTTCCACGCCTCCACTTCCGCTGCTCGCTTCTCGAGCAGTTGCCTGGCCTTCTGCCTTCCCGGCTCGGAAACAAAATAGCTTTCCAGGTCCTTCCCAAGATTCTCAAGGTAAACATCCGGCTTGACCCCTTTGCGAAGCGTATCCTGCCAGAAATTTGGATGGGTGAAGGACCATAAGTGGTCCACATCACACACCACCTTCACGCTGGCGGGGATCACGCCTCCTGCAGCAAGTCCCTCTGGCTTGTCATGGAAAAGGATTGCCTGGTAGATCTGCTCTATCTGTTTTGAGGTCAGCGGCGGCTGGAATGGATACTCCCCCAGGATTTTCTGCGCCACCTGTTGGCCAAGGAGCGCATGTCTTGCCTTGGGATTGATCGCATCCCCTGATAAACTGAGCCCCCGGACGCCCAGGCTGTGGGCGATCTCGACCTCGCTCATCTGGCTCCAACCGGAGTCGTGCAGCATGAAGGCGATTCGGATCACTTTTTCATCGACGGTTTCCTCCCCGGCTTGAATGAGTTCCTTGATAAAGGGCAGGCAGGTCACCACGTGTACATCCGTGCTGCGCGCGTGCAGGTAAGGCAGTACCACCTTGAAGAAGTCTCGGTAAGCTTCATCTACCAATTCCAGGTATTGGTCATGCCAGGGAATAGTGATCAGGTAGTGCAAATTACTTGGATCAATGGCTGTCTTCTCCGGGATCCTCAATTCGATATCGTCTGGGATCCACGCCGGTTCGCCGGGGAGCAGGTCAAATAGAGTGAATGAAAAGGAGGGAGGCATGGACGAGTGTTTCATCGACATAAAGTTTTTTTAGGGCGGGAGATGACCACCGCGCAATTATACAAGCATCTTCTGTCTTGAATCGCCGATTAATTTACGGCTTTCCATCCTTCCGGGAGGTTTCCACGGCAGACCGCCCTCCCTGCCTGCTCCCCAAGCATCAATCTACAATCAACAATCCTCAATCCCACCGCTTGAACGCAGGCGCGTTTTGTCAGAAATGCGCGATAATGAAAATAAATCCTGCCGCCTGTGCTAAGCAGAGTCGAAGCACTGTTGCTGACCTGAACCGTTGCGCGGCTGAAATTTCATCAGTAAGTTATGCGGTGCACCTTGGTCACCGCCGGGAGCGCCCGTAATAGTGCGGTTTTATATGAAAACAAAACATAAATTCTTGATCTCTTTATTTCTTTTATCAAGTTTATTGTTCTCGTCCTGTGGGCCGGGACAAATCTTCGGCCCGACCTTCACGTCCACTTTGACAAGCACATCCACACCGACAATCACGTCCACTTCGACAAGCACATCCACACCGACGAGCACTATCACGCCGACAAATTCATCCATACCAACACGAGCATCAACTCCCACCCTGAGACCTATAAAAACATCCACCGCCACAGCCACTTACACCATCACCCCGGGCACGGTACCCACCCTGGCTCTTATAAGGCTCGCAGGAACAGATGGGGATTGGATTAGGTATGTCCACACGGTCTATGGATTTTCATTCTCTGCTCCCCCAGGCTGGACAGTGAGCGAATGGGGTAACAATTTCATCCAAATCAGTTCGCCAGCCGATCCAGATATCAAACTCACCATCGGGGTAAGATGGATAAATGAAGATATGACGATCCAAAGAACAGGAGTTCCGGAAGGTGATATCTTCCTGGCTGGCGAGGTACCTTTTTTTGGGGAGAATATATCCAAAGGGATACTGGTATATCAAGGCAGGCATAAACTTATCCTGTATCACAACTGTACGGAAATAAGGGTGGGAGACCGGGTATTTACATTGGGATTTAGTGATTTCAGCATGGATTATGCTGCCATCGACCTGACTGATATGGATGTGGAAACCGCGGATAAGATTGTCGGATCTTTTGGCTTCGGGGAATAGCACCGGGAAAAGGTGGGCAGGCTTCCCAACACCTGCTCCATAGGACAGTGGCTTCCGCCACTTATTTTACGGACTCTTGGCGAGATGGGGATTGAATCGCCTTTGCAAGAATGCTATAGTATTGCTGGATGATCGTTACGCTTCTTGCAGACAGACATCCCAAATGGATATGGCCTATTGGGCTGCACAAGCCAATAGTCTGTGAAGCGGTTGGAACCTAAACAGGCATTGCGTCGTCTTTAGATAGGAGGGAACAACCATGGGAAAAGGACTGGCACGAACAACTTCCTGGAAGAAAACAGCCTTTGTTTTCGTTGCTGTGTTGATATTCCTGCTCCCGGTTAAGATTGCTCTTGCCAACTCTGCCGCACCGCCATCGGTTGTGTGGTTTACATTTGATTTCAAAACAGCCTCGACCCCCCGCTTGCTTGGCGTACAGTTGATCGCATGCCTGACGGCAAATTGTGAGCAGCCTGTCCTTCTGCAGCAGTACGGGACTTGTGATCATACTGGTTGTATAACATCAGCCCCTCAATTGACCGGCTGGTCGAATGATTTTGGGTGTGCGACCAATATCTGCCGTTCGGCTGCTTATCCATCACACGGTGGGACGGATTTTAAGCTTGTAGCCCAATTCTCCGACCGGGTTCGCGCCAGTGAAGTGGTGGAAAAACTGCCTTCGAATTATGGGGAGAGTTCGGCCTGGCAGGTGATTGTGCTGGATTCCGGTTTGTCAGTTGAGGCGGGTACCTTGCCGGCAGTCAGCAACCCCGGAAGGGTTTATCCCGCCAACCCCCTCCTGCTGTTCGGGATATCCATCCTGGTGGAAATCTTGGTTGCGGGTCTGTGCTTTTGGTGGAAGGTTGAACCCCGCCTCTTTGAGAGTAGCATGTGGATCGTTCTATTGGTCAACCTCCTTTCCCTTCCGGTGGTATGGTTCTTCTTCCCTTCGTTGGGGCGATTTCAATCACAGGCGAATCAAAGCAGAGGGTTGTTTGTCCTGTTTGCTGCATTTATTTATGCAGCACTGCTCTCAGGTATTTATCGGTCCGGGAATAAGACCCGCAATTGGCTGATCGGCCTGACCCTCCTTTCTCTTCCGGTTACCATCTTTTTTTCCATGGTGGCGTTTTCTTTTTTTCGTGGCTATTATGCCAGGTACGTTACCGTACAGGGCTTCCCTGCCAATCTTACGGTATTTTTGTCCGAAGTATTTGCCGTGGTGTTTGAAGCGCTCTTGATCACCATCCTGACTAAACGAAGCCTGTCGTTAAGATTGATCTGGATGACAAGCCTCGTGATGAACGCCGCAAGTTTTGTGACCGGCCTGTTATTGGTGGGGGTTGCTGCCTCCTCGCCCCCCTTGGCACGCCTGACGCCGGAACCGCCGACAGCGCCGCCGCCCACGCCTGGTTTATCGACCGCCGTACCAACGGCGACCAACGTGCTCGAACCCAATGGTTGGATCAGTCACGGGCCCGAAGGCGGGATCATTCTGGCCCTGGCCATTGACCCGCAGGCGCCGGCCACCCTCTATGCGGGTGCCTCCTTCGGTAGCGTGTTCAAAAGCACGGACGGCGGCGGGAGCTGGGCCATGGTCGAAGCCGGCGTCAATGTTCACGCCCTTGCGGTTGACCCGCTCACGCCGTCCACTCTCTTTGCTGGGACATGGAGCGGCATTTTCAAAAGCACGGATGCCGGCCTCACCTGGCAGGCGGCCAACACCGGGCTGACGGATACGATTGTTTACGCCCTCGCGATTGACCCGAGAACGCCAACCACTCTCTATGCGGGGACAATGAGCGGCGTGTTCAAAAGCACGGACACAGGCGCTACCTGGCAGGCGGCCAGTACCGGTTTGGACAACGCCAGTGTTGGCGGCCTGGCGATCGACCCGTGGACGCCAACCACCCTCTATGCGGTGGGAAGTAAAACCGGTTTGTTCAAAAGCACGGACGGCGGCGGGAGCTGGGCGGCGCTCAAAACGGATGGAAATGTCAGCGCGCTGGCGATAAATCCGCGTAACCCGTTCAACCTTTACGCGGGGTCACTCGGCGGTGTGCTTATCAGCATGGACGGCGGCGGGAGTTGGGTCAAATCCATCAGCGGTTTGCCCACCACCGATGGCGTGATCTCCCTGGCGATTGACCCGGGGACGCCAGACACCCTTTTTGCGGGAACGTATCGAGGCGAAGTATTTACGAGCACCAACGGTGGCGGGGTCTGGAGCAAGGTCAGCACCGGCCTGACCGCTGCCTATGTTTTTGCCCTGGTGATTGACCCAACCAGCCCGGACACCCTCTATGCGGGGACATCTGTCGGCGGTGTATTCAAGACCACGGACGCAGGCCGGAATTGGAGCGCAACCAACACCGGTCTGACCGCTACTTATGTTTTATCCTTGGCGATCGATCCGCTCATAACAACCACCCTCTATGCCGGAACATTGGGCGGTGTGTTTAAAAGTACGGACGCAGGCGGGAGCTGGGAGGCGGCTAACACCGGCCTGATCGATGCTGTTGATTTTGCTCATGTGTATGCTCTGGCGGTAGATCCGTTGGCGCCGGCCACCCTCTATGCCGGAACACCCGGCCTATTGTTCAAAAGCACGGACGGAGGCGGAAACTGGACCGGGGTCAAGCTCGATCTGGACTCCAACCACGAAGTGTACGCTCTCGCTATCGACCCAAAAAACACCACCACCCTCTATGTGGGCACATTGGATGGCCTGTACAAGAGCAATGATGCCGGCCTGACCTGGAACGAGATCTATCCCGACCTCAGGGTTCGCCTCCTGGCGATTGACCCGCTGACCTCAGCCACCCTTTATGCGGGGACAGGCGGAGAGGTGTTCAAAACCACTGACGGAGGCGCCGCCTGGAACCGGCTCGACACCGCTCCCGGCGCTACAGTCCTGGCAATTGACCCGGCGATGCCCTCCACTCTCTATGCGGGAACAGGTAGCGGCATGTTCAAAAGCATGGACGCCGGCCTCACCTGGGAGGCGGCTAATACCGGGCTGACGGATCCCGTTGTCCTCGCCCTGGCGATCGATCCGGCGACGCCGGCCACTATTTATGCAGGGACGGATGGCGGCGTGTTTAAAAGCACGGACGGCGGCGGGAACTGGGAAGCGCTCAACACCGGTCTGGCTGTAACCAGGGTTTGTGCGCTGGCAATTGACCCGCTGGCCCCAGCCAATCTTTATGTTGGAACAAATAGTGGCGGTGTGTTTGTCATTCATCAGGTGAAATAGGCTGCCTGAAGCATGGACTTCACTGGAAGGAGGATCATATGCGGTACTTGAATAGTGTGTGCATAATTCTGATGTTGATATTGCTGTCAGCCTGTGGGTCAGCTGATACGGGCGCGGTGGCCCAGTCAGACCTGCCGCGGGAATCCGCTCCAGTGGTTTCCGCCTCCGATGCGCAAACCCTTTTGGATGGTAACAGTGCCTTTGCCTTTGATTATTACCGCTATGTGCGTGGGGATGGAGGCAACCTGGTCTATTCCCCATACAGTATTTCATTGGCGATGGCGATGTTGTACGGCGGCGCTGGCGGGGAGACTGCCTCCCAGATTGCCAGCGCCCTTCATTTCACTTTAACGCCGGAACAATTCCACCCGGCCGTGAATGCCCTTTCGCTTGATCTCGCTCAGCGCCCGGCGCAGTCCAAAAAGATTGATCATAAGAATCCCATGCGGCTCATCATTGCCAATGCGGTCTGGGGTCAGCTCGATTACCCGTTCGAGCAGGCCTACCTTGACCTGCTGGCGGCGAATTATGGCGCGGGTGTGCGTCTTGTGGATTTCGCCGCCCCTGATTCCGCCCGGCAGCAGATCAATGACTGGGTCGACCACCAGACACAGGGAAAGATCAAGGAAGTCATGCCGCCCGGCTCCGTGGATCCGTCCACGCGCATGGTTCTGGCGAACGCCATTTACTTCAAGGCTGCCTGGCAGGAAGCATTCGTCAAAAAATTGACCGGTGATGCGCCTTTTAACCTGCTGGATGGCTCGCAGGTGCAGGTTCCCACCATGCAGACCGATGGCGAGGTCCCAGTCAGGGTTGGTTCCGGTGACGGCTACCAGGCGCTGGCTCTGCCTTATAAAGGCGATCTGGCAGAGATGGTGATCATCCTCCCCGACCGGGGGCAATTTGAAGCTGTCGAGAATGCACTGGATGCCGCGAAATATGCAGCCATCCTGGACGGGTTGCGGTCAGGCTCTTTGACCCTTTACATGCCAAAATTTGAATTCAGCGTTGATTTCGACCTGAGGGAGGTTTTGTCTGCGCTGGGGATGCCATCGGCTTTTGATGAAAATAACGCGGATTTCACCAGCATCACGAAATCGGAGCAGTTATACGTGCAGCAGGCATTGCATAAAGCGTATATTCTGGTAAACGAAGAGGGCACAGAAGCCGCGGCATTCAGCATTTCTTTCATGGCGCCTGCCTCCCTGCCACAGGAGTTGCGCATCGACCGGCCGTTCATTTTCATTATCCGTGATGTGCCAACAGGGACGATCCTGTTCGTGGGGCGGGTGTTGGATCCGTTGGATCAGTAAGTATTTACATTTTGCAGAAACAGGGTATCAAAATAAGCCCTTTTTCGCAAATCGCCAAATCGGATTTCCCTATGAATTGCTATACCTTCCAGGTGATTAGAGTGCAATGGCCCATAAGCTGTTGAGCCGACAATAAGGCGGGCGTATTACGTTGTAATTGAGGAATGCCTGCCGGTGCAGATAACAATCCAGAGGCGTTTGAGATTACCAAGAGATGGTTGCGTCCATCGGGTGAGTTAGATAGATAGCCGTGGATGGGTAATAGAGTTGCCATAGAAGTAGATATTTCATCGGGATCTCTTCGACAGAAACATTTTTTATCTGCATACCGAATAAGCTCGCCCATCAACGAGCTGGTCCGGTAGATAACGGACGATTGTAAATGAAAGGAAGTTGTGCTTGGGGAAGGGATTCGCGTGAAGAGTCTATTGTTTATTTTGAAAAACCCTCTATACTAATAGTAGTTATTTTCCATAGGATTTAGGCCAGAAGGATGGTAGATCATGTCAATATTATCTAATGAGATTGAATGGGGAGGAGAAATCACACCCTCGACGGTCGGTATGAATGACCTTGGTGTTAAGAAAATCCTTGATGTGTATCACTCACAACTTTCAGATGGCCTCCACTACGGTTCACAGCTGGTTGTTCTCCGTAATGGGTATATTGTTCTTGATCGGGCAGATGGGGTCGCGAATGTGCATCGAAAATTGAAAGTCACGCCGAATACCCCGTTTCATTGTTTTTCAATCACCAAACCATTCACCGCGATTTGTGTACATAAACTCATTGAAGAAGGCAGGATCAAACTCGATACTCCTATAGCTGAATATTGGCCGGAATTTGGTACCAGAGGAAAAGAAACTGCAACGATTAGACATGCTTTACTTCACCAGGCTGGTATTCCAAGGCGGGGGCTGTATGGGCAAATACCTTTGTGGGTAAAATGGGAATGGGTTACACATAGTGTGGCGAATCTTCAAGCAGAATTTCCTCCAGGCAGTAAAACGGCTTATCATTTGGTTAATTTTGGTTTTATTTTAGGCGAAGTGGTTGGAAGGGTTACTGGGAAGCCGATAAAATCATATTTACAGGATAATTTTCTACAACCCCTTAATTTGAGAAATACCTATCTGGGCTTGCCTTCCAAAAAGCAAAAAAACGCTTCTTATATATATTCTGGAGACAAAACACAATCCTCTGCAGCGTTTCTGTTTAATCTGCCTATTATTCGATCTGCGGTGATACCGGCAGCAACTTTAAATTCCACCGCCAGGGATCTAGCTGTGTTTTTTCAGATGTTGCTTAATCACGGCACGTACGCTGGCAAAGGTTATCTCAAACCCGATACAGTTACCAGAGCCGTTTCTTTGGGATATGAAGGTTATGATGAGGTGATCCTGGCAGATATGCGTTGGGGGTTTGGTTTTGGCTTGGGAGGAGCAGTAAAGCCAACTGATCCTCCCATACCGATATCGTTTGGAAATAAAAGCTCCCTGACCACCTTTGGGCATATTGGACAAAATAGCAGCATGGTATGGGCAGATTCGGAAAAAGAATTGGTTGTAAGCTTTACAACCAATCGGCTATTATCTGATGAAAAGACCACAAAGAGGTTTCAAGCAATATCAGATGCCGTTTGGGATGCAATTATTTGATAATACTTCTCGTTGGAGCAGGGTCTTATCATCCCTCGCGAAGCACCCCTTTGGTGGCGCAGGAGACCAGACCCGCCCCTGGGACTTGACCGTAAATCGTCCCGGTGCCCTTCCGGGAAGCAATCTCCTCTTCACTCTCTCGTTGGGGCAGGGTCTCCTGACCCGCCCCTAGACTTGACCGCACATCGTCCCGGCGCTCTTCCGGGAAGCGACCCTCTTCACTTGGGAAATTACTTGTTACGATAGATTAGAGCATATTTGCAACAGAGCAAGGGTAAATAAAAAAAGAAGCAGACATAGAAGAGCGTTTCACTGGCTTTAGGTTGTTTTTTAGGGCAGGAGATGGCCGCTTCAATAGTATACGAGCATCTTCTGGTTTGAATTTCCAATTCCTAAAGCCCAACAGCGTATCCCTAATAGAATAATCTTACGGCAGGTTGAATGTTATCACCAGGAATTTGGCCATCTCAGCCCGAGTGACCGAGTTTTCGGGGCAATAATTACCATCACCGCAGCCATTGGTGATGCCCTCAGCAGATAATTGTTTAATCCAGGCTGCAGCCCAATAACTCACAGACACATCAGCGAAACCTGTGCTCGAACCCACCTCGGGAGGGTTAGAAGTGGCTCCATGCTTGGTGCGCAGCAGGAAAACGGCCATTTGGGCACGTGTGACGGAGTCCTCAGGGCAGTAGATCCGTGGTAAGTTCCCACAGCCATTTGTGACACCATCCGAGTAGAATTTCTCGATCCAATTTACTGCCCAGTAGGAAATTGGCACATCGGCGAATATTGTGCCAGAGCCTTGGGGCGGAGTAAAGCCCGAGCCGTGTATTCCTCTCTCCAGGAAGACCGCCATCTGGGCACGCGTGACCGGATCTTCAGGGCAGTATCTGAGCGGATTTGTGTTGCATCCGTTGGTGATACCGGCTCGATATAAACGCATAATCAATGAAGAACCTCCACTTGAGAATCCCCTCGAAACACCGAGTTGTTTGTTCCTCTTTTTTCCCGAAAACAAACAAATACTTGATATGCCGATGCCTTTACACCCTCTTTGACGTTCAACGTTTGACATTCAACGCTCTTTTCTTTCCGCCTTCCGCTTTTTGTCCTTTTACCCACTATTCTTTCCTTCGTGCTTCTTCGTGGCCTTCGTGTTTACCTTATCTTTTCTCCTCCTCCCCCTCTTCTCCTCGCCTGAGGTAAAATCATTAATCGTCATCGCACAGACCTGCACCATTTACGAGGTTACCCATGGCTAAAAGAAAGAAAAGCGACAAAAAGAAAAGGCCCATTGCCGTCACCGTCATCGCGGTTGGCATCGTTGTGCTTTTTCTCATCCGCCTCTATCAGTTCTTTGAGCCCTTGATCCGCAATCGGGTTTTCATTAACGGCATCACTGGCCCGCTCTTCATCGGCTGGCAGCTCACCGCTCTGGGCAGTGCCTTCCTCACCAGCCTCACCTATCTGGTGCTGTCACTGACCGGGATCATCGTCCTCATCGGTTTCCTGCGCCTGCACCGCTGGAGCTGGGTGCTCCTCATGGCCTGGACGGGCATGTCGCTCATCATCTCCCTCGCGGACTATTTCTACAGCCACCCCAACTACCTCGTGATGGTCTCCAATGTCATCATTGCTTTTGCCCTAAATATTACCGATGTTCAGCGCATTTATGGGATCAGGAGGGACGATGGCCTCACCCTCTGATCGCCCCGCCGCTCCCGTTACCGCCTCTGACCTGGAACTGCTCCGCAAATTCGAGCCGGTCGTGTACTTCACCAGGGGCGAGCAGTTCTTCCCGATGGCCGTTGACAAATACGTCAGGGAATGCAGTCTCTGGCAGCATCACCCGGATGGTCGCGATGAGCTCCTGGTCAGGCAGGGCGAACTCACCCTCGAGAAGTTGATCGAACCCCGCCCGGCCGTGTTCGGGTCGGTCCGCTACCTGCGTTTTATCGAGCCTCTCAGCCTGGCCGAGTCTGCCCAGGTGCTGGCCGACCAGTTGCTCCTGCGCCGAAAGCTCGGTGAGTATTTCCATGCCGGCATCGGGCGCCTGGCGCGCGGCGGCATCCTGCCCCGCCTGTTGGACGGCCTGTTCTCGCTGTCGTTCCTGCTGCGCGGCAAGGTTACGGCTGCCACCGCCGCAGCTGCGGAATTGGACTACCACGAGATGTTAACCAAAGACGAGGCGTATACCTACTACGGCCGCCTCACCCGCCAGAACGGCTGGACCATCCTCCAATATTGGTTCTTCTCTTGCTTCGACAGTTGGCGCTCCGGCTTCCACGGCGTCAACGATCACGAGTCCGATTGGGAGATGGTCACCCTCTATTTGTACGAACAGGATGGGCAACTCATCCCGGAATGGGCGGCCTACGCCTCGCACGATTTCAAGGGCGATGACCTGCGCCGCCGCTGGGACGACAGCGCCGAACTCCAAAAAGAGGACCAGAGCCATCCCGTTGTTTTTTCCGGGGCCGGGTCCCATGCCTCCTATTTCCGGCGCGGCGAATACCAGGCCGAAGTCAACCCGCCCCTCCCGCCCTGGTTATCGGGCCTGCTCCGCCTCTGGAACAAGTTTTGGACGGAGACACTTGGCCAGCCGGCCGCGGATGCCTTCCATATCCCGTTTGTGGATTTCGCCCGCGGCGACGGTCTCCGCATCGGCCCTGGCGGATCTCAAACCTGGTCGCCGGTGCTGATAGACGAGTCCACCCCGTGGGTGAGTCAATACCGGGGCTTGTGGGGGCTATTCGCCCGCGACCCCATCTCCGGGGAGAACGCTCCGGGAGGTCCCATGTATAATCGGGACGGTTCGCCGCGTGCTTCGTGGTATGACCCGCTCGGCTTCGCCGGCCTCGACAAGGTCCCGCCGCCTCCCCAGATGCAGCCAATGCTCGCCGACAACTGTGCGAAGATCTACCGCCGCCAGCAGGAACTGGAGAAGCTGATCCCGGAAAAAGCCGTTGAACTGCAGGAAAAGGGTGTCAGGCTGAAAGGGATGGAAGGCAATCCGCACCTGGCAAAACAATATACCGCGCTGGAAAAGGAAATAATCACGCTCTCGGCCGAAGTACGCAACCTGCGCCGCGAGGTCTCGGAAAACACATCCTTGCTGGAGGGGCTGACCCGCCGGCTGGACCGCATGAAAGCAGGCGGGCAGGATGACCCGCGTTTCCACATCCGCCATCTGGCCGAACCGGACGACCCCACCCAGGTGCTGCGCTTCGACCGCGCCGCTCAAACCTGGGCGGCCGTCAGCTTGAGCCTGTTGATGTTTGCCGTTGCGGCGCTCATTTTCTTCGCCCCCGGGTACATCTGGGCAGGTCTGGCCGTCATCCTGATCCTGTTCGTGGTCGCCGAGTCGTTCCTGCGCGGCGCCTTTATCCAGACGGTGGGACGCATCACCTTGATCCTGGCAATGATCGCTCTGGTCATCCTGTTCATCCATTTCTGGAAGTGGATCATCGTGGGCGCTTTGTTGATAATGGGCATCTCCCTCATGTACAATCGCCTGAGGGAAATGACCGGCTGAACCTCTTTCTGCCCTTCGCCCTATCCAACTTCTGGGACATCAAGTCCCGGAAGTTTTGATTTTTTCGATCATTCTGTCTTGAATTTGATAAATCCTTGACAATTTGGGCCTGTTTTTTGTTTCAAACTTGATGACGAACTGGATATATTCGATTATCGCATCCATGTTTTATGCCAGGAGCATTATATGGCTGACCTTATGTATGTTGGCTTGACCCTCCTCTTTCTGGCCGCCAGTTGGGGATTCATCGTCTTCTGTGATCGGCTGATGGAGAATAAGAAATGAACGCACTTTATCTCATTACCGGCCTGATCACTTTGGCCCTCTTTATCTATCTGGTGATCGCTTTGTTGAAACCGGAGTGGTTCGAATGAATATTGATAGTTGGCTTCAACTCATCTTTTACATGGTCGTCTTAATTGCCCTTGTCAAGCCGCTCGGCTTGTTCATGGCCAGGGTTTACCAGGGCGAACGGACCTTTCTGAGCCCGCTCATGCGGCCGGTCGAGAAGGTTATCTATCGCCTGAGCGGCGTCCGCCCGGACGAAGAGATGAACTGGAAGGTCTACGCGTTTGCGATGCTGCTGTTCAACGGCCTGGGACTGCTGGTCGTATACGGCTTGCAGCGTCTGCAAGGATTTCTACCGCTCAACCCGCAGGCCTTCGGCGCTGTCTCCCCCGACTCGTCCTGGAACACGGCCGTCAGCTTCGCCACCAACACCAACTGGCAGGGCTACGGCGGCGAAACGACCATGAGCTATCTCACCCAGATGCTCGCCATGACCGTGCAGAACTTCGTCTCGGCCGCCACCGGCATGGCCATCGTCATCGCCATGATCCGCGGCCTGGTCCGTCACACGGCTAAAACCATCGGCAACTTCTGGTTGGATCTGACCCGTTCGGTCCTCTATATCCTCCTGCCGCTGGCTTTTGTCCTGGCCCTGCTGCTCGTCTCCCAGGGCGTGGTGCAGACCTTCAGCCAGTCCAAAACCGCTGCCCTCCTGCAGCCGGCGACCGATACCAATGGGAATACGGTGACTCAGCAGATACTGGCGGTCGGGCCGGCTGCTTCCCAGGTTGCCATCAAACAATTGGGTACCAATGGCGGCGGCTTCTTCAATGCCAACTCGGCCCACCCCTTCGAGAACCCTACACCCTTGTCCAATTTCCTGGAAATGCTTTCCATCCTGCTCATCCCGGCCGCCCTCTGCTACACCTTCGGCAAAATGGTCGGGGACACGCGCCAGGGTTGGGCCATCTTGGCAGCCATGACCATCATCTTCGTAGCATTATTGGCAAGTACGGTCTGGGCCGAACAGACCGGCAACCCGGCCATCGCCTCGCTCGGTGTGGATATCCAGCAGAGCAATATCAATCCCGGCGGAAACATGGAAGGTAAGGAGGTGCGCTTTGGCGTTGCAAACTCAGCCCTGTGGGCCACCGCCACGACTGCCGCCTCCAACGGCTCGGTGGACTCGATGCATGACTCCAATATGCCGTTGGGCGGCATGATCCCGCTGTGGCTGATGCACCTGGGCGAGGTGATCTATGGCGGGGTTGGCTCCGGCCTGTACGGCATGCTGGCCTTCGTCATCGTGGCGGTCTTTGTCGCCGGGCTGATGGTCGGGCGCACGCCCGAATACCTGGGGAAGAAGATCGAGGCCTACGAAATGAAGATGGCCTCCCTGATCCTGCTGATCCCGGTCTTCACGGCATTGGTCGGGACTGCCATCGGGGTGATGACCGCTGTGGGGAAGGCTACCATCTACAACCCCGGTCCGCATGGGTTCACGGAAGTGTTGTATGCCTTCTCTTCCGCCACCGCCAACAATGGCAGCGCCTTTGCAGGGCTGGGCGTGAATACTCCTTTCTACAACACCGCCCTCGGCATCATCATGTTCTTCGCCCGTTATTGGTTGGCCATCCCGGCCCTGGCCATTGGTGGTTCGCTTGCGCTCAAGAAAAAGGTCCCGGCATCCGGCGCAGGCACGCTGGCTACCCACACCCCGCTCTTCATCCTCTGGCTGATCGCGGTCGTCATCATCGTCGGGGCGCTTGGCTTCCTGCCTGCCCTGGCTCTTGGACCGATCGTCGAACATCTGATGATTTTTCATTAGGTAGGATGGTAAGCAATGACCACTCAACTCAAAAAACGATCCACGTTTCGGCGTGAGCTGTACCAGCGTGCGATCCTGGATTCTTTCGTTAAACTCAACCCGCGCTTGATGGTGCGCAACCCGGTCATGTTCGTGGTGGAAGTGGGCAGCCTGCTCACTACCGCCTTGTGGATCCAGGCGCTCTTCGGTAAGGGTGAAGCCCCCGCCGCTTTCATTGGCGGGGTGGCCCTCTGGCTGTGGTTCACCGTCTTGTTTGCCAACTTCTCCGAGGCTGTTGCCGAAGGGCGCGGCAAGGCCCAGGCTGAAGCGCTTCGCAAGACTCGCCAAACCACCCAGGCTAAGAAGCTGCCCCGTCCCGATCGCCAGGCAAAATACGAGTTGGTCGCCTCGTTTGCTTTACGCAAGAACGACCTGTTCCTGGTCGAAGCCGGCGACATCCTGCCCGTGGATGGCGAGATCATCGAAGGCATCGCCTCGGTGGACGAGAGTGCCGTCACTGGTGAGAGTGCGCCCGTGATTCGTGAAGCGGGCGGGGATCGCAGTGCCGTCACCGGCGGGACGCGCCTTCTCTCCGACTGGCTGGTGGTGCGCGTCACCGCCGATCCCGGCCAGGGCTTCCTGGACCGCATGATCAGCCTGGTGGAAGGCGCCAAACGCCAGAAGACCCCCAACGAGATTGCCCTGGATATCCTGCTGGCTGGTTTCACGCTCATCTTCCTGATCGTCTGCGCCACCCTGCTGCCTTACTCGCTCTACAGCGTGGGCATGGCCGGTCACGGCACGCCCATCACCATCACGGTGTTGGTTGCCCTGCTGGTCTGCCTGATCCCGACCACCATCGGCGGGCTGCTCTCCGCCATCGGCATCGCCGGGATGGATCGCATGATCCAGCGCAATGTAATCGCCATGTCAGGCCGGGCGGTGGAGGCCGCCGGGGATGTGGACGTGCTGCTGCTCGACAAGACCGGCACGATCACCCTGGGCAACCGCCAGGCGGTGGAATTGATCCCGGTCGGCGGGGTTCCGGCCCAGGAGCTGGCCGAGGCGGCCCAGCTGGCCTCCCTGGCCGACGAAACCCCTGAGGGCCGCTCGATCGTCGTGCTGGCCAAGGAGAAGTACGGCCTGCGCGGCCAGACCATGGGCCCCAGCCAGGCCGCTCCCCAGGGCATGCATTTCGTCCCGTTCAGCGCCCAGACACGCATGTCGGGTGTGGACTTCGACGGCACTTCCATCCGCAAGGGTGCACCGGACACCATGCTGGCGCTGGTCCGCTCGAATGGCCATCCCGTTCCGTCCGACCTGCAGACCAAAGTGGATGCCATCGCTCGCTCCGGCGGTACACCGCTGGTCGTGGCCCGTAACGGCCAGGCGCTGGGGGTAATTCACCTGAAGGATATTGTCAAGGGTGGTATCAAGGAGCGCTTTGCCCAGTTGCGCAAGATGGGCATCAAGACCGTCATGATCACCGGCGACAATCCACTGACTGCCGCGGCCATCGCCGCCGAGGCCGGGGTGGACGACTTCCTGGCCCAGGCCACTCCCGAGGCCAAGCTCAAGCTGATCCGCGATTCCCAGGCCGGGGGGCGACTGGTGGCCATGACTGGCGACGGCACCAACGACGCCCCCGCCCTGGCCCAGGCCGACGTGGCCGTGGCGATGAACACCGGCACCCAGCCGGCCCGTGAGGCCGCCAACATGGTCGACTTGGACAGCAACCCAACCAAGCTGATCGAGATCGTGGAGATCGGCAAGCAGCTCCTGATGACGCGCGGCGCCCTGACTACATTTAGCATCGCCAACGACGTCTCGAAGTACTTTGCCATCATCCCGGCTGCGTTCGCCTCCACCTATCCTGCCTTGGGTGTGCTGAATATCATGCACCTGGCCACACCGCAGAGCGCCATCCTCTCGGCGGTGATCTTCAACGCGCTGATCATCATCGTTCTTATCCCGCTGGCATTGAAAGGCGTGCCTTACCGGGCGGTTGGAGCAGCCAGGCTTTTGCGGGATAACCTGTTGATCTATGGTTTGGGCGGCCTGATTGCCCCGTTCATCGGCATCAAGCTGATTGACTTGCTCCTGGTGGCATTGCACCTGGTCTAGATTCATAAGGAGGCATCTATGAAAAGAAACCGTTTCTCATTCACCCCTAAATTGCTGACCAACAGTCTGCTGGCCGTGTTGACAGTGGCAGCTACCACGATTCCTTTGTTTCTCATCGGGCGCGCTACGCTCGGGGAGTCTGTGATTGCCTTGCTGTACCTGGTACCGGTGGCGTGGAGCGCGAATAAATGGGGACAACTGCCGGGCATCAGCGCTGCCCTCATGGCAGCCCTGGCATTCGATTTTCTATTTATCCCGCCTTTTTTTACATTCGCAGTGGAACGGCTGGAAGGCTGGCTGGTGCTGGCTATTTTCCTGGGTGTCGCCATCCTGGTGGTTGGGCGTATTCAAGACAGCCTGTCGAAGGCACGTGAAGCCGTGTTTATGTACGAATTGAGTTCAGCCCTCACCGGTTTACGCACGCCGGAAGCGGTGGCTCACACCGTCGCCAGACAACTCCGGCAGTTATTCCAGGCCGCTTTGGTGAATGTGATTTTCTACTCTGAGGACCGGTCGCTGAGCATTGTTGCCAGTGAGCCGGGCGATGGGATGGGAAAAGACCGGCCAGACCGGGTCCTTCCGCTCCTGAATTCCTGGGGATTGGTCGGTGAGATCCAGGTCTGGCGCGGCGCTAATGTGGATTTGCCGTCGGAAGATAGCCGGCTGCTGCAGGATTTTGCGTCTCAGACCGCTCGGGCACTGGAGCGCACACAGCAGGCGGAGACTGAAAAACACATCAATGGCTTGGCGCCTAAAGTCTCTACCAGATAAGGAAATAAAATGCGAACACAAATTCGACCGGCCTTGATGGCCATCCTGATTTTCACGCTGCTGACCGGTGTTATCTACCCGCTGGCGGTCACCGGCGTTGCCCAGCTTGTTTTTCCGCGCCTGGCCAACGGCAGTCTGATCGTCCGCAATGGCCAGACAGGAGGATCAGATTTGATCGGCCAGCAATTTGACGATCCGAAGTATTTCTGGGGACGACCGTCGGCGACCAGCCCCTTCCCGTACAACGCCGCAGCCTCCTTCGGTTCCAACCTCGGACCAGCTAACCCCGCCCTGCTGGAGGCGGTCCAGGTCCGCATTGCGAACCTGAAAGCTGCCGATCCCACCAATACCCAGCCCATCCCCGTGGACCTGGTCACCGCCTCCGCCAGCGGCCTTGACCCGGATATCAGTATCGCCGCAGCCCTCTACCAGGTCCCGCGTGTGGCAAGGGTACGCGGAATGAGTGAGACGGCCGTCCGCCTCCTGGTGGACCAGTTCACTCAAGGACGACAGTTCGGTTTCCTGGGGGAGCCGCGTGTGAACGTCCTTGAACTCAATCTGGCTCTGGATGGTTTAAATAAGTAGTATAGTAGGAGCATGCCTTCCGAACCTTCCCGTCCCGATCCAGATAAACTGCTTGCCCAGGTCCAGGCTGAAGAACAGGCGCAGAAACGCGGCCACCTGAAGATTTTCCTGGGCTATGCAGCCGGGGTCGGGAAGACGTATGCCATGCTGGAAGCTGCCCACCAGCGAAAAAACGAGGGGGTGGATGTGGTGGTGGGTTATGTGGAGACTCATAAACGGGTCGAAACCGAGTTGCTTGTCAACGGGCTGGAAGTCATCCCGCCTCGGCAAATAACGTATCACAATGTCCAGTTGACCGAAATGGATATTGACGCCGTCCTGAAGCGTAAACCCCAACTTGTCCTGGTGGACGAGTTGGCGCACACCAATGCGCCCGGTTCCCGCCATGCCAAACGTCACGCGGATGTGGAAGAATTGCTGGAGGCCGGCATTGATGTGGTTACGACACTCAACATCCAGCATATCGAAAGCTTGAACGACGTCGTTGCGCAGATCACCGGGACAAAAGTGCACGAGACCATCCCTGATAGCGTGATAGACGCTGTCACCGATATCGAATTGATCGACCTTCCGCCGGATGAGTTGATCAACCGCCTGCAGGAAGGCAAAGTTTACATCCCAGACCAGGCCCAGCGTGCCATTGAGAAATTCTTTCGCAAAGGCAACCTGACCGCCCTGCGTGAGTTGACCATGCGCCGCGCCGCTGAACGGGTGGACGATCAGATGCGGGCTTACATGCGGACGCGCTCTATCCCCGGCCCGTGGCCGGCGGGGGAACGCCTGCTGGTCTGTATCAGCCCCGGTGCGCTTGGTGAACGACTGATCCACACTGCCCGGCGGCTGGCAGACGAGCTGAATGCGGAGTGGTTCGCGATCTACGTGGAAACCCCCGATCAGGCCAGAATATCTCAGGAACAGCGCGACCAGGTGGCACATTCCCTGCGGCTGGCCGAAGAACTGGGAGCAAGAACAACCAGCCTCCCCGGGCAGTCAGTCGCCGAAACGGTGATGGACTATGCCCATCGGCATAATGTGACCAAGGTGATTGCCGGTAAGCCGATCCATTCGCGCTGGGTCGAATTCCTGCGCGGCTCGGTAGTAGACCACTTGATCCGCTTGAGTGGCTCAATTGACGTATATGTGATCAGCAGTGAAGCTGAGCCATCTACGAAAAAAGCCCTGGAAGGCTGGCGGCCGCACCGCCCATGGACCAGGTACTTCTGGGGGCTGCTGCTGGTGGCAGCCGCCACCGCTCTCAGTGCAATCATCGCTCCTTATATTTCGCCTACTAACCTGGTTGTTATCTTTCTGCTTGCAGTTGTCCTCGCCGCCGTTTACTTGGGGCGCGGTCCAGCCATCTTGACCTCGATTCTGGGCGTGGCAGTCTTTGATTACTTTTTTGTGCCTCCTCATTTGACCCTGGCCGTTTCCAATACCGAATACTTGCTGACCTTTTTTGGGTTGCTGGCAGTTGGGCTGGTGATCAGCCAGTTGACCGCCCTGGTGCGTGAACAGGCCGAAGCAGCCGAACAACGCGAAGTGCAGACTGTTGCATTATACGAGTTGGGCCGCGATCTGACCGAAACTGCCGGGCTGGAGGCCGTCACGCAAACTGCCATCGCTCATGTCGGCCAGACCTTTAGCCGGGAGGTCGCCATATTCCTGCCGGTTGCAGGTGCCTTGAAGGCCTACGCCACCAGTCCGGCGCTGACCGTCTCCGACGATGATCTTGCTGTCGCCGCCTGGACCTTTGATCACGGCCAACCGGCCGGGCGCGGCACGGATACCCTGCCGGCTTCCTCCATGCGCTATCAGCCTCTCAAGACCATGCGTGGCGGAGTGGGTGTGTTGGGAATAAAACCATCTGCCCCGGATCGTTTATTGACCCGTGACCAGCTCCGCACCCTGGACGCGTTCGCCAACCAGATCGCCCTGGCCATCGAACGGGCGCGTCTGGCCGAGCAGACCCGGCAGACCGAGATGCTGGAGATCACCGACAAGCTCCAAAATGCCTTGCTCAATTCGATTTCTCATGACTTGCGCACCCCGCTGGTCTCCATCACCGGGGCGTTGAGCAGCCTGGTGGATGATCAGGTGACTTTGGACGAATCTGCCCGGCGCAGCTTGATCGAAACTGCCAGCGAAGAAGCTGACCGCCTCAACCGGCTGGTGGGCAACCTCCTGGATATGACCCGTCTGGAGTCTGGCGCCATGCGCGTAAAGCGCGATGCCTGTGACCTTCAAGACCTTGTTGGCTCATCTCTGGAGGAAGTTG
The DNA here is from genome assembly GCA_903873975.1 of uncultured Anaerolineales bacterium. Classification (GTDB taxonomy): domain Bacteria; phylum Chloroflexota; class Anaerolineae; order Anaerolineales; family Villigracilaceae; genus UBA877. Next base: position 36,386 of record CAIQQN010000234.1, read on the forward strand.
GTTCGCGCCTGGGCGATCGCTCAATAACGGTGGATGTCGCGGATGACCTGCCCTTGGTGTCAATGGACTTTGTTTTGATCGAGCGTGTGCTGGTGAATGTGATTGATAACGGCTTGAAGTATTCCCCACCGGGATCGCCGATTGAGATCCGGGCTAATATGGCGGGGGCCTTTGTGGAGATCACAGTCGCCGACCGGGGGGTGGGGGTTCCGCCGGAGGATTTAACCCGCATCTTTGACAAGTTCTACCGCGTCCAGCGCCCCGATAACGTCAGCGGGACCGGCCTCGGCTTGGCCATTGGCAAAGGGATTGTGGATGCCCACGGCGGATTTATTTCTGCCGAGAATCGCCCGGGTGGTGGTACGATCATCACAATTGCACTGCCTGTGGAGGCGCAAAAATGAGCGAGCAAGACGTGCGTGTCCTGGTGGTGGATGATGAACGTTCGATCCGCCGGTTCCTGAAAGCCTCTTTGGGAAGCCAATTCGTTATCTTTGAAGCCATCTCCGGCGAAGAAGCCCTGGCTGCCGTCGCCGCGGACCGCCCGGACGTCATCATCCTTGACCTGGGTCTTCCCGATATGGACGGTGTGGAGGTTACGCGCCGTCTGCGGGAGTGGACGCAGGTTCCCATCATCGTTGTCTCGGTACGCGAGCAGGAGAAGGACAAGATCGCCGCGCTGGATGCCGGCGCCGACGATTACTTGACGAAACCTTTCGGTGTGGGGGAATTGATGGCGCGCTTGCGCTCGGCCTTGCGGCGTTCCGCACAGGCAGAAACGGATCCGGTTTTCAAGACCGGGCATCTGGTTGTGGACTTGAACCAGCGCGAAGTATTGGTGGGTGGGCAGCCCGTTTCCCTGACGCCGACCGAATATGATATCCTGCGGACGCTCGTTAAACACGCCGGGAAAGTCTTGACCCACGATCAGTTGCTGCGCGCCGTCTGGGGGACGGCTTATGAAAGCGAAACCCACATGCTGCAGGTCAACATCAGCAACCTGCGGCGGAAGATTGAGCCAGACCCAGTACGACCGAGCTACCTCATCACTGAACCGGGGGTTGGATATAGGCTGAAGATCATCTGAAACAAGACGCCGGGGCAGGATTTCCTGCCCCGGAATGCTTCTGCCGTCTTGACGATTTCTTGACATCTTTCAGCCTCTTCTTGTCATAGGTTTGACGCCAATTTGTATAAAATCCGATCTGTTGCCTTGACACAATCTTGACTTCTTTCAGCCATTGATTGTCGTCGGCTTGACACCTCAGTCTGCAAAATCCAGCTCATATTGAAAAGCAAGTTGAGATGGAACTGGAGCTGATCGCACCATGAAGAAGGAAAGAATTCCCAAAGGCTGGAAACTGGTTATTCGAGGCTTGCCTCTGGCAGCTGCCGCCTCAGCCAATTTATTGCCGTTACAGCGGCTGGGTCAACAATTCATTATGCTGATTGTCTTGATATGGCTGCAGACGTTCTTGATCTTCGAATGGTTTTTAGCTGGAAGGTGAATGAACCTGCAAGGTACTGCGTTAATATCTGAACCACAACCTGATGAAAATGCAAGCAATTCAATAAATAACGGCAGTCTAGAAATTTTTTACAAGAAGCAGTAGATGGACGAAAAATCAGTGCGTATCCTGGTGGCGGATGATGAACGCCCCATCAGGCGGTTTTTAAACGCTTCTCTCAGCGGACAGTATACGGTTTTGGAAGCGGCCACGGGTGAAGAGACCCTGGCCGTTACTGTGTCTGGGCGCCCCGACGTGATCATCCTGGATCTTGGGCTGCCTGACTTGGACGGCATCGAGGTGACTCGCCGCCTGCGCGAGTGGACGCAGATCCCCATCATTGTGGTTTCGGTAAGAGATCGGGAAGAGGACAAAATCGCTGCCTTGGATGCAGGAGCGGATGACTATCTGACCAAGCCCTTCGGCGCAGGCGAATTGATGGCTCGCTTGCGGGCGGCCCTGCGCCGGTCAGCCCTTCCCGAAAGCGGACCGGTTTATCAAGTTGCCGGTTTGTTCGTGGACCTGGCCCGGCGGGATGTGATGGTCAATGGGCAAACTGCTGCTCTGACGCCTACGGAATACGATATCCTGCGCATTCTCATTCAGAATGCTGGCAAAGTGCTTACCCATCAGCAACTCGTCCACGCAGTGTGGGGCACCAGTTACGAAGCAGATTCGCATCTATTACGGGTCAATATCAGCAACCTCCGCCGAAAGATCGAAGCTGACCCAGCCCGGCCGCGCTACATCATGACAGAACCAGGTATCGGATACCGCCTCAAAACCCTCGATGCAGCCCGGCATTAATAGGGATATCGACTGACACTTCTAGAAAAAAAGGTAAAACCGTGTTTTTCTCTATCGCTTTGCTCATTATCATTATCTTCGTTGCCATCAAACTTTCTCCGGTGGAAAAAAAGGAACATGCCCTGATCCATGGAGCTGGGCAGATTGGTCTATTAGCCGCCCTGGCGTTGTTTGGCGTGGATTACTTCACTTCGTATTTTTATGCAACCGGCGAGATGATGAGTGCCCTCCATCCCTACAACCTGCAGAAATACGCTTTTGTCGCTGTCATTATCATTGCTGTTGCTAATGCCGTATTTGGCTTCCTGTATATGTATTCCTTGGGAGTATTCAATGAGGGCGGTGGTTCTTATACAGCAGCCATGCGCTACCTGGCGCCCGGATTGAGCCTGGTTGTGGCAGTGGTGTTGATCCAGGATTATGTGTTTACCATCGTGGTTTCAACGCTCTCCGGTGTGGACCAATTACTGTCCCTGACCAATTCCTATAATACGCTCTGGGTGATTCGTTTTTTGATTGGGGCGGGTCTGGCAACGATTACCTGGTGGCTTACCATTCGCGGGCGTGGCGAATCGGCGCGGGTGACTTTTATCATGCTGGGAGTATTCCTCCTGCTCACCGTCGTTATGGCCATTGGCCTTTTCATCGCTAAAGGCCGGGCGGTGGCCGCCCTGCCCTACACCCCTCCCGCCACTACACCCACCCTCTGGCAGGCCGCATACCACATGCTGACCGCTTCGATGAGAGGCCTGGTGGCCCTGAGCGGTCTGGAAGCCATGTCCAATGGTATCCAGTTCGTGATTAATGAAGACTTTGCCCTGGTGAAATGGGGCAAGAAGCACTTGCCGCGCTTATCGGGTTTGTGGAATTACTACAGCGGCAAGTCGGGCATCGGGCGCATGGTCCAGACCTCCTTCCTGTTCTATGGTGGCATCACCACGGCTTTCCTGGCTTACTTTGCCGTCCACTTCAACGCCTTCGATGGCACTGCCGGCCGGTCGCTGGTCGCTAATCTTTCTTTCATCGGTTTCACGCAATTACCGGGAGGGAATATCCTGTATTGGGTTTACCAAATTCTGGCTGTCGCTATGCTGGCGGCCGCCTCCATGACCGCCTTCCAGGACTTGCAGGCCACCGCCTGGCGTGACGTTGCCATTGGAGAGATCCCGGAAATCGTGGTGTATCGTAACCCCAAGGGCACATTCACACGTTCGGTGACAGCCGGATTTGTGGTCGCAATCCTTATCCAATTGATCGTGCGTGGTAAAACCTATTTGGCGATCCCATATTATGGTATCGGTGTCTTCATGCCCATCATGGTGATGGGATTTGCCATCCGTCAGCACATTCTAAAAACGTATCCAAAGGGTTCGAAACGTTCGTGGGGCGCCTTTGGGGCGGGGTTTGCGGCAGTCCTTGCAGGGATCGTGTTCGTTGGCCAGATCGCCGGTAAGTGGACCGAGGGCGGCTGGGTGGTTTTGATTTCATTCAGCATCTTGATTATTGCTGCCAACCTGTTATTAATTTCTCCTATTGGATACCGCGAACCTAAACAGATCTACCGCATCGTGCGCGAGAAAGCGCGCGTCCAGGGAGCCATGGCGTCCATTGTGGAATGGCAGTCGCTTAAGATGCAGGAATATAGATATAACGTGATTGTCTGGGTTGCGCGGTTCTTCGAGTTGCTCGGCATCCGTCGCCCGGTCCGGTACGAGCCGCCTGCGCCAGCCGGAGACTATGACCATGCCCTGCATGTGGACCACCCCGAAGCCCCGTCTCTGCTCCAGCAGTACTTGGGCAGCAAGCCGGGCGAGCCGAAACTGGGTGGCGCTCCCAAGCAGACTTCTCCAGGCGATGAAGAAGGTAAAGAGGATTGATCGTCCCAAACCAAACCTTGCCTAAAACGAGTTGCTCGATCGAGCAACTCGTTTTGATTTTAATAATCGGTAAATATTTTATAGTCAGTCGAAAATATTTTTACAAATTTATGCTTTCGGCGGCGTCCCTCGCGGAGCATCCCCGAAGGGGGACGCCGCCGAGGACGGCGGCTTGAGCAACACTGTTCTTTTAAAGACTTTCAGCGAATTACTTCATTGGCAACCAGAATGAGCTTTAGAGACATGTTCTTGTCCGTTTCTTTTCACCTTCATCAATCTTGACAAAATATTGACGCTTTTCAGGCTTCTCTTGACACATCCTTGACGTTCTCCTGGAAAAGCAGGATAATCAGTCTCTTGGCTAGAAACAAGGAGATTGGTGGCAGACTCATTCCATCAATACAAGTTTTGAAAGAATACAAATAACAAACGAATTCAGTATGCTTTTCTCTATCGCGCTTCTCATTGTCATCGTAGTCATTTCCATCAAACTTGCTCCGGTGGAAAAGAAGAACCATGCCCTTCTGCATGGCGCCGGGCAGGTTGGCTTCCTGGCTGCTGTGGCGCTCTTCGGGGTGGATTATTTCACCTCGTATTTTTACGCCACGGGGGAATTGATGGGTGTCTTGCATCCATACGGAATGCAGAAATATGCATGGATTGCTGTAATCGTTATCGCCCTTGCCAATATTATCTTCGGCGCACTGTACATGTACTCGCTCGGGGTATTCAATGAGGGCGGAGGCTCGTTCACGGCAGCCATGCGCTACCTCGGTCCATCTCTCAGCCTGATTGTTGCGGTAGTGCTCATCCAAGACTACATATTCACCATCGTGGTTTCCACGCTATCCGGTGTGCAGCAACTGCTCTCACTTGCACAACTCTCTGACACATTTTGGGTATGGAGATTTCTGATCGGAGCATCCCTGGCATCCGTGACATGGTGGCTTACTATCCGAGGG
>CAIQQN010000235.1 GCA_903873975.1 uncultured Anaerolineales bacterium
ATTGCCCCTGCAATTGATGGGCTGCGCCGTGAGTGGCTGGAGGCTTCGGAGAACCTGGGAGCCAGTTCCTTCCAATACTGGCGCTATGTGGCCTTTCCCATTCTCCTGCCATCCATCATGGGCACGATGATCCTGCTCTTTGGGAACTCCTTTGGCGCCTTTGCCACCGCCCAGGCCTTGACCGGTGGTCAGATCAATCTCGTGACGATCGTGATTGGTTCGCAACTGCGCGGTGATGCATTGGGTGACCCCGGTTTGGGGTATGCCATGGCCTTGGGCATGGTGGTTGTCATGGCCATTGCGATTACAGCTTATACAACTCTCCAAAGGCGTACAGAGAGGTGGTTGCGATGAACCTCCCCATTGGATGGCTTCAATTTCTTCGTAAACGCAAAGGGCAACCCGTCAGCTCGCAAGAATCACGGCGGAAGAGCTCTGTATGGAGCTGGTTCTGGATGATTCTTGGCATTCTTTATTTCTTCCTGCCTCTGCTGGCGACCTTTATCTTCTCTTTAAAAGCCAAGCTAGGGGTGCTGAGTTTCAAGGCATATGCAAATATCTTCAATGATCAGGCGTTTGTCTATAATTTCTCGTATTCAGTTCTTTGGGCAGTTCTCACCATTGTGGTCGGGATCCTGCTCTTTGTCCCAACCGCTTTCTTGATCCGCTTGAAGGTTCCGAAATTTCGCAGTGCAGTTGAGTTCATCACCCTGCTGCCTTTTGTAATCCCGGCGATTGTATTTGTCTTTGGATTGGTGCGCACCTTCAGCCACCCTCCGCTCCTGATCGTCAACAGCCCAGCCTTGCTGATTGCTGGCTACACGGTTTTGTCCATGCCTTACATGTATCGAGCTGTGGATACAGGCCTGCGGTCTATTGATGTCAAGACACTAACTGAAGCCGGGCAAAGTTTGGGCGCAGGCTGGGGATCGATCCTTTTTGATATCATCCTGCCCAATATCCGTGTTGCCATTCTGAGCGGCGCCTTCCTGAGTTTTGCCATCGTGATTGGCGAATTAATCCTCGCCCAGTACCTGGCAAAGCCGGCCTTTGCCCCTTATATGGCGTACCAGATTCAGCAAAAAGCCTATGAGCCTGCAGCTATGGCTGTTGTCAGCTTTGCTCTTACCTGGGCAGCCATGGGGATCATCGACCTGGTCGGTCGCGGCCGTGGGCAGGCCCAGGTCGGCGGCGGACACTAAATCATCCGAGAGTGACAACTTATGGCACATCTGACTCTTTCAAATATCTGTAAACAATTTGCTGGAACTGATGCAGTTAAAGATTTTAACCTGGAAGTGGAAAAGGGCGAATTTGTTTCGTTCCTCGGTCCATCGGGTTGCGGCAAAACGACCACCCTGCGCATGATCGCTGGCTTTGAGATCCCCACCGAAGGTAAAGTAACCATCGATGATATTGATATTACCAACAAGGCTCCTAATCAGCGCAATGTGGGCATGGTTTTTCAGGCCTATGCCCTCTTCCCGAACATGACCGTTGCCCAAAACATCGGCTATGGCTTGCGCATTCGCAAGGAATCCAAGCAGGCGATTAAAAAGGTTGTGGAAGAAATGCTGGCCCTGATCCATCTTGAGCAAAAGGGGAACAGCTACCCTCACCAGCTTTCGGGAGGGCAGCAACAGCGCGTTGCCCTGGCGCGCGCCCTGGCTAATCATCCCCAGGTGCTTCTGCTGGATGAGCCCCTTTCTGCACTGGATGCCAAGATCCGGGTCTCGCTGCGCGCCGAGATTCGCGCCATCCAGCGCAAGCTGGGCATCACGGCCATCTACGTTACCCATGACCAGGAAGAAGCCCTGTCCATCTCGGACCGCATCGTTGTCATGTTCGAAGGCAAGATCGAGCAGGTCGGCACGCCCTTCGAGATCTACAACTTCCCCCAGACCGCCTTCGTTGCCAGCTTTGTCGGTACCTTGAATACTGCCACTGCCGAAGTGGTCGACCCGGCCAAATACCTGCTTCAGATCGATGGCGTCCAACTGCAGGCAGCCGAGGGGTTGGATGGCTGGCAAAAAGGCGACAAGGTCTCGATTGCGATCCGGCCCGAGCGCTTTAATTTTATTGCGCAGGAAAGGAAAGCCAATGTCCTGGACTGCCAGATAGAGAATATCACCTTCCTGGGTTCAGTTGTCCGCATCCAGGTGTTGGTCGGCAGCAATCGCTTTAATATGGACACATTCAACAATCCATTCCTCGAGCTGCCCAAGATCGGCGACAAAGCCCAAGTCACCTGCTCGCGCGAAGCGGTCCTGGTTTTAAAAGCCTGACCATCCGGTGATCAACGATTGACTCAAGCCAAGACGTTTTTTCCCCCTTCCTTAAGAAGGGTGAAAGGTAGAAGAAACAGGGATGAATGAGCTTCGCTCATACATCCCTGTTTCTTTTTACAATTTTTTATTTTGATTGTTAATTGGTCCTATGTTTTCTCTCCCTGAAAAGATCATTTTCATCCTGGCCGCCCTGGTCCACCCGGCATGAGTCATGCCGGAGGCGGGTGGTGGGGCATTACAGGTTTACCCAAACACGGCGATCAACACAATTCCCGCAAAGATCACTCCCGCTCCGACGACGCGGATCTTCCCAAGTTTCTCCCCTAAGAACTGCCAGCCGGCGAAAGCCCCCATCACCACGCTGACCTCCCGGATGGCTTCCGAATAATTCACAGGGGCCATCGAGTAGGCAAATAGAGCGAAAAGATAAGCGATCACCCCCAGAATACCGACCAGTATCAGACGGGCCGGTTGTCTGCGCACGCCTTCAATAAAGTGATCCCACCCATAGTGACGCACAATGACCGGCGTGGTCAAAACCGGCACCAGCGCGAACATGCTCAAGGCGTAGGGCAGAACCGGACCATGTTTGACCGCAAAACCATCGACCAGGGTGTAGATGGAGATGATCAGAGCGATCGACAATGCGATGGCGATTCCCTTCAATTGCGGTTTGCCCTCGTGAGGCTGGAGGAAACTGGTAGCGCCAATAATGACAAGTCCACAAATGATCATAGCGATTCCAACGAAGCCTCCTGTGCTCGGTATCTCATGCAGGAACACAAAGGACCAAAGCACGACCAGGGCAGGGGCGGTTCCCCGCGCTACCGGGTACACCAGCGAAAAATCATGATCGCTGTAGGCGAATGAGAGCAGGACGAAATAAATGGCTTCCAGGGTCATGCTGATCAAAGCAAATAACCACATAGAACGCGGGGGCAGACCGGTGAAGAACAGCGCAAGAACTGATAAGACCCCGCTGATAATCACCTGCCAACCCATGGCAACATATTTTTCCGAGGATTGTTTGAGGAGCAGATTCCAAAGGGCGTGCAGGGCCGCAGATGTGAGAAGCAGCGCAATGGCAAGGACAGGCATGGCGGGACTAAATTTACCACAATGCAACCCTGTGGACTAGGTTGGCCAAAAATCAAGTTCGCCAAGTCATTGCATGCTTCAAAGCGTTATATTTGAACCGCTAGGTCATCATTGCTTCTACGATATATCACACCATGAAAACGGATTTGGACATAAAAAAACTCCTGGCTGAAGCAACAGCCAGGAGTTTTTCGTTTGCCTGAGAGGCTAAGCTGTTTTTGCCGGGATTTCTTCCGGTTTGACCGCTTCGAGTGCCATGATCTCCCGGTAAGTCAGCGTCCAGACACCGGATGTGTAGATTCGGAACCAGCCGCTGATCAGGGTCAGGGGTGCTAACAAGACCATCAGGAAGAACGGCACGGCCACCAGGGCGGCCACGATCCAGATCAGCGGTCCGCTGGCGAAGATACTGGTGATACCGAAGGCTATTCCAGCCGGGATAGCGGCCACGATCGCGGCAGGCAGGACAAGAATGAGGTATGCTGGGATCAGCAGGAAGAACAGGATCATTCCAGCAATCCCGAAGCCAATACCGATGCCAAGCATCACCAGCCACATCAGCGCCGCGCTCTTCCAGTTGCGCTTGAACATCGCCCAGCCTAGGCGGAAGGATTCGCCAATGCCGGTCCCTTCTAGGGCAACCTTCCGCACAAAGAACTGGCGCAGCAGGCTGAGGAAGACCATCAGGACGATGAGGGCAAAGATGAAGAGGAAAGCACACCCGATGGCGGCGATCGCCCCGCCGATGGCGAGGGCGGCTTTTCCGTTTGTCACGCTGAAGAAGAACAGCACGCCCAGGCTGAGCAACAGCCCGATGAAGAGCAAGGCCGGCAAATTGAGGACCAGGTCGATCACCCACATGCGGAAGGCACGCCAGTTCCAGCCCAGCTTCCAGCCCTGCTTGAAGCCCACTTTTGTACCGGTCTGCTCGTACTCGTCTACCATGCGGATGACGGCAATCTCGCTGACGTAGCGGATTACAGCGAAGAGGATGCCTACGATCAGGATGAACAGCAGCAGTGCCACACCGATCCAGATGAAGGTTGCCACATGCTGGTCAGGGTGCTCGAACAGGGGTGCAATGTTCTGGTTGAACCAGTCGGTCAACTGGCGCAGGAACGGGCCGGGTTGAAAGTTGAGATTGCTGCCATTGCTACCATTGTTGCTGCTGAACTGGTAGCTGGAACCACTGCCCCCGCTGCTCCCGCTGTCCCCATTGCCTCCAGCAGTGATGGCCAGCAGGATGCCGAAGAGCCACAGGACTCTGTAGTTCCACAGGATATGCCAGGAACGCTTGAGGATTTTTCCAATGTTGATCATATTCTTTTCTCCTTATTCTAGAAAGTAGGGTCGATTTCAGTCGCTATTCTTGAACCGTTAGGTCTTTACGACGCTTTTCGTATCTTCATCGGCCGCCAGTCGCCTCGAAACCACCAGATGAACAGCCATGCCCAGTAGATCAGAACGATTGCCGCCTGCCAGAGGAACCCGCTCAGCAGGTTCATACCGAAGACGCTCACATTGTTCAGCAGGGAGAGCGTGGGTTGCGCTCCGGCTGCCTGTCCGCCGAATAGGTTGGTTGCCGCTCTGAACCAGATGGTCTCCTGCCCGCTGCCCAGCCAACTGGCGGCATGCCCCAGCAAGCCGGTCATATTCGCTGCCGTGACAACATCGGTGAGGGTGAATACCGTCTTCACGAAAAACCAGGTACCAAGCAACCCCGCCGGGACGAGCCACCAAGCCAGGGAGCCAGGCTTCGGAGTCCGGAGGCGCAGGCTGCGGCGCGGCAGGCTCAGGGTCAGTTGCGAGACAAAACGCTCAGCAGGGGTGACGTCCGGGGCAGGTTTGGCATGTAACAGGTTCGAGACCATGCGCAATTCCGCTAGTTCATCCCGGCAGGCTGTACAGGATGCCAGGTGTGTTTCCATTTCCTGCAGGCGCCGGCCATGCAGTTCGCCATCCAGGTACGCATTCAGCAGTTCGTGCATGTGTTCATGCATATACGCTCTCCATCTTTACAATATTAGTTCTCACGATTTCCCGCAGCCGGTTGCGGGCGTAGTTAAGGCGGGACATGACCGTGCCGACCGGCACATCCAGCACGCTGGCGATTTCCTGGTACGAGAGCCCGCCGTACTCTCTTAAGACGAGCACTGAGCGGGCCGCCTCGGGCAGGGACTTCATGGCCTGCTTGAGCAGAGCCACCTGTTCTTTTTCGATCAGGGCCGTCTCTGGACCCTCTACCTGGTCTGGCATCCTCAGCGCTTCCTCGTCTTCGAGCCTTTCTTCCGGTTTTCGCCGCAGCACGTCCAACGCCGCGTTGATGGCGATGCGGTACAACCAGTTGCGCAGGCAGCCCTTTGGCTGATAGGATGGCAGGTTCACCCAGGCCCGCATAAAGGCCTCCTGGGCGGCGTCTTCCGCCAATCCCGTATCACCGCACATGCGGTAGACAACCGAGACAACTCCTTGATAGTGGCAGCGGACCAGTTCTCCAAAGGCATTGCGGTCGCCGTTTTGGGCCTGTTCGATAAGGCTGGTTTCAGTGTCCGCATTTGAGGGTTGTACCACTAGGCATCCTTTTTCTAATGATCGTGTTGTTCACTTATAATACGTAAGACAGGGTTATTTTATTCGGAAACAGGGAAATCAGTCTCATCGAAACATACTATCCGAGGCGGCGTCCAGCCACCATCAGTCACATCGACGCCATCGGCCGAGGCGCCGATGGCACATTCTCATTCAAATTCGTTCTTTGGTTCTATCCCCGTATACATTTTGCCCCGGACGTGTTTTAATAGGCATATCCTGAATTTTCTAAACGGAGAGAAAAATGAATCCTTTTCTTGCTCTGATCATCACCTTTGCTGTGGCGCTGATCGAACTGCGCCTGCTGGACTATTTTGCCCACCGCGGCTGGATTGACTCCCACCTGAGCCGCAAACTCATCCACATCCTGACCGGGCCCTTGTTCGTGTTGTGCTGGCTGCTCTTCCCGGATGTCTGGTATGCCCGTTGGCTGGCGGCGCTGGTGCCATTTGCTATCACCGCCCAGTTTGCGCTGATCGGGCTGGGGATTATGAAAGACGAAGCTTCCGTGAAAGCCATGTCACGTAGCGGTGACCGGCGCGAGATCTTGCGCGGTCCGCTCTTTTATGGCATCGTCTTCGTCTTCATGACGCTGGTCTACTGGAAGACTTCCCCCATTGGCATGGTGGCCCTGATGCTGATGTGCGGCGGCGACGGTCTGGCCGAGATCATGGGGCGCGGCATCAAGTCCCCGAAACTGCCGTGGAGCAAAAAGAAATCTGTGGCCGGGTCGCTTGGGATGTTCATTGGCGGCTGGGTACTGGCGACGTTCATCTTAGGTGTGTTCATCGGAGCTAAGGTCTTTACAGTGTCATTTGGTTCCATCTTGCTGCCGATTACCATCATCGCCATGGCTGGAACAGTGGTCGAATCCTTGCCATTGGCGGAAGTGGATAACATCACTGTCACGCTGGTGGCGGTGTTGTTGGGCTATTTGTTATTCTAGTAGAATAATAGAGGACTATATATACTTCTGAACAGCCTCGATTAGCTTGCCTAAATAGAGGGAGCCATCGACTGTTACACAACCAAGATACCCCCATACTCGCCATAGATCACGTCTTTCCCAAAATCCCGGATCAATGGGTAGTTCATCCTGATAACCATCAAAAACATCATTCGGAACTGTTTGGAAATAATCAATAAATGCAAGATCCATTTCTGGATTTCCGTAGTAAACGGCAGGATCGATAACAACCGCTCCCATTTCGGTGCTGATGAAGTTGTTTTGTTGAGCGTCACCATGGAGGAGCGCTTGTAGGATTTCAGAACCACAAAGCTCTGGTATGCGCGAAATTAGCTTTTCGACCTGCCGAATTACATCAGGAGGCATATTTCCGGAATCAATTGCCAATCTCAAACCTGGCCAAAGCCGGCGTTCCACATAGAACGTTGGCCAGTCGCTCATCGGGGTGTTATCTTGATAAAGAGGCCCAAAGTAACCATGCATTTCCAAACCAAACCGGTCCCACTTGGTCTTATGGATGCGGGCAAGCGTTTGTCCAATTTGTCGCCAGTGGCGAGGGGCTCTGGCAACTTCTTGGACTGTCTCTAGGACAAGGATACTACCACTTGGTACTGAAATAATGCCGATTGGGTTTGGTGTTAGGACGCCAGACCGTTCAGAGAGTAGCCGCAATCCTGCCAGTTCGATTTCAAATTGGTCTAACCCATTCGCTGCTTCACTGAATTTGGCAAATACAGAATAAGAACCATCCGAAAGGATGGCACATGGATGACAGGCAAACTCTGTCATGTCCCTGGCATCTTTTATTGTCCACTGTCGCCCTGTGTGCTCGGAAACAAGCTGTTCCACAGGGATTCGAAGTGGGTCATTTGCCAATCGAACAGATGGGATTTGGACTTGCGATTGATGGTCTTTGTTTTTTGGCGACATGCTCGCACGCACCTCTTTATTTGTACTCGGCTGGCTTGAGTTGCGCGCCAACCTTCGTTGTGAAAACAAGCCAGCAGTCCTATTCCTGCGGGGAGCGAACAGTTTGCTTCCGCCTGCGCCCTGTGAGTGGTAACAGGGTTTCGATGCGCGGCCTCTGAATAACAAACCCTATGTGAAAATGATCGTGACCAGCCAGCCCCCGGCCATGGAAAGCAGCCCTGCAGAACCTAGCAGGATCAAGAAGCTGAAACTATCCATCATGTCAATCCATTCTCGTCGCGTCCGCTCGGCCAACGAGTTTGGCATCACGGATTGGATATACCGATAGGTGGGGTCACGAGCCACATTTAACCCACCGAAAGCCGTGAAACCGCCCAGGACAAAGGCACCGAAGCCAGCGATCATCAGTCCTGTACCATAATGGTTGAGCGTGCGCCAGCCTCCCACCCAACAGATCAAGGCTGTGATGGTGAAAACCAGCAGATCAATTAATAGGATTTTTCTAGCATAACGCCAGAGCACTGTACGGACATTTTCAGTCTTCATCGGGATTTCTCATTTCTGGCATAGAGAACACGCCTGGCATTCCGCTTCAATTCGCCCAACCGACAGCGGCAGGGCGGATTGGCAACTACCATACCCATTATGGCACAAATTCAGACAGAGAGTGCCGCTTTTCACAGGGCGGTAGCCCCGTCCGGTGGAGCTTTGTTCAGCGGCTACCGGAAAGCCGTCCTGTTTTCTTGAGGGGTTCGTCCTACTCGATCAAAGTGCTCTGTTCAATATTTATCATGCGCGCGTAAAGGATTTGTTCATTGACTTCCAGACTATTGATTAGGCTCAAGGTTCTGACGATACCATTGCCAATAAATTCGCCTGAGATCTCCCCATATTCAACTTCCAGCATGATATTGTCAGCCCGAACATCGTTGGATACACTTCCGGGATCCTGCCAGGTCCCGAACGCGCTCAACTCGGTCGTCGCTTTCATGAAGTCCAGCGTGTCTGCCTTCTGCCTGGGTAAAGTAAGCGTAAGCATTTCCTGTTCGATCCGGTCAAGTTTGGTGTTGGTGGTCTCATCCCCAAACAATAGACCGAACAAAAAATCTTTGGCAAGCGTCAGAAGTTCATTTCCTCGTTCGGTACGGAAATGGTCTGTGATCAGATCGGTGCCTTTGGCAGGAGCGGTTTCCACCAGGTAGTTTTCTGTAATAAGTTTGGATCGGTCGTAATCTTTGTAAGTTTCCAGGAATGCGATTAGTTTCTCGCGATTTAGATTGATTGAACGGAGACGCTGAACCCGTTCTGCCCGCTTTAGGGCTTTCCTCTCCTGGACTATTTTTCGATCCATCTCTTCCAGGCTATGGGCATCCAGTGTTAGGCGAATGATTTGATCGATGAGCCATTCTTTGTCCTGCGTCAGGAGATAACTGCGTAACTTTTCTTCAAACTGTGGTACAAGTTCCCGGTTTACCTGCCGGACGATTGCCTGTATGGTAGTCATGAGTGAAACCTCCTATAATTGAGTTGCTTGGGATAACATTACACGGGAAAATGAACTGCAACACTCGTCTATCCCTCAACCGATCCAGGCGCGTACTTCATCCAGCCGCCTCTGGATATCCGGCTCCGTGAAGGGACTGGGGTCTTGCGGGTTGAACGCCGTCCCGGTCAGCGCGGCCAGGACAGCCTCCACGCCTGAGGCAATGTTCTTGGGGTTGTAACCGCCCTCTAGCACAAAGACGATTTTCCCGTCGCAGTATTGCCCGGCCAGTTCCACCAGACGCCGCGCATACGCGTAATACCCGGCTGAGGAGAGCCCCAATTCGGCCAGCGGATCGTCCCAGGCGCTGTCGAACCCGGCGGAGACGAACATCATCTCCGGCTCGAAACGCTCGACCAGTGGCGCCAGGATCTCCTCAGCGATCCTGGCAAAGGCCGCATCTCCGGCGCGGGCGGGCAGCGGCATGTTGACGATGCGGCCGCGCGCCTGCGGGGCATCCTCGATAAAGCCGGTGCGAAACGGATAGATATTTTCCTGCTGGGTGGAGAGATAAGCGACCCGCTGCTCGTCCAGGAAGACTGTCTGGGTGCCGTTCCCGTGATGGACGTCGAAGTCCACGATCAGGGCTTTCCCGATGCCACGTGTCAAGGCATGGCGCACTGTAATGGCGATGTTGTTGAGCAGGCAGAAGCCCATGGAGGCTTCCGGCTCGGCGTGGTGCCCCGGCGGGCGGACGATGGCAAAGGCATTTTGTGCCCGGCCATCCAGCACTGCCCGCGTGCAGTCCAGTGTTGCCCCGGCGGCCAGGAAGGCGTCCGCGTAAGTGCTCGGTGTGACAAACGTGGGGGCGTAGTCAGTGATGCCCGGTCCCTGGCGGCAGGCGGCTTCGAAGTCCCTCAGCATCCGCTCGGAGTGGACGGCGGTCACAAATTCGCGCCGCGCGGGTTGCGGCTCCAGAAAGTGGACCGCGGCAGCGTAAGGTTTGGACTCCCATCCGCCCAGATACTGGAAACGCGCGGGAGTTTCTTCGTGACCCGGGTAAATGTGTCCGGGCGAGAGCACTAGCGCACAAGCGGTAGTCATTTCCCTTCCATCCCTTCCATTAAATCCATATACGCACCCTCAAGCAGGTCTTCCTCCTGCACATCCAGCCGGGTCATCAGGTCTTGGGCAATGGCCTGGCCTTCCGCGTCGGACTGCTCTGGGCGCAGTACCACTTCCAATTCCATGAATTCTCCCAGCCCTTCCACTTCGTCCAGGTGGACGCGGGTTTGGCCCACCAGGTACAGGCTGCGCCTCTTGCGCACAACGCCGCGCACGCCCAGGGCAGCGGTCAGGGCGGCTTTAAGCGCAGCCGGCTCCGAGCTCTCGGCGATCATGTAATCGGAGCGCTTGGGGCCGGAGGCATCTGTACGTTCGTAATAGACCAGTTGACCATGGTCTGGAGCAAGTTGGCGCAGTTTCAGGCGCCCCCTGGCGGTATGGAAAAAGGTATCTTCCTGCGCAATCACCTGGGCGGGGGTGTCGCTGAGAGCTTCTGCACGTTGACGCAGGTCAGCAAAGTTCCTGGCGCGCGCTTTGATTTCTATGTTTGCGGGCATGGGGCTTATTCTACTACTTTGGATAAGAAAACAGCGTGGTCTTTGGCAACTGCGAGTCGACGCAGTGAAACGGGCCATAGTCCAGCCAAACTGGTGTCCAATAACAGGTTATATTCCTGCCCATGCTATATATGGAGGATATATCATCCACATTTTTCTTAAACTCGCCCAACTTTGATGTTACAGTCGTTTGCTGCCAGATATGTTGTCAGAACACAATATCGGTGTGATAATGCCTGTGCAAATATCAAAGTGGAGTCTCATACATGCATGGAAATCGGATTCTTTTATTGATGATTGTGATCGCAATCTTGATGGCGTTTTCTCTGATTGGATGTACAGGTGCAGCCAGCGGAAATGGCTCAACCCCAACTGCCAGCCCGACCCTTGTACTCCAGGATACGACCGTGAGCGCCCAGGGTGAAGTGGTCCCCGAGAAATGGGCCAGCCTCGCCTTTACCAGTGGTGGATCTGACCTGAATATTCGGGTAAGCGTTGGAAATTCCGTCAAATTGGGTGAACTCCTTGCCTCTGTCAATGACTTGGCACAGAAAGCTGCCGTCTCAAATGCCAACGCTGCATTAAGCAGTGCCCAGGCCAATCTGAAACGCTTGCAGGACCTCAAAGCCAGTGATAGCGACATATCCGTCACCCAGAAAGCCGTGGATGCAGCCCAGGCCAGCCTGGATGCAGCCCAGGAAAGCCTGGATGAAACTGAACTAAAGGCTCCCTTTGACGGGGTGATCGTTAACATCTTTCTGCAGGATTTTGAAATCGCCCCGCCCGGCCAACCGGTTATTCAGTTGGCTGACTTGACTTCACTGGTAGTCCAAACAACCGATCTGGGCGAAGTGGATTTTGCCCGGGTTCAGATCAATGATCCGGTCACGGTTGTTTTTGATGCGCTCCCAGATGTCACCGGGACAGGCAGAGTGACCCGGACTGCTTTACATCCCGAGACAGGTGCGGGTACATATTACACGGTCACCATCAAGCTGGACGAGATCCCTGAAAACCTGCGCTGGGGGATGAGTTCCTTTGTTGAGATCAAAACCGTCGCGAATACGCCGGAGGCTGCATTGGTTTCTATTACACCATCCACGCAGACCTCGGTTCCTCCAACGCGGACTCTGAACTGGGGCTACCCCACCGCCACTCTTACACTCACCCCTACATTCATTCCCTCCAAAACACCCCGGCCTCATATACCACCGTCTGCCGCCACATCAACCAGCGGTGGTGGGTACCAGGTGCCAGCCTCACCAACAGCCACATGGACCCCCACTACCACACCCCAGCCGACTGCTACCTTCACACTCTCGCCGCCGACTGCCACCTTCACCCCCACAGAAACACCTCAACCTCTCGGCTCGCCAACGGCTACAAGAACCCACCCACCAATAGGTGGATCTACTTCTACAGCTACAGCCACCCCCACGCCCTGATAGCCTTGGATATCCTGAACTCGCCTCCAAGACCATTTTCGGGGTATTAGGGGCACACAAAGGATGTAATGTTGGGATAGCTTGGCAGGCTTTGCCCTGCTATTCTATCGGCACTATTATCGTATTAGCAATTTGCAGGCCGAGGGCAGCTAATAAAGCTGTCCCAAAGAGGGGGATCAGGCAGGCGCCGATCAAACCGAGTACACCCAGAACGATCCCGGCGATGGCCAATCCTTTGCCTTTCTGCATACTGCCTTCCCGTTTGACCTGAACAAGTCCCACCATGCCGGTAGCCAGCGCGCCCAGACTGAACATTCCACTGGCGGCTCCACACACAAATGGTACGGCCGGGATCACGACCACTAACAGGCAGATGCAATTGCTCAGGAAAGCCAGCCCGCCATTAATGGGTGACAGGATGGCATAGAGATTTGTTTTGGTCGACTGAATGGAAACAGGATTGGATTGCATGCAAGTTCCTCCTTGAATAATTGAGATTGGGTGGTTAGTCCTTTAGTTTATAGGCCGTGAGATAGACCCTGCCTTCCTTGCCGTCACACAGGAATAAGAAACTGCCATCACTTGTCACAGCAATTCCGCCCGGATCAAAGAAAGTGCCCTCCGGCCATTCCGTATCGGCTGCGTTGGTCAGTTTGCCGAGAAGCCTTTCCAGGCCGCCCTGGCGATCAAGCACATAGATGGCAGCACCACGGTCGCTTGAATTCACGCTGACGTAAATATTGCCGGTAGCATCTAAGGTAATTCCGCGTGGGGTGGTATGTGCCAGCGTCTCCGCTCCCAGCCGGTCGAGTACCTGGCCGGATTCAGGGTCGATTTTCAGGATGGTGGCATTGGTTTGGTCAACCACGTAGAGCAGGTTATCCTCGCTAAAGTCCATATCCTTGAAGACGCCGCCTTCCAGCGAAAAAAAGTGGATGAACCGGCCATCGTTACCATCGAAGACCTGGATTTGGGTGCCGCTGGCGTTCTCATTCAGGATGTAGAAATTGTTGGTATACGGGCTGACCTCCAGCGCCAGAGGGCTGTGCGGGCCAAAATCTCCATCACCTGCGCCTTGCCTGCCAAAGCTGCCCAGGCGCTCACCCCCTGGCGATGTGACGTACACCTGGTTAAGCGTTGGGTCAGCCAGGAGCAGGTTGCCATACAGGTCCATCTTGACATCCGCGATCAGGGACCCTTCGCCGGGGGGAAAATTATCGAGCCCGTTGCCCTCCCAGTCGAAAATATAGACTCCCCCCTGGCCGGCGGCCAGGTAAACATCGCCGAGTGGGTCCACGTCCATCAAGCCAGGCGAGGTATTGCCGGGGACAGGAATGCGCCAGAAAACGGGAATGTTGGTCAGGGATGCTGCCCTGCCCACCAGTTCGACGGCATCTATATAAGTGGGATTTTCGGACGCGGCAACCAGGATAAGTATGGTGTCCACCGCGAAATCTACTTCCACCGGAATGGTAAGCGTCTCGGGACATTTCCCCCCCGTGGGTTGCTCGCCGCTATAGATTACTCGAGCCCCACCCGAACCCTCCACTTGCACGCCGGTGATACCGCCCGGGTTGGCACTCTGGACGATATTGATTTCAGTTGGGAGCACTGCAGTGCGATAGTGCAATTGGATCCAGGAATCACCGCTTCCGGGTTCAGCGTTCAAGGCGGCCCAGGCGGTACTTTGCACCACGCACCCGGTCGTATCCGGCGTGCCGGTTGCCTGGCTGGGATTGATATCTTCAGCCGCGGCGGCAGCTTCGCTGGCCCACTGGCGCTCGAGTGACTCGTCTACTATGAGAGTGAGGCTTGGCAGCGGGGTGGAGGTTGGCAACAGGGTGAAATTCTCTCCTGAGGTGGGAGACAGGGTCGAGGTTGGCTTTGGTCCGGCGGTAGGGGAAGTTGGCGTGTTGCAGGCCAGGGCGGTCAGGAGCAGGATCGAAGCGGGAATGATCCATACGGGTTTCATGTCTTTTATCCTTTCGAGAAACAAGTCCGTCGCCAGGGACCACCATTCTCGTTTTTAGTGATTGCTTTCGAATAAAAGGGCGCTCTTCACGCCCTTTATTCTTTGTGTTCCTTTCCTCTCCACATCTGGGAGTCCGTTGACGAGGTTGTATTTTCTGGACAGCGTTATCTCAATGTGCCGGTCAACTGGACTGCGTCGATTTCGCTCCAGTCGTTGAGCGTAGTCTGGTCGATGGTGATAATAACGCCGCTTACCAGGTAGGTTGTCTTCGGGAAGGAAACTGTCACTTTGTCCGGGCAGTCCATCGGTGTCGGATGGCCTGTGTACACCGTGTGGGTACTGCCATTGGGTTCGATCAGTTCGACAGCGGTCACATAGTCCGGATTATAGGTAATGTAGATGACCACTTCTGTGGCATAGACGGGTGTGGTGTAACCCAATTGGAGCCACTCAACTGTGTCGGTAGACGACGCTGCCCATGCTCCTGCGTTATCTCCACATTCGGGTACATCCGGTGCGCCGGTGGCTTGGGTGGCGATCCAGCCGCTCACGCCGAATTCCGAACTGGCTGTGGCTGTAGCCGCCCATTGGTTGACTGCCTCGTTTGATACGGTCGGCGCGGGTGGTACGTTTGGTACGGACGTTGCAGGCACTGGGGTCGAGCTGGTACCACACGCCAGGCTGGCCAAAACCAGCACAAGGACTGCGCTGATTAGTCTAATAGTATTAGGTTTCATTTTTTCTTCCTCCTGAAGGTGAACAAGGTTGGTATTATAGAGACGCGATGATCTCTTTGATCATATATTACTGTCTTGATCGTGTAAAAGTTTCGTGTTATTTGTCGTGTCCTCCTTTCTTCTTGTGTTTCTCATCATTTTTAGTTTGGGCTTCCCCACTAAACAGGGAATATACAGACAGGGTGCGTTCGATGCTTTTAACCAGGCCCGTAGCGGATCGAAAAGGATGAGGCTGCCCCGTGTAAACATCGACCAGCCAGCCGCATAGGTCTCCGGACGCATCGCGCCAACAGCGCACTACGAAACTAAAATGAGGAATAGGTTGCTCGGCCATATTTCTATCCCCATTATAGAATCCGGCTCTCTTGCAGGTCTCGTGACTTTGTCGCTAGATCTTCCGGGAAGGCTAAGAGTGCCTAACAACACTGCTACCGCCGCAGTCTCCGGCGGCGAGAACGCTGCCTGGAGCGGGGTTTTATTAGGGGGATATTGTGGGACGGGTTCCTCGTGAAATACTCCTGAAAAGTACACGCCCGCCTTTCTTGTTTCCTGTTAAAATATGACCAGCCATGAAAACTATTTCAGGTTCAACGCCCCCCTCTTCTTCGTGGCAAGTCCATCTACTGGGCGGTTTTCGCATTCATAAGAATGGATGCGATATTCCTCCACCTCCTTATCGTAGTCAAACCTTATTGGCTGCATTGCTTCTAAATCCCTCCCTATCCAGGCGGGAGATTCTAGCTGGCAGGTTCTTCCCTGATTTGCCTGAAGAGACAGCCAAAGCTCGCCTCAGCGACCGGCTCT
This sequence comes from uncultured Anaerolineales bacterium, assembly GCA_903873975.1. Lineage (GTDB taxonomy): Bacteria > Chloroflexota > Anaerolineae > Anaerolineales > Villigracilaceae > UBA877. The sequence continues at coordinate 15,936 of CAIQQN010000235.1, forward strand.
GGCTTTTAAAAAAACATCTGCAGGATTTTCCATTCGTCACAACTTCAACCGGGATTGTCATTGCACAAGATAAGATATGGGTTGATGCGATTGCCTTTAGGAATTGTGTACAAAAGGCTGGTACCCATGAACTGGCCGAGGCAATTGCTCTTTATGGCGGCGAATTGTTGCCCGAGCATTATGATGATTGGTTGCTCGTAGAACGTGAGAGTCTTTACCTTCTCTATTCCAGATCACTCCAACGATTGGCGAAATATTACACCAGTCGGGGCGAAAGCCAATTGGCAATTCCTCTCCTTGAGAAACTCAACCAGATTGAGCCTCTTGATGAAAGCAATTTGAGAGACCTTCTCCGAGCATATCAAGCAGCCGGAAAGCGCGGGGCGGCACTGGCAGTTTATGAGCGCTTTGTGGTTGATCTTCGCACCGAACTGGATCTGGAGCCTGAATTGGCCACGCAGGCCATTTTAAAGGCGATTCAAACCCAGGCTTTCCCCTGCTGTTCCAGGCCAATTGAGACTCCTGATATACATTCCCCGCTGGATCTTTTTCAGCGATGTCAGCAGGCTTTACTGTGTGGTGATTTCTGTTTAGTCGCGGATGGCTTGAAAGCGCTGCGGAAAGCACATCCTTTAGAACCTACCGATCTTGAAATTGATTTACTGGAGATTGATTTTGCGATTATCCGCGGCGATTTTTCGTTGGCTGGTCGATTAATCTCCCGATCTAAAGAACAATCATTACCATTGAAAGCTCGGGCTATTCATTTGGCTTTGGAGGAAAAAAGTTATCAACAAGTGATTGATTTGACATTACCGGTATTATTGGACATACATAGCAGTCAGGATGTTTTGCTAAAGTCTTTTTTGCTGACCGATTTGGCTCTGGCAAAACAAGAACAAGGGGAAGCCCGTGAAGCAATTTTATATGTTAATCAAGCCATCAACTTAGCCTTGGAAACCGATCTGTCTTATGCAAATAGTTATGCCCAGTACGCGAAAGGCATTATTGTAAGTAAGCAGGGCATTGAAAACGACGCGATTCAAATTCTTCATCAAGCTGTATCTTTTGCCCGGGATAGTGGATTCAGGCCATTGCTTGCGCGTATTGAACTTGAACTTGGGATCAACTATAGATTTAGCGGTAAATTCAACACGTCCATCCAGCATCTTGAAGATGGACTGTCGATCAGCCGGGATCTTGGGTTGCAGCGGTTTGAAGCGGAGATTTTACAAGAGCTGGCTGCGGTTTATGATTATTTGGGGCAGGGGAAAAAGAGTCTTATGGTTCTTGAAGGTGCCCACAGAATATACCAAGCCCTTGATGATGAATTGGGATTGGCGCGCAATATGTATCATTTGGCTTTCGCCATGGCCTATCATGATGAACTTCAGTTGGAACAGGCGCTTGATATTGCCAACCAGGCGCTTGCAATACTTGAGAAAAGAGCTCATCTGGCTTGGTCTGCTTCGACCTGGTCCTGTATCGGTTATATCGAGTGGTTGCGTAAGAACCCGGAGCATTCCATCCAGGCATATAAGGCTGCCATCTCTATCCGTGAAACGTTAAATGAGATGGATTATATACCGGAAATGTATGGTTATATTGGTTTGGGGTATTTGGAAATGGGGCAGTTCGAGCAGGCGTTGGAGAACACCACCCTTGCAATGGGTGCCTTAGCTAGGAGTGATTTGCACGATATCGGCTCTGAAATATACTTCGCTCATGCTTCTGTCCTTGCGGCCCAAGGCCGCAATGAAGAAGCCAATGATTATTTTTCGCGTGCCTATTTAAATTTGCTGAAATATGCGGAAGAGGTGGAAGACTCTGAGGCTCGGGATGCTTTCTTCCGCCGTGACCCCACGGTAACGCGCTTGATGGAGCAGGTCTACACTCGTGGGATTGCTCCGGGTCCGCATTTTGTGACTTCTGTAAGTGAACCGCGTCTGAAGTCGGCCGTTCGCGTGTCTTTGACAATAGATGCTGGTGCCTCAGACCAGGTCTTGAAAAATGCCAGGGGGAAAATTGCTTTACGCCGTGAACGGGTGGCACGCATCCTTCGCGAATCGCGTTCGCAAGGGTTGGAACTGTCTACCCGTCAGATTGCTGGTTTGATGGGGGTCAGTTTCCGGACAGTTCAACGCGATTTGGAATCTTTGAATCTATCCTGCCCAAAGGGTTCAAAGCCCTTCCAACTCCTCCATATCCCTCCCTCTTTTATGGGAATTGACAAATACCCATGAAAATGCCATACCCGTCATGGCTAAAATGGTATAAACTTATGTGGAAGCAGTATAATCGCGTAGGCAGTCACTATGAGTCAATTTTTCAATCAAATTTTGACGTTCCTTACTACCACGCCGGGGAGTTTTATCTACCACATTGTGCTGGTATTTTCGATTGCCGGGACACTGCCAGGAGCCATCCATCTCCTGCGCTCCAGCCAATTTCCCCAGGCGCGGCGGACGGTCATTGGCCTCATCATTTTACTCAGCCTGCAGGGCTTCCTGTTTGTTGCCAGCGCTCTAGCCTTGCGGGGATTGCTCGACCCAAAAATGGTGCTGCCCCCGCTCGACCGGGCAGTAACACTGCTCATGCTGGTCTGGATTACTTGGCTGTGGGCGTTTCCTGAACCTGTGCGGCTGGCTGATTCCGCCACGGTACTGCTCAACCTGCTTGTGCTGGCCTTCTTTGGTCTGACCCTAATGTATTGGGTGCAAAACCATGGGGCTGGTTTCAACACCTCGATCTTCGAAATGCTCTGGCAGGGCTTCAGCCTGGCAGTCGTTCTCCTCGGCATTCTGGCGTTGTCTATGCGCAGACCAAACAGCTGGGGCAATGGCTTGGCCATGCTGTTGCTGGCTTTTATCGGGCACCTGCTCACCCTCATCTGGCCAATGGACGGCGACTTTCCTGGTTTTGTCCGGCTGACCCAACTTGCCCTGTTCCCCATCCTGTTGACGATCGTGCAGCGTTTCCCGAACTCCGCTTCCGTGCGTACCCCTGTCGGCAAGGCTGACAGCTCTGCGGAGGAACGCACCACAGAACGGCGACGTTACAGCACCGATCCCAAGACCCTCCACGCCCTGATGTCCCTGGCCGCCGAAGTCAACGCTGATAAGATTGGCTGCGCCATGACGCGCGGCATTGCCCAGGCCATGCTGGCCGATCTTTGTTATTTGCTCACGCTGGCTGAAGACAAGAGCCTATCCATTACCTGCGGCTACGACTTGATCCGCGAAGAGAATCTGGAAGGTATAGCTGTCAACAAGGACAACATCCCCATGCTCTCCAATGCCATCCAGCGCGGGCGTCCGCTGCTTTTACCGTCCAGCAGTACCTCCGTGGACCTTAAGGGCCTGGGACAGATTCTCGGCCTTTCCAATCCCGGCCACCTGTTGAGCGTCCCAATCACCTCCCACGAGTTGGGGCCTATGGGGGGCATCCTGATCCTCTCGCCTTATTCCAACCGCCTGTGGAACGCCGAAGACCAGGCCTATCTGTCCAACGTATCGACCCTGTTCGTCCCCATCCTGGAACGCGGTCAGCGCGCTTCTCTTTTGGAGATCGAACGTGACCAGGCCAACAAGGATGCCCAGTCTGCGCAGGAACAGTGTGCGGAAGCAATAAAGAAATACGAAGACGCCGCCAGTGAACTGGAAAAGGTGCATGAAAATGTTTCCCAGCCACAGTTGCAGGCGGAGAACATGGCCGCCCTGCTGGTCATGCAGGAAGAATCTCAGAAAACAATTAAAGCCCTGAAAACCCAGATCGAACAGATGCACCAGACCGGGGTAGTTGACGGCTTGCCTGGCGACTCCGCACAATTGGAACGTGATCTGCGCCAGACCCTCGAAGAAATGGCGCGTATGCAAAACGCGCAAGCAGAAGCCAATGTCAAAATCCTGGAGTTGGAACAGCGTCCGGCACCGCCCATCACCAGTGACCAGGTGGAAGTCATTGCCTCCATCTCTCAGGAATTGCGCCAGCCGATGTCTTCCATCGTCGGCTACACCGACCTGCTGCTGGGTGAATCGGTCGGTATCCTCGGCACTCTGCAGCGCAAATTCATCGAGCGCATCAAAGCCTCCACAGAACGCGTTGGCGGCCTGGTGGATGATCTGATTCAGACGACCAACCTGGAGGCCGGTAAGCTGGAATTCAAAGCAGAGCCAATTGACCTGAACCTCATCATTGACAACGCCATGGCCTACACCAGCACGCAGATCCGCGAAAAGAATATCACTCTGCGGCTGGATATTGCCGAAATCGCCCCGCGCATCCAGACCGACCGGGATGCCCTCCAGCAGATCCTGATTCACCTGCTCCAGAATGCCACCGCTGCCTCCCAGACCGAAGGAACCATCACGCTGCGGGTCCAGATTCAGAGCGAGTCAAACCAGAACTTCCTCTCCATCCAGGTGACGGATACCGGTGGCGGCATCGCTTCTGAAGATGTTCCTCGCGTCTTCTCCCGCCGTTACCGGGCCGAGCACTCTCTCATCCAGGGATTGGGAGATACCGGCGTCGGTCTCTCCATCGCCAAGGCGCTCACCGAAAATCAGGGCGGCCGCATCTGGGTCGATACCGAAGTGGGCAGCGGCTCCACTTTCAGCATCCTTCTGCCGGTCCAGCTTGAGGCGGAAGAAGAGAAATAATATGAGGGATATGCGGCAAGTTTTCTGGGCAATCGTCACCGCCTTGGTCTGCATTGCCTTGCTGATTGGGGCTTTTTCCCTTTCCCTGACCGAGGGGAACTTGCATCTGCCAGCTCCCACCCTGCCGCCGACTCCCACCCTGCTGCCGACTCTCACCCTGCTGCCAGCCATCACCCTCACCCGTCAGCCATCCCCCTCCCAGGTGGATTCTCCCACCCCCCTGCCTCCCACCTGGACCGCCACTCTGCCTCCCCCGCCCACCAATTGCCCTCCGCCTCTGGGCTGGCTACCCTACATTGTCCAACCCGGTGATACGCTGGATGGATTGGCTCAGAGGTATAAGAAAACCAGTGCCGAGATCAGCCAGGCCAACTGTCTGGGCTCAGCCGCCCTTTTGCCTGGTTTGGTGGTTTACCTTCCGCCCCTGCCCACGCCCACCCGCACCCCTGTCTCGTGCGGTGCACCGCGCACCTGGATCATCTACATCGTCCAGCACGGTGATACACTCTACCACCTGGGCCAGATCTATGGCATTCCCTACATGGATATTCAGCGCGCCAACTGTCTGACCAGTTCCACTATCCATACCGGGCAGCGACTTTACGTCCCGCCTTGGGCTCCGCACACCCCCACGCCGACCTTCACGGGCTCTCCCACGCTGACCGACACGCCGACCTACTCCTTCCCACCCTCCGACACACCTTGGGCCACTTGGACCATTACGCCAACCACCACAGCCTCCAACACAGCCATTCCCTCACCTACACCCACAGCAACCAATATACCTTATCCATGATATTTGGGTGGGATATTGATCATACTTTTCACTATGCGTTCTCGAATTATCAACCTTGCCTGTCTGATCCTGATCACGGTTTCTGCCTGCGGAATCCAGGTTCCTGCGCCAGCGCCCCTCGCCACGCCCACCACCCTTTACCTGGTCACCGTGCCAGCGGACGCCACACCCACCCCAACCCCCTTTCAACCGATCGCCGATTCTGAAACCTCCGTCTCCCCACCCACCTCTATCAGCACACCACTGCCGCTGGAGGCCACAGCCACCTTCGATCCCAATGCTTTAATACCCCTCACGCCCACACCGCAGTCATTTTACGTCCCGCCTTATGCGCCGGACCCGGCACTGCCCTTGACCGCCAATGATACGGTCACATACCTCTTGCTCGGCTCCGACAAGCGCCCCGGTCAGACCTACTTCCGGACCGATACCATCATCATAGCCGTTATCCGTCCAGCCTCTGGGCAAGTGGCGCTCATCTCCGTGCCGCGCGACCTGTATGTCTACATTCCCATTCCCAACAGCGGCATGATGGACCGCATCAATACGGCCTACGAGTATGGCGAAATGCCCCAATATAACTATCCTGGCGGAGGCTTTGCCCTGCTCAAGGATACCATCCTCTACAACCTGGGACTCCGTATTGACCATCTGGCAATTGTGGACTTCGATGGCTTCCGCCGTATTGTGGATACATTGGGCGGTATTGACGTACCGGTCTTTTGCTCATACACCGACTGGCACCTGATTAACCCCGGCTTTGACCCAAACGATGAAAACAACTGGGCCCTTTACACAGTCGGCCCGGGTGTTGTCCACATGGACGGTGACCTGGCATTATGGTATGCCCGTTCGCGCAAAAAATCCAGCGATTTCGATCGCGGCCGCCGTTCACAGGAAGTGCTGCGCGCCCTCTACACGCGCGCCCTGCAAACCGGCTCCATCAGCAAGATCCCGGAACTTTACAACGATTTCAGTTCCTCGATAATTACTGACCTGACGCTGTCAGATCTCCTGCAACTCGCCCCGCTGGCTCTGCATCTGACCAATGCCAATATCCGCAGTTACTATATCGGGCGGGACGACGTTACCAGCTGGATGACCCCCGGAGGCGCCAGCGTATTGCTTCCCAATGCACCCGCCATCCAGTCCATGCTTCAGCAGGCGCTATCGCCCGCTCCCCAACCCACCGAGGCTGAAGCCTTGACCGTCGAAATCCGCAACGGGACGCCCAACCCAGGCTGGGACTCCCTGGCCGCCGAGCGCTTGAACTACGTTGGTTATAACACCCGTCTTGCCATTGCCGACCGGCAGGACTATGTCAATTCCCTTCTCTATGACCTGGCCGTTACCCCCGACATGAGCCGTGTCAGTTTGCTGCTGAACGTGCTCAGCCTGCCCCCGGCAGCCTTTGTCACCGCCCCGATGCAAGCAGATATAAACTATATCTTTATCGTTGGTGCGGATTACCAACCCTGTTTCAACCCGGCCGGTCTGGCCCCTTAAAGAATTGGCTCCCCATCAGGGGAGCCTTTGATTATATTTCTGCCTCAGACTTTCTTCAGCACCGGCAGTCCATTGACTGTCTCACTCACTTTGTAACCGGCGGGGACAACCTCCAGGACACCAGTCTTCTTTTCCTTCGAGAAGAAGTAGAGTGTCTGGGTCTTGCCGGTTTTGGTGATTGTACTCCTGGCATGCAGGAAGTAAGTGACACCACGTTTGTTGGTAAAACTGAAAGCCATAGGAACCTCCTTTTTGGCGAAAAAGCCTGTGCCGGTCTTTCAAGCACAGTTTAGATAGGACAAACCCATTATAAACGCAATTCGATGGGTTGTCACATCCAGTTTTTGTTTCTCGGGGCAGCCCCGTGGCGAGGAAATTCCCACAGAGCCAATTTTTCCACCCGAGAACGGCGCGGCAGGTGCGGTATAATCACGCCCGTGACGAATCCGAAGCGACCGGAAGATCTTTCGGAACAGGAATTGCGCCATCTGCTATTGGACAAGCGCCACAACTCCCGCCAGAAACGGTTGGAGCGCTTCCGCCGCACGGGTCGTGCCGTCCGCCTTGCACCGGACCTGCCACCGGCAGTCCTCGACGAATGGCGTACCCAGCTTCCGGTCGAAGGGCAGGAGGCGGGTTCAGCCAGCCCCGCCTCGCATTCGGCGGGCAAGCGCTGGTTCGACCGTCTCCTGCTGCTCGTGGAAGTCCTGGCAGTTCTCGGGCTGGCCGGCATCCTATTCAACGGATTCGGTTTGCTGCGCACCTTGAACCAGGAGGTCGTCGTTGCCCTGCGTCAGGACACGCCGACCGCCACCCCGCTCATCACCGCGGTTATCTTGCCTGGCGGGCATACGCCGCCATCGGCAGCCGGCGGGGCGCAGTTTAACGAGGCCGAGATCCCGGAACACCTGCGCCCGCTGGTGCAATCGCTGGCGGACCTGCCGGTGCCTACACCAGGACCTCAGCAGGCCATCCAGATTGACATTCCGGCCATTAACATTCATAATTGGCCGATTGTCCAGGGCGACGGCTGGGAGCAGTTGAAAAAAGGCGTCGGCCAGCACATCGGTTCGGCCGACCCCGGCCAGAATAGTAATGTGGTACTGTCTGGGCATGATGACGTTTTCGGTGAGGTCTTCCGTGACCTGGATAAACTCCAGCCCGGTGACCAGGTCATCCTGTATACGATGCAGCAGCAGTATATTTACCTCGTCACTGAAACGCGCATCGTCGAGCCAAGTCAGGTGGATGTGATGAACGCTTCCAGCGACCCGACCGTCACACTCATCAGTTGTTATCCGTATATGGTTGATAAAAAACGCATTGTTGTGTTTGCGAAACTTCAAAATCCTTAGGAGATGCTATGAGCAAGAAATACAAACGCCAGACTCCCCGCCAGGTCTCTTCCCTGGCACCGAAAGTTGTCGAGTTCAATCCGGATTACACCATCATCAAACGCGACCTGAAACGGATCGGTCTCTTGGCCGGGACATTCTTCGCCATCCTGGTTGTGCTGGCAATTTTCCAGAACCAGTTCATCGGTCTGTTTATGAAATGAACTTTTGGGGACGGGACATTTTTGGAGTGGATGTCTCGTCCCCGCCTCTTCCATGACCTCGGACCTGCTGACCGTTAAACTGGAAAAGTTGACCTACGGCGGCGATGCCCTCGGACGACTCCCCGATGGGCGCGCCGTTTTTGTTCCCTTTACCTTGCCCGGAGAAACGGTCCGCATTCGCAGTGTCGACGAGAAGCGTGGCCACGTGCGTGCTGAACTGGTCGAGGTATTGGAGCCGTCTGCTGAGCGGATTACACCAAGGTGCAGGCATTTTGGCGTTTGCGGGGGATGTCATTACCAGCATCTACCATATCCAGCCCAGTTAACCGCCAAAACCGAAATCCTGCGTGACCAGTTGACCCGCATCGGCAAGATCGAGCATCCGCCGGTGAAACAGATTGTTCCATCAGCAACTGAATGGAATTACCGCAATCACATCCAATTCCATTTGACGCCCTTTGGAAAATTAGGCTACATCGACGCCCATAGCCGGAGCGTTATCCCCATCAGCGAGTGCCACCTGCTCGAACCTCCACTGAACGCCCTCTGGCCGGCGCTCGAATTTGACCCTGGCCTGGGGCTGGAGCGCGTCTCCCTGCGCTTGGGCATGGATGAGCAGGCCATGCTGGTGCTGGAATCCGCATCCCCCGCGATGCCTGGACTGGAATTGGAAGCCGATCTGTCGGTGGTGCACCTCGTCGGTGACCACGTTGTGGTCATGGCAGGCGATGACCACCTGATAATGAAAGTCAATGACGGAGTCAAGGGTGGAGTCAATGACCGGTTGTTCCATGTCTCTGCGGCTTCATTTTTCCAGGTCAATACCGGATTGGCTGGAAAAATGGTGGCACACTTGCTGGCCCACTTGCCGGTCCCGCCAGGGGCTGTTCTTCTGGATGTCTACTGCGGCGTCGGGTTGTTCAGCGCATACTTCGCCCCGCGCGTGGGAGGCCTCATCGGCATCGAGTCCTCCCCATCCGCCTGTGAGGATTTCACCGCCAACCTGGACGAATTCGAGCACATTGAACTCTACCAGGCTCCGGCGGAAGATGTGCTGCCCACTCTGGATGGAAAACCGGACGTCATCATCTTGGACCCGCCGCGCCTCGGCCTGGAAAAGCATGCCCTCGACGCCCTCCTGGCGCTTGGCCCGGCGAGCATCGCTTATGTCTCGTGCGACCCGTCCACCCTGGCGCGCGATGCCGCCCGCCTCATCACCGGAGGTTACCGGTTGGTACAGGTCACGCCCTTTGATCTCTTCCCCCAGACGTTCCATATCGAGAGTATCAGTATCTTTGAGAAACAGTAGATGGATCAGACCGTCCCGAATCTCTTACAGGATGGGACGTTTTGTATAAAGTGAATTGTAACAACTTTAGTCGTTGGAATTGTGGCAAAAAAGGAGAAATACCATGCGTTGGGAAGATTTGACCGGAGACCAGTTTCCAGAGGCCGTCAAACAGGCGGAGGAAGTTTGCCTGCTGCCGCTCTCCTGCCTCGAACGCCACGGGCATCACCTGCCAATCGGCACCGACGTGTTCATCGGCCGCGAACTCTGCCGCCGCACTGCCAACCTCGAACCTGCGGTAATTTTCCCGGACTACTTCTTCACCCAGATCCTCGAAGCGCGCCATGTGCCCGGCACGGTCGGCATCGAGCCGGAGTTGATCATCCGCCTTCTGGAAAATACCTGCCGCGAGATCGCCCGCAACGGGTTGAAGAAGATCGTCATCATCAATGCCCACGGCGGCAATGACAACTTGATCCACTACTTTGCCCAGATCCAGCTTGCCAGCCGGCGCGACTATGTCGTCTACATCCCGCAGCCAGCTTATCAGGCCGAGGAACCCTCTACCGCCGCCCAGTGGGAAACGGTCATCGATGACCACGCCGGGGAACGCGAGACAAGCATGATCCTCGCCCTCCGGCCAGAACTGGTCAGGTCCGAGAGCCTGCCCGCTGACAACGAAGGCGTGCCGCTGGAACGGCTCAAACCCCTGCGCGACTTGGACACCTACGTCGGCATCTGGTGGTATGCGGATCATCCCACCCATTACTGCGGTGATGGCCATCCCGCCACGGCCCAAAAGGGTGAAGTCTGGTTCGCTGACCGCTCCCGCGCTCTGGCAAAGGCCGTCCGGGCAATCAAGGATGACAAAGAGGCTGGTCGGTTGCAGGACGAGTTCTTTGACAGGATCAAGTAGTATTAAAGACGACGGGGGGAAGTGAAAGTGCCTGTCAATTATTTCTTGCTTTGCAGGGCTATTTGGATATATTCTCCGCCAGAACCGCATTTTGGCGATGGAAACGTGCTTGACTCTCCTGCCACGGGAGAGTATATACATGCTATCAGGAGAATGGAATGAAGACTGATTTAACTTACTTTTCCCAACCAGGTAGCATGACCGATCCAGGTCCGCAGGCGAAGTTCCTGGAGAGCCTGCCCACCGTTATAGCCGACCTGTGCAAGGTGGTGCAGGGAACAACTGTCCACATCTTCTGGGCGGAACGTTACGGGGTCAGCCTCCCGCTGGAACGCCAGGCTGAAGTCCAGCTACGCTCGCTCGATCGCCGCTTGACGCGGATGTCGGAGCTCGACCCGCGCCCTCTGACAGAAGAGCGCCCGCTCAACAGGAAAATTGTCGGAAATTGCCGCGACTTCTCGCTGCTGCTCGTGTCGATTTTGCGCCGCCAGGGTGTGCCCGCCCGGGCGCGCTGTGGGTTCGGGGCCTACTTCCTTCCTGATCATTATGTAGACCATTGGGTGTGCGAATATTGGAATGCCCACCAAGGCCGTTGGGTTCTGGTGGATGCCCAACTGGACGCCTTCCAGTGCGGGGAGCTGAAGGTTCGCTTCGACCCGCTGGACGTGCCGCGTAACCAGTTCATCGTGGGCGGCAGGGCCTGGCAGATGTGCCGTAGCGGTCAGGCCGACCCGGAGTGCTTCGGTATCTTCGACATGCACGGGCTGGGATTCGTGCGCGGCAACCTTGTCCGCGATGTGGCCGCGCTCAATAAGGTGGAATTGCTCCCCTGGGATTGTTGGGGGATCATCGAGTCGCCGGAACCTATCTCCCCGGATGACCTGACCTTCCTGGACCAACTTGCCGGACTGACCAGTGATGACGTGCCGGATTTCGAGGCTGTTCACCTCTTGTATGGATCCGACGAGCGCCTGAGAATGGATGGCATCCTCCACAGCTATGTTAACGGGCGCATTGAAACGATCAAAATCGCACGTGATTACACTTAAGAATCTGAATTGGACGGGGTTGGGGTGGAAAGAAACGAAAAGAAGGGCGCGGAGCACCTCCGCGCCCTTCTTTTTTTGCACTTTTATTTGACCAGGTTTCTCAGCACGGTGTGCAGGATCCCACCGTTGCGGAAATAATTGACCTCCACATCGGTGTTCAGCAGGGCTTGCGCCTTGAAAACGATCTCCTTGCCGTCACCCTTCCTGGCCCTCACGGTGACGATGCTCCTCGGTGCCATTTTATCGTTCATGCCCTCGAAGTCAAAGACCTCCTCACCTTTCAGACCAAGCGTCTCAGCATTTTGCCGGTCCAGGAAGCGCAGCGGGAGCACGCCCATCCCCACCAGGTTGGAGCGATGGATGCGCTCGAACGACTCGGCGATCACGGCCTTCACCCCTTGCAGCATCGGGCCTTTGGCAGCCCAGTCACGGCTGGAGCCGGTGCCATATTCCTTGCCAGCCAGCACAATTGCCGGGATGCCTTCCGCCATGTATCTCATGGCCGCCTCGAAGATGCTCATTTCCTCGCCGGAGGGCTGGAATTTTGTCCAGTTCCCTTCTTTGGGAGCGACCATCAGGTTCTTCAGGCGGATATTGGCGAAGGTGCCGCGTGCCATCACGCGGTCATTGCCGCGCCGTGAACCGTACGAGTTGAAGTCCCGCACCTGCACGCCTTGCTCCTGCAGGTACTTGCCGGCCGGGCTGTCGGCGGCGATGTTGCCGGCCGGGGAAATGTGGTCGGTCGTGATTGAGTCGCCCAGCAGGGCCAGTACCCGCGCCCCCTGGATATTGGTGATATGCGGCACATCCAGCGTCAGCCTCTGGAAGAAGGGGGGATGCTGGATATAAGTGGAAGCCTCATCCCATTGGTACAGATCGCCTTCAGCCACCTTGATATCTTTCCACATCTCCGAACCTTCGAACACGCTGGCATACTCGTCGGAGAACATGCTGCTGCTGACACTCGACAGCGCAGCTTCGGCCACTTCCTGCGATGTCGGCCAGAGGTCCTTGAGAAAGACCGGCCCGTCCTTGCCCATGCCGATCGGTTCGCTGGAAAGGTCGATATCCACGGTACCAGCCAGGGCATAGGCCACCACCAGCGGCGGCGAGGCCAGATAGTTCGCCTTGACCAGCGGATGGACGCGCCCTTCGAAGTTGCGGTTGCCCGAGATGACCGCCGCCGCCACGAGGTCCGACCCGATAACAGCTTTGGCCACCTCCCCGGGCAGCGGGCCGCTGTTGCCTATGCAGGTGGTGCAGCCGTACCCGACCACGTTGAATCCCAGTTTGGACAGGGGTTCCAGCAGGTCGGCCTGCTTGAGATAATCAGTGACCACCCGGCTGCCGGGCGCCAGGCTGGTCTTGACATACGGCTTGACCCTCAGCCCCTTCTCAACCGCCTTTTTGGCCACCAGCCCTGCCGCTACCATCACGGACGGGTTGCTGGTATTGGTGCAGGAGGTGATGGCTGCGATGACCACCGCCCCATGCCCGATTTCGTAGGAACCGCCGTTGGTGCCCACTCTTCCTTTGTGGTTAACCGCTTCGGGTTTGAGTTCAAAGCCGCGCTCCTTGACCGGCGCGGTCAGCGCTTTCTGGAACACGGATTTCATGTCAGTGAGAGCCACCCTGTCCTGAGGGCGTTTGGGGCCAGCCAGGGACGGCACCACGGATCCCAGGTCCAGTTCGAGCGTATCCGTATATTCCGGGTCCGGGGTGTTCGCTTCTCGGAACAATCCCTGCGCGCGGCAGTAGGCTTCTGTCCGTTCGAGCACATCCGCCGGGCGGCCGGTCAGCTTCATGTAGCGCAGTGTCTCAAGGTCCACCGGGAAGAAGCCCATCGTCGCACCGTACTCGGGTGCCATGTTGGCGATGGTGGCGCGGTCGGGCAGGGACATGCTGTCCAGGCCGGGCCCGAAGAACTCGACGATCTTGTCCACCACCCCCTTCTTGCGCAGCATCTGCGTAACGGTGAGTACCAGGTCGGTGGCAGTGAGGCCTTCTTTGAGTTTGCCCTGCAGTTTGAAGCCGATCACGTCTGGCAGGAGCATGTCCATCGGCTGGCCGAGCATCACGGCTTCGGCCTCGATGCCGCCCACGCCCCAACCCACCACGCCCAGGCCGTTGATCATCGTCGTATGCGAATCGGTGCCGATCAGCGTGTCGGGGAACAGGACCTCCGCAGTCCTGTCAACCATCACCACTTGTGCCAGGTATTCCAGGTTGACTTGATGGATGATGCCGGTGGCAGGCGGGACAACCCGGAAATTACTGAACGCCTTCTGGCCCCACTTGAGGAACTCGTAACGTTCACGGTTGCGCTGGAACTCCATCTCGGCATTGCGCTGCAGTGCATCGGTGGTAGCAAAGAAGTCCACTTGCACCGAGTGGTCGATCACCAGATCCACGGGTACGAGCGGGTTGATTTTCTTTGGGTTGCCGCCCAGGCGGGCCACCGCCGCCCGCATGGCTGCCAGGTCCACCACAGCCGGGACGCCGGTGAAGTCCTGCATCACCACCCGCGCCGGCAGGAAGGGGATGCCGGGGCGTCCCCCTCCTGCTGGGGAGGGGCTGGCGGTCCAGGCCGCAATATTCCGCACATCCTCCTGCGTGATCTCGCGGTCATTGCATTGACGAAGCGCCGCCTCGAGCATGATGCGGATGGAGTATGGCAGGCGGTTAAGTTTCGTCAACCCGGCTTTTTCCAGCGCCTCGAGGCGATAGATGGTGTATTTTTTTTCCCCAACCTTTAGCACATCACGGGATTTGAAGAAATCTTTGGACATTTTGATCTCCTTTGGCAAGTTTGCCCTCACCCACGGTTTTTAATTACTTGGGGTTTGGGGTGTTGGCGGGCGGCAAAGCCGCCCGCCAACACCCCAAATTCCTCTTCTAGCCGAGGCGGCTTCAAGCCGCCATCGGCTGTTTCGGCGCTGTGAGGCTCCGAAACCCCCGCCTTGGGGGATATTATCCCCACAGGGGGCGAACAAAGATCAGGGGTTGTAATCCTTGCGGCCTATGTGGGCGCTGCTCTTCATAGCACCAATTCTTTCCGAAGTTGCATCACTAGTTGATCGCGTTCAGCCTCTGGCAGGAAACTGGCCTTTGCCCCGGCCAGGATGCATTCCTTGAGGACTTTGTGCTCCATTCCCAGGTCTTCGCAAATATGATGGTATTCGTCGGTCAGGGTAATTCGCAAAATGGACGGGTCATCGGTGCCGATGGTGACCTTCAGCCCCGCCTTCAACATTTTCATGATCGGGTGTTCCTGCAGGGATTGGACCACACCGGTCTGGTAGTTGCTCGTCACGCAAACCTCAAAAACCGTACCACACTCGCACGCCAAAGCCACCGTATTCAGGTCTTCCATCATGCGCACGCCGTGGCCGATTCGGTCAGCTTTGAGCATCTCCAGCGCTTCACGCACATTGGCCGCGCCCCCCCATTCTCCGGCATGGACGGTTAGTTTTAGCCCGGACAGGTGGGCTTCTCTGAAAACACCTAGGAAAGGCACCGCTGAAAATTCGGTCTCGTTCCCGGCCAGGTCCAGCCCCACAATACCGTGTCCGGTCCGGTCAGCGGCCAGCCAGGCCACCTGTTCGGCCAGTTCCACGCTCTCGTGACGATTGACCGAGGCGATCAGTCTGACAATTAAGCCGAATTCCCTGGCTGCCTTGTCGGCACTATCGCAGACCCAGTCCATTACGTCGCCCATCGGGAAACGTTCAGCGCGGCTCAAAGCCACCGGTGTAAATCGCAGTTCAAGATAACGCACATTGTCATTCGCCGCGTCCTCCACGGCTTCGCGGGTGACCCGGTGAATGACCTCCGGCGAGCGGTAGAACATCCGCAGTGTGTTGAATTTTGCCAGGAAATTTTGGTAGGTGTGGAGTTCGCTTGTCTGCACCTGGACAAGGCTGCTCAAAGGTCCCGTGCTTACGGGAACCATGATCCCGCTGGAGCGGGCAATTTCCAGCATCGTCCTGAGGCGCAGGCTCCCCTCAAGATGACGGTGGAGTTCCACCTTGGGCAGGCTCTTGTAGAAATCGGTCGGATTGTCCATTAATGCCTGTGACGTTTCCTCTTTTTATCTGTACTTTGCACCGCAACGGTCGCCGTCGCGGGTTCGGACTTTGCCTCTGCCACTGTTTCCACCTGGGCCGTTGCACCGCGTGGTTGGTACAGGAAAATACGCCCGATTACGCCCGCGCGGATCTCGGCCAGCAGAGCCTGGAACATTTCCGAGGCCTGGCTTTTATATTTTACCAGCGGATCGCTCTGGGCATAGGCCTCCAGACCGACGGAAACGCGCAGCGCCTCCACCCGCGTCAGGTAGTCCACCCACAGTTCGGTGATCGCCCCCAGCAGTACCTGGCGGTAGATCTGGCTCTGCACCTGGCGGCCAACCTCCTGCGCCGGAAGCGCTGGAGCGTTTTCACCCAGGCGGGTCAGTTCGCTCTGACCCCAGGCATCCCGCTGGGCTTCTTGTGCCTGTTGCAAGTGCTCCAGCACATCCTCCTCCAGGGTGGCAGCGGAACGGTTTGCCAGTAGTTCTCCTGCCTGGTGGACATAGTGCAGGCGGGTGAAGATCTGGCGCACCTGGCGGTGGGTTTTCGCGTCAAAGGAGGTGCTTGTGCCCTGTGCGACCAACCCCAGCAGGCGGTACCTGTTCTGTTCATTGTCCTCAGGCAGGCGCTCGAGGGCAGAGTCGATATCGCGCCCGATTTGCCCGTCTGCTCCAAGCAGTTTCTCTTCGCGCCCCTCCAGCACTTTCCGCACGCCTTCTTCGATCTTGGTTGCCACCTCCTCCCACTCGAGTTCCTGCAGTTCGGACACGTTCAGTCCGAGCGATTCGCCCAGCCGGAATTCGATCGTGTTGGCAAGCCGGACGATATTCATGGAGGTGACATACTCCTCCACCTGGGCATGCAGTTCCTCTGACAGGTCTTTCGGGTCGCCGGCCAGTTGCGTCAGTTGGGCCGCCTCCAGCCGGAAGGGCACGCGCACCAGGCTGGAGAGTTCATCCAGGATGGCGTTAGGGCGGCGCGTCTCGTTTTCGCTGTTGTCGGCCAGGCCATCCAGGGCGGTATCCAGCGCCTCGATCCGCTCTTCAACCTGGGGATCCAGGTTCTCACCCGTGTGGTCTATCTGCTCTAGCACGGTGTTGAGGAAGTGCACCTGGTCGGCCTGCAGGGAACGCCTGGACAGGTCCCGCAGTGCGGTAGCCAGGTCTGCAGCCGAAGTGCCTGCACTGAGCGCAGTCGAAGTGTTAAGTTCTTCCAGCAGGAGTTTGTATGTATAGGACGGGAAGATGCCGTCCGGGGTGTTGAAGGGCGGCTGGATCTGGTCCAGCCAGGCCAGCAGGCGCCAATATTCCTCGCTTGCCTTCGCTTCCTCGGCCCGCCGCTTCACTTCCTGCCTCAGGAGTTCGTTCACATCCTCCACTAGGTCTTCCTTCTCAAAGACCCGGTTGCGCTGGTCGTAGATGCGCTGGCGCTGGGCATTCAACACATCATCGTATTCGAGCAGGTGCTTGCGCACGTCGAAGTTGGCGCCCTCCACCCTGTGTTGTGACTGCTCGATCATGTTGGTCACCATGCGGTGCTGCATGGGATAGTCGTCGTCGATCTGGAAGCGCTCCATCACGCCCTGCACCTGGTCGCCGCCGAACATGCGCATCAGGTCGTCTTCGAGGGACAGGTAGAAGCGCGACGAACCGGGATCGCCCTGGCGGGCAGCGCGGCCGCGCAGTTGGTTATCGATGCGGCGCGCCTCGTGGCGTTCGGAGCCGATTACGTGCAGGCCGCCGCGTGTGCGCACGCGTTCCATATCATCGAAATATTGCAGGAAGTGTTTCACTTCGGCCTCGTAGATGCCGAAGAGAGCCGGGTCGGCTTTTTGCAGGGCCTCGCGGCGTTCCTGCAGCGACATGTCGTACGGGTCTTTGTACCCGGCCTTGCGCAGCACGCGCGCCACCGCTGCGATCACCTCTTCCGCCAGGTCGCCGCCCAATTTGATGTCCACCCCGCGCCCGGCCATGTTGGTGGCGATCGTCACCGCGCCAAAGGCTCCCGCACCGGCAATGATCTGGCTTTCCTCGGTGTGCTTGCGTGCATTCAGCACCTGGTGCGACACTCCGCCCTGTAGTACTGCCCTTAGCCTGGGTTCATCTTCGGCGGCCAGGCCGAGGATACCCAGCAGGCGGGTCAGGTTGGCCTGCTCTTCGGGGTTGAGCGAAAGGCCAAGTTCCTTCGCCATCGGGCGCAGGTCTTCAGGGCGCAGTTGTTCGATCGGTTCGTTGAGCGCTTGGAGTTCCGGGATGATGCGCCCGTCCTCTATGCGGTCGTTCTTTTCCATCCAGGCGGCGCGCAGCAGCAGGATTTGCATTAGGCGGCGCACCGGTTCAGCCCGCAGGCGGTTCGACAGGCGTTCCGAACTTTCCACTGAGGTGGTGCCCACCAACAGCGGGCGCCCCATACTGTGATAGAGCACGATCTCGCGCACCAGCGACCGCAGTTTGGCTTCCACGCTGCGGTAGATGACATCCGGGTAATCTTTGCGCCGCCAGAAGACCACCTCCTGCTCGGGATCATCGTTGCGGGCGAAGTAGGCATACGCGTACCCCTCCTCGTCCTTGGCCTTGACCTCCACCAGCGGCGCGCCGGACCCGAAAGCCTGGTATTCCAGGTTGGTGGGGATGGGCAGGACCGCCAGTTTATATATCTTGTCGAACTCTTCCGCCTCGGTAAGTGCCGTGCCGGTCATGCCGGCCAGCTTGGTGTACATGCGGAAATAATTTTGCAGGGTGATGGTGGCGTAGGTTACGTTCTCCGGCTCCACCCGCGCCCCTTCCTTGGCTTCCACCGCCTGGTGCAGGCCATCGCTCCAGCGCCGTCCCGGCATCAGGCGGCCGGTGAACTCGTCCACGATGATCACCTTGCCGCCCTGCACCAGGTAGTCCTTGTTGCGTTTGAAAAGGTGCTGGGCGCGCAGGGCTTGTTCCAAAAAGCCCAGCAGGTGGGCCTGTTCGGGCGTCACGTCTTCGGGGCGGTCGGGGTCGCGCAGCGGCTGGCCGAGCAATTGTTCCATGTGGGCGGTGCCGATCTCGGTCAGGGAAACGGCGCGGTCCTTCTCGCTCACATCGTAATCTTCCGGCTTCAACTGGCGCACCAGCGCCGCCATCTTGCCGTACCACTCCACGTTGCCCGAAGCCGGGCCGGAGATGATCAGCGGGGTGCGCGCTTCGTCGATCAGCACGTTATCCACCTCGTCCACAATGGCGTAATAGTGGCCGCGCTGGACTTTATCTTCCAGCCGGTAAACCATGTTATCCCGCAGGTAGTCGAAGCCGAACTCGGAGTTGGTCCCATAGGTGATGTCAGCCGCGTAGGCTTCGCCGCGCTCCACCAGGCGCATCTCATCCTGGTCTTCATGCGGGGACTTTTTCTCCGGGTCGTACAGGAAGGCTTTCTTGCCGTTCTCGGTGGCGGCGGCCATCTGCAGGATGCCCACCGACAGGCCGAGGAAATGATAGATCGCGCCCATCCAGCGGGCGTCCCGCCGGGCCAGGTAATCGTTGACCGTCACCAAGTGGGCACCCCGGCTGGTCAGCGCGTTCAGGTAGAGCGAGAGCGTGGCCACCAGGGTCTTGCCTTCGCCGGTGCGCATCTCGGCGATCTTGCCCTGGTGCAGGACGATCCCGCCGATCAGTTGCACATCGTAGTGGCGCTGGCCGATGGTGCGTTTGGCAGCCTCGCGTACCGCCGCAAAAGCTTCAGGCAGGATCTCATCCAGGACAGCTTTTTCGATATCCTGGCGTTCCTTATCTTCCTCCACCCCTTCAATTTCCGTGGAGAGCCGGGAGCGGAATTCGTCCGTCTTTGCTCTCAGCGCCTCGTCGCTCAGGGCTTCGAATTCCGCTTCGAGCGCGTTGACCTGCTCGACGAGGTCGGTGGTCTTTTCGATTTCGCGTTTATTGGGGTCGCCCCCGAAGGTTTTGACAAATTTCTGGAGCATGGAGTATCGTCCCTTTCGGGGGCATTATAGCATGGGGTTGTAAGAGGAAGGTAAGAAAAGAAAGAAATAGGCGAAAAGGGTGCAGGGATTTCACAAACTCGGGGTTTGGGGTGTTGCGGGCGGTTCTATCGCCCGCAACACCCCAAGATCTTCTTCTAGCCGAGGCGGCTTTCGCGAAGCACATCGTCCCCGCCAGGGGAGCCCCATGGGCCAAGCCGCCACGAGTCGAGGCAGCATCAAGCTGCCATCGACCGGTTCGGCGAGATGACTCGCCGAACACAGC
>CAIQQN010000236.1 GCA_903873975.1 uncultured Anaerolineales bacterium
CGAGCACAAGGCGCAATTCCTTATTTTCCTGCAACGCTACAGCGATCTGGATTGTCAGGTCGTCCAGTTTATCAAGGCGAGGCGTGTAAGGGCGGGTTTTATCGGTGATAAGCGACCCGCCAAGTTTGAGAAATGTGAGCATGGGAAAAATGTAGCACGTTCCGCGGCGGGCGTCAAGAAGGTATAATCCAATCAGATGAATCTGAATATTCGCGCTGCAGTAGTTAT
This sequence comes from uncultured Anaerolineales bacterium, assembly GCA_903873975.1. Classification (GTDB taxonomy): domain Bacteria; phylum Chloroflexota; class Anaerolineae; order Anaerolineales; family Villigracilaceae; genus UBA877. The sequence continues at coordinate 229 of CAIQQN010000236.1, forward strand.
GGCGATGATCGTACTCATCCTGGGCGCTCTGCTTAGCGCCTGGAGCGGGGTTCGCCTCATTCGGAAAGGGCGCAAGATGGTTTATTTCCGCTTACGCCGCAGGCAGGTGGCAGCTGGCTGGAGGGCGATCATTCTTTCAGTGGTTTTGGTTGGATTTGCCTCCTTGTTGGGTCGATTTGGTGAACCGGTCTCTTACCATTACTTTCCGCCCAGTCCATCACCTTCGCCAAGCCCGACTATTTCGCTAACGCCCACCAGCAGCCTGTCCCCGACCATTTCGTTAACGCCTACCATCTCGCTGACCCCGGAAATTAGTGACACCCCAACGGCTACCGGGACACCGTTCTTGCCAATCGCCATCGAGGTTCAGTTCAAGAGCTTGGTCACGCCTAACCCCGCGGCAGTCTTCAGCCCGTTGGTATTTTCGCTGTCTGTGAAGGATAGACTGGCGATAAACCCGCAAAGGGTCTTCCAGAATCCGCTTAGCCGTGTCTACGTCACCTATTCTTATGATTCCATGACGGACGGGTCTCAGTTTACTTCGATTTGGTACCAGAACGGTCAAATGTTGAGCGATAAATCTAAGACAGATATCTGGTCAGGTGGTACTGGTGGTTATGGACAGGATGAAATGGATCTTCCGGCCGAACAATGGCTGCCCGGAATATACCAGCTTGTCTTTTTTGTTGGGACGGACTGGAAGGTTCTGGGTGAGTTCCATGTGATGGGCGAACCACCTACAGCGACTGTCTCGCCGCCACCCTCCCTGACCCCTACTCCTACACTGACCCCCAGCGTGACCCACACCCTGGTGTCCTCCTGGACACCGCGTCCCTCTGATACGCGTTGGCCAAGCCAGACACCGACGCGATAAGAAATGGACGAAGGTCTTTTTTACCTCGCCCAATATATCTAGGCATTCTTTTCCGATACCTTGTAGGTTCTGTGTAAATATTTGGTCCAAATCGTCTTTTTCCCTTTACTTTTAGGTTGGTCCAGTTCAGATATTTTATTGAAACGTAGTAGAGAATTCTTTTGCAATTTGCGCTGCCAGCCGGGCATTGTTAAGCAGGAGTGCTAGGTTGGCTTTTAAGGACGCACCGTCGGTCAATTTGGCCATCCTTGCCAGCAGGAAGGGGGTTAGTGCTTGTCCGTGGATGCCCTCCTCATGGGCTTGTTGGCGAGCTCTTTGGACGGAGCTCCCCACTTTTTCGCGGGGAAGTTCCTCTTCGGGCGAAAGCGGCTGGCAGACCAGCACCGCGGACTTCATCCCCACCTCCCAATGCTCTTTGGCAAACTCGACGATTTCCTGTGACGAGTCCAACCGTGCGCTCACAGGGAGGCCGCTCTGGCGGGAGTAGAAAGCGGGGAATTCGTCAGTCCCATAACCGATGACCGGGACGGCCATCGTCTCCAGGTATTCCAGCGTGGCGGGTAAATCCAGGATGGCTTTTGCCCCGGCGCAGACCACGATCATCGGCGTGTTGGACAGGGCGAGCAGATCGGAGGAAATATCCAGTGTCTGCACCTCGTGGACGCCTCCGATCCCACCTGTGGCAAGGACGCGTATCCCGGCCCGCTGTGCGGCAAACATTGTCCCGGCCACGGTCGTCCCGCCGCTTTCTTTTTTGATGATGGCTATCGCGAAGTCCCGGCAGCTGATCTTACGGACATTTGTCTCATTTGCCAGCCGCTCCAGTTCCTCATCGGTCAGACCAATATGGACTTTCCCATCCAGCATGGCGATGGTGGCGGGTGTTGCGCCGTTCTCGCGGACAGTACGTTCCATGTCGCGCGCCAGAACAAGGTTTTGCGGGCGCGGCAGTCCGTGCGTGATGACGGTCGATTCGAGGGCGACAATGGGCAAGGATGAACGCAGCGCCTCGATGATAGTGGATGAAGCAATTTGGAGAAAAGAATGAGAATTGGTCATGTGGCTAATAGTGGTCGGTGTCAGAGGGTGGGGGTTACCAAGCTTTCAGACTTTGCAAAAGCCATGAAGCCGCAGAAAACACTGCTTGACAATCAGGAATGAGTAAGTATATACTCTTTTACAGAGGACTGCGAAAAGATCCGTCTATTATTACATGATTTTCGAGCCTTTCGATGTTGGAAAGCTTATGGATTTTTGCAGGAAGCAGTGGATGATAGACTAATGGAAGTGTTTGACTCGAGCGAACAGGTTGAGACGCAACATGGATGATGGGAAACGCTTTTATGAACGGCCTGATTTTTTGCCACGATTTATCGGGGTTACTTTCCTCATCACATTTGTGGTTTCATTTCGCTCGGAATTCCTGGTGGTCTTGCGTTTTATGATAGCCTTTATTCAATTGATTTTGACGCGACGTTTCATTCCAACCTCCACGGATACTCCCAAAGCATTGATTTTATTGGTAATCAATGGAATTGTCTTTCTGGGTTGTTATTTTATCATCCTGAAATGGGTCTCTCTCTTTGTTCTCCCGGCTCAGAATCCTCATGAAAGGCAGCAAGTTTATGAGCGTCTGGTCGAGTATATATCAAATTTGCATGGACCGGCAGTATTTGTCAAGAATGGTGAATTGATCACCAGAAAGGATGAGGAGGTTTTTGATGAGTCGGTCAAAGCCAGGTTTGCATCTCTGGCGTCGGTGGATTTATCGAGTGCGATTGTTTTGGAGAGTAGATCGCTCCCCGCAATAATAAACCTTTCAAACAGGACTAAATCACCTGTTGGGCGTCATTCGCCTATCCGGGCCTTGGGCCCGGGCATTGGTTTTCTTCGCCCCGGAGAGAGAATTCGGGGTTCTGTAGATTTGCGTAAACAGTTCCGAATGATAAAAAAAGTGCGTGGTTTTACGAGTGATGGAATTGAATTGGAAACCAATGTAAATATAACCTTTACTCTTGGTCAGTTACCAGAAGTGATGACTGTAATCGACATAAAAGGCAATGGTTTGCGTGTCATGACGATTGACCGGGATACAAAGAAAATAATAGGAATTAAAGACCAGATTGATAAGGAAGATGCAAACGAGATTTACACAGATATTCAGAATCAAAAGCCGCCCCGCACCTATGAGTGGTCATTCGAACATCCTTCGAGTAATCGTCCACCGTTTGCTTTCGATGAAAATCATATTATTGCAGCACTGATATCTCAACCTCGCAATACCAGGGACGGGAACCTGGAAAAATGGACAGATCTCCCGGCACAAGTAGCGGTCTCGGTTTTATTGGATGAATTATCCCGGGTGTCGTATGACCAGTTGTACTCATTGGATCGCCCCGAGCAGGAGTGCTACCTTTATGACCGGTTTAAACCGGAATTCAAACGGAATGTAATTAATCTTGGCGTTCTATCATACCAATTTGTGCAGCGGAAAGATGGCAGATTCCCTTCGGAAGGCGATATATTCAATGCCGATGAATATATCATTCTAGATGTCCGGGAATTGCATAATCCCAAGCCATTACGGGATCGGGGGATTAAAGTGATCGAAGTTGGTTTCTCGGATTTCAAGCCGATCGACAGCACTATTCCGGAACAACGGTTTGATAATTGGCGTTCCCAATGGCAAAAGAAGACCGAACTGACCAACGCCGAATATGATCTTGAAATAATGCGGAAAATGAATCATGCCCGGGCCCAGGCACAACGTGAGATTATTTACAACCTTTCCCAAATTTTTAAGCTGCCTGGTTATACCCAGGATGCCATGGCCATTCGGATATTCCAGGCGTTGGAATCTGCTGCTGCGAATCCGGCTACGAACAGGCTTTTACCTCGTGATACGGTGGATATGCTCAGGAACTTTCAGCGTCTTTTATTTACACAGGATCGGGATGGGCAGTCCCCCATAGATCGACCCC
>CAIQQN010000237.1 GCA_903873975.1 uncultured Anaerolineales bacterium
ATTGGCTGCACATTTCATAATGGTTGCCTTGAACGAAGAGGGCAAACCTACAAAAGTTCCTCATCTAATAGTCTCCTCTAAAAAGGAGAAAGAGCTGTGGGAAAAGGGGAGACAAAGGTACGAAATGTGCAAACATGAGCTGATGGCGGGTGATGACAATTACAGGGTATGCAGGGAGGAAAAGGTCATTTGACCAAGCGCGATGTTGTTGAATGCCGGAAGAAAGAAGGAGGGGATCATGGCTGGATATGTTGAAGTCCTGAAGGTAGACGGCCTGAAAGACGGGCAGATGAAGGAAGTAAAAGCCGGCGGACGAGACGTTCTGCTAGCCAAGGTGGGGGGCAAGTTCTATGCAGCTGAGAGCACGTGCCCACACATGGGCGGGAAACTGGCGCAAGGCAAACTGGAGGGCACTGTGGTTACCTGCCCTCTACATGCTTCCCAGTTCGAGCTTAAGGATGGCAGCGTAATTCGTTGGACTAACTGGCCGGGGGTAGTTGTTGCGGTAACGAAACTGATGCGGCGACCCAGGGCCATCAAGACATACCCGGTGAAGGTCGAAGGCGATAAGGTGCTTGTGGAAGTCTAATATCCTGGACCGAACGCTCTATAACACTGGGCGTAGTTTGAGTATCGTTTATTTCTTAATGCGCGTCTATTGTAGTGCTGCTCCGGGATTGGTTCGGGAGCATGCAGGCTCAGTGCTTTAGTTCCTAACTTTCAAAAAGCGGGCGTCAGTAAGAAGATTCGCTGTAAATAATACAGGCCTTGTGTCTCCTATGCTCGCCGTTTATGCTATATTGTAGTTAAGCATGTCAGACAATACCAGCCTCGCGACAAAACGGGGCCTTGAAGCTAAATGGCTTATACTGGCAGCAGTGATGCTGGGCAGCTTCATGGGCCCTGTAGATGGTAGCATCGTTAACACCGTACTCCCCGATATTACCGGATACTTCAAGACTGACATCTCGACAGCGCAATGGGTGCCAACAATCTATCTGCTGACCATCAGTTGCCTTATCTTGCTATATGGTCGGCTGGGAGACATGGTCGGATACAAAAAGGTTTTTCTAGCCGGCGTGGCTTCCTTCGTAGTTGCCTCAATCCTCTGCGGTATTTCGCAGAGCATCTGGATGCTTATCGCATTTAGAGGCCTCCAGGGTCTTGCAGCGGGCATGATGATGTCTGTGGGCTACGCCATCATTACCGCGGCTTTCCCGCCCTTCGAGCGCGGCAGGGCCATGGGTATATATGCCATAAGCATCGCGGCAGGCCTGGGCCTCGGGCCGACTTTTGGCGGCTTAATCGCGCAATACCTGAGCTGGCACTATGTTTTCTTCGTAAACGTACCCATTGGCATCGCTGCTGTAGTCTGGGGGTCCCGTGTTATACCCAGAAGCACCACAAAACCCGGGCAGAAGCTAGATGTGGTCGGGGCTTTGACAGCACTTATCTTCTTGAGTAGCTTGCTCCTCTACGCTAATCAGGGAGAGACCTGGGGGTGGGCATCGCCCAGGTCAATTGCCCTTGTGGGAATTGCGGTTGTGTTCGGCGCGCTGTTTTTCTGGATAGAGCGAACCTCTGCGCAGCCCATGCTTAACCTTGCGCTTTTCAACAATCGGCGGTTTAGCTTCGCTAGCATTAGCGCACTTTTTAATTTCACGGCTCTATACGCGATTGTGTTCCTTACACCTTTCTATCTGACATTCGTGCTGCATTTCAGCATACTCAAGGTGGGACTGGCATTGATTGCTTCACCCCTAGCTACTATGTTTGTGGCCCCTGTGAGCGGGGCAATGTCAGACCGGTTTGGCACGAGGGTCTTCGCGGTCTTAGGAATGTGTATCGGTGCCGTGGGCCTTTACCTCATGAGCGGCTTGAATGCCTCCGACGATGTCTGGGATGTCGTCTGGCGTCTCGCTATCATCGGCCTGGGGGTGGGAATGTTTCAGAGCCCCAACAACAGTGAAATCATGGGAAGCGTGCCACCGTGGCACCTGGGAATCGCCTCCGGGATAATAGCCGCTATGCGCAACGTGGG
>CAIQQN010000238.1 GCA_903873975.1 uncultured Anaerolineales bacterium
GACAAACCGCGTCAACCGCTGGACCTCGCTCTTCATGAGAACGAGGGGTTCCCTGTCAGCGGAATTGTGGCCTTTTCGCTTGAGCAATAGTTCCAGTCCGCCATTCAGGCTTGTGAGTGGTGTGCGCAGTTCATGTGAAACCATCGAGACAAAATCACTTTTCAACTGGTCGAGTTCTTGTAACATTTTATTCTGCTCTTCCAATAGGCGATAGGCATCCTTTAATGTTCCGGTGCGCTGCTCAACCTTTTGCTCCAATTGTTCATTAAGTTCCTCCAACTGACGATAAACCACCTGCAACTCATTGTAAGCCTTTTGAATGGCTTCCTGCTGGTGTTTCTGTTCACTCAAATCATGGGCCACCCCGGCAATCAACACCTTCCGGCCATCTGAGAAGATCGGGCTCAACGACAGCAGGAATGGAGCGCGATTTGGGCGAAGCGAAATTTCGAGCGTACATTCCTCCCGTGAAGCGCGCTCCAGTAAATCGGCAGGCAGAGGCTGGTTGTCCAGGATTGTCTTTAATGGCAAGCCCTCCACCTGGTTCTCATCCCGTAAAACAAGCACCCGTATCATGGCAGGATTTGCCAGCAGGATCTTGCCGCGCTTATCACAGATGAAGGTCGGCTCAGCCAGGCTGCTGAATAATTGCCAGTATTTGTACAGCTCGGCTTCACCAGCACGTATTCCCACCCGAACGATCAACGCCAGGGCCAGGAGCAGGCTCATCCAAAGCCCAAATGCCGATAATTCCCCGCTCAACTGCCAATCCACGATCACGAACCAAAACAGGGTCAGTACAAGTATGACAGGCAGAATGTTCTGGAGGCGAGCGCCCAGATCGAAGCCAAAGCTGCGTGTCTGACTTTTCCCAGGAGATGAATCGGCTTCGATAACGCTCCCGAGGCAGAAGATCAAGCCACCCGCCACCCAGCCAAGACTCTCCGGACTTCCAGCCTGATAACTGCCGGATTGAGCCAGCACACTATAAGCATAATCGGAGAAATAGAATGCCAGCAGACCGATACCCCATAATAACGTTGTACGGCGAGACTTCCGGTTGGCAAGAAGCATATTGAGCAAGATCATTAACAAGATCAGGTCAATGACCGGGTAAATCAGCGGAAACAATCCCTGTCGGCCAGTTGACACGACCGGTTGAGCCAGGATCAGCCACCCTAACGCAGCAACAACGCCTGAAGTGATCGTCGCATCGAGGAGGAAGCGGAACCGGGAGGGTGCATAGCGGTTCTCAAATGGATAGAGAACCAGCGCATAAAAAAAGAAAGGATAGGCAAGCAGGGTAATAACATCCGCTGCAGAGACTAGCGGAAGTTGAACTCCACCCAGCCCTTCATAAAACGTCCGGATGGCTGCTGTATCGGTCACGCGGTTTGGTCTTTGTAGTGGGAACAACTGTGGTTGTGGCATTGTCCAGGTGCTGACTTGGTAGATGACACACTGGACATCCGCTGGATTAGCGATGCCGTTATTCACCAGCAATCCAGCCCCAGGAGTCCATCCACAACCAGGACAGGACATCATTACCACCACCGATGTTGTTATCACCATTGCTTCTAAGAGTTTAACCATATC
>CAIQQN010000239.1 GCA_903873975.1 uncultured Anaerolineales bacterium
AAAAACCGAAATGGGGAGGGGCTGGGGTGGGGTATAATCTTCTCGCCATGCCCATCCTGGACGCGCATACATTCGAATTCTTCAGCAAATCCCCCGAACAGACCCGCCGCCTGGGGATGCGCCTCGGCGTGCTGCTCCAGCCAGGCGATTTGATCTGCCTTCAGGGCGAGCTCGGTACGGGCAAAACCACCCTTGTCCAGGGGGTTGCACGCGGCTGGGGCGCGCTGGACGAAGTCTCCAGCCCAACTTTCGTGCTGGTCAATGCCTATCGCCGTCCCGACGGCGCACAACTTTCCCATTTCGATGCATACCGGGTCGAAAGCCTGGGCGAAGCCGAAGAACTCGACCTCGACGCCCTGCTGGCGCGCGGCCCGCTCTTTGTCGAGTGGCCGGAGCGCGTTGAACCCATCCTGCCTGCCGAACGGTTGTGGACCTGGCTGGAATATGAATCCGAAGAACACCGTTCCATGCGTTTTGCAGCGAGCGGCGCCCATTATGAAAACCTGCTGGATGCACTTCGGCAGGCCATTTACGGAGCCGGCTGATGCTTCTGGCAATTGACACATCCACTGCCCAGATTGGACTGGCGCTCTACGATGGGGCCACCGTGCCCGGCGAACTCGTCTGGCAGAGCCGCCTCCACCATACCGAACAACTCGCCCCGGCGCTTGCCGGACTCCTGGAGCGGGTCGGCGTAACAATGGACTCGGTCAAGGCTCTGGGCGTGGCGATTGGCCCTGGTTCGTTCACCAGCCTGCGGGTGGGACTGGCCTTCGTCAAGGGATTGGCGCTGGCGCGGCACATACCTTTGGTTGGGATCCCCACCCTGGATATTGTGGCGGCCTCTGTCCCGCCCTCGGTTTGGCGACTGGCCGCCGTGTTACAGGCCGGGCGCGGCCGTCTGGCTGTGGGTTGGTACAAATCCACCGGAAGCGGCTGGCAGGCTTACGGTCCGGCTGCGACCACGACCGCTGAGGAACTGGAAAAGAAGATCCGCAAGCCGGCCATCGTCTGCGGCGAGTTGACTGCCGAAGACCGTCACCATCTAGCGCGCAGGTTCAAGAACGTGATGCTGGCCTCCCCGGCGCAGTGCGTCCGCAGGCCGGGGGTTCTGGCCGAGATCGCCTGGAACCGCTGGCAGGCAGGCAAAACAGACCTCGCGGCTTCGCTGGCTCCGATCTACCTGCATGTGGCAGGCGGCTTGCCGGCGTGAACGTTGCCATCCGGCGCATGACGCTGGAGGATGTTCCCGCCGTCCACGAAATTGACACGCTTTCGTTCAGCCTGCCGTGGCCCGAGCGCTCGTTCCGCTTTGAATTGACCGAGAACCCGGTTTCGCGCAGTTGGGTGACTGAATTCAATGGGCGCATTGCGGCCATGCTGGTACTCTGGTTGATTGTTGACGAGGCACATATTGCCACCCTTGCAACCCACCCGGATTTCCGGAGGCAGGGCATCGGGGAACGGCTGATGATAGCGGCACTTGTTTCAGCCCGGAATGAAGGGGCTACCCGTGCCTTCCTGGAAGTGCGCGCTGGGAACGCCGCTGCACTGGCTTTGTATAATAAATATGGCTTTGGTATGGCGGGTCTCCGCCCGCGCTATTACAAGGATAATAACGAAGATGCCATTTTGATGAATCTGGAAGACTTGAACGGTTTGGAGGCCGCATGAGCGCCGAAGAAACGCTTGCCCAAATTGCGAAGGAAGTTTCGACCTGCAGGAAATGCGCCCTGTACCACTCGCGCAAACTCTCGGTGCCCGGCGAAGGACCGGCGAACTCGGAGATCATGTTCATCGGTGAGGGACCAGGTTTTTACGAAAACGAACAGGGACGGCCTTTCGTCGGCGCTGCCGGGAATTTCCTGAATGAACTGCTGGCCGAAGCCGGGCTGAAGCGTTCCGATGTGTGGATAGGCAACGTGGTAAAATGCCGCCCGCCAGGCAACCGTGATCCGCTCCCCGAAGAGCTTTCGGCTTGCGATGAGTATCTGGAGCGCCAGATTGCGGCCATCAACCCGAAGATCATCATCACCCTCGGACGGTACTCGATGGGCAAGTACATGCCCGGCGCCAAGATCAGCTCTACTCATGGACAGATGCGGCGGGTGGGTGACAGGTTTGTGATTGCCATGTTCCACCCGGCGGCAGCCTTGCATCAGGTGGCGTTGAAACCTGCCATCATGAAGGATTTTGCCCAACTGCCAAAACTGCTGGAGCAGGCCCGGGCGGCATTAAAACGCTCTGTGCCCTCGGCAGCCGAAGAGCCGAAGGAAGACCCGAAGCAGTTAAGTCTGTTTTAGTCCAAAAAGAGGCAGCTGCTCCGTGACCCTTTACCAAAAACTCACCGCGATCTGGAATGAGGATAATCTGCTGCGCCGGGTGGTTAAGAACAGCAGTTATCTTTTCAGCAGCAATGTCGTTTCCGCCGTTTTGAGCTTTATTCAAACCGTCATCGCCACCCGTCTGATCGGTGTGTACAATTGGGGCCTGGTTTCCGCCATTCAGACATTTGCTTCCAACATTAATCGCTTCCTCTCCTTCCGCATGAGCGAGGTGGTGCTCAAGTATCTAGGCCCGGCTGCGGCGGATGATAAGAAGCAGGAGGCAGCCGTGATGGTAAAGGCTGCCGGTTTGACGGAAGCGATCACATCGGTTGCAGCTTTCCTCATCTTGTTACTGCTCGCCCCCTGGGCCTCCAGGACATTTGCGAGGGATGTCAGTACGGCTCCCTTGTTTGTCTTCTATGGTTTGATCCTGCTCAGCAACCTGGTCTATGAGACCTCTACTGGTGTTCTGCAGGCAACGCATCGTTTCGACCATCTTGCCCGCGTAAACTTGATTCAGAGCATCATCACCGTGTCTTTGATTGGCGGGACTTACGTGCTCTTTCGCTGGGGTCACTTGATCCCCGCTCCCCAGTTGTTGATAGCCATCCTTCTGGCTTATGTGATTGGCAAAACGTATGTGGGATTATCCCTGGTCATCCTGGCCTTACGCGAATTGAACCGCACTTTGGAACCGGGTTGGTGGCGCATCTCGTTACGCACCTTGTCAAATAAACGTTCATTGTTAACCTTTGCACTCAATACCAACCTGAACGGTACAGTGAATCTGGTCTTTCGCGATAATATACCGCTTTATCTGGCAGGTTTACTCACCCTGAAAGATGTCGGATATTTTAAAATAGCCATGACCTTTGTCCTGCCCATCACCATGATCCTCGACCCATTTATTGCGCCGACATATGCCGAGATCTCCCGCACGATTGCCAAATTCCAGTGGAATACCACCCTGCGCCTTCTCAAACGGATCACCGCCATTGCCGTTGCGGTCGTTTTGACGTATTGGGTTGGTTGGGCACTGACCGGCTGGTGGATCATTCCCACACTTTATAAGCCGCAGGCCATCCCGGTCTATCCGCTGTTGTTGATCCTGGTGGCTGGTTATGGTTTTGCCAGTATTTTCCAGTGGAATCGCTCGCTCTTCCTCTCGCTCGGCAAGCCAGGCTATCCGGTCTTGATTTCCACGCTGACGGGTGTCATCGAGTTGGCCTTGATATTCTCCCTGGTGCCACACTACGGGTATCTGATGATGGCCGTTATCCTCTCGGGGTATTTCATCGTCTCTGTCGGTTTTATCACCCTGCGCGGCCTGTGGGAGGTCCACCGCCGGGCGCTTGCGGAACCTCAGCCGCCACCATCGGATTTGCCTCCATCCTCAACTGCTGAAGTCCAGCCAGAGCTGTCTCGTCTGGATCGTCATCCAATGAAACGGCGGTTTGCTCTTCCCGGCGTCAACCGCTGGGACTGGCTGGCTGTTATTACTTTCCTGGTCTTTGCCGGGTTATATTTCCTGGGCCGTTTGCAGGGCAACTACCCGGTGGTCATCCTCACCGGCGATGGCGGCAATATCGCCAGTTACGCGGCTGCCCTCGACCACCCTGACTGGTTCAAGAACGACCCTGCGCTGGGCGATTCCAACAATATCGGCGTTTACGCCACCGTCCACATCCCCATTATCCGCCTCCTGGATCGTCTGACCGGCGATTATGGGCTGGCGTATGCCTGGCTGCTGCTCCCGCAGACTTTCCTGCAACTGCTCGGCTTTTATATCCTGGGACGGGTGTTGTTCAAAAACCGCTTCTGGGCTTTCTTGCTGGCATTTCTGACTGCCATGACGGTCATCAATATCGGCCTGGGGGAGATCTGGGGGGTGTGGCAGGATGCCCTGCCGCGCGTCACATTCCAATCGCTGCTGCCTTTCCTGCTGGCGCTGGTGCTGGTTTGGAAGGATCGTCCCAAGCGCTGGCCCTGGCTGATGGTCTTCGCCGGGCTGCTGGTTTATGTGCATCCGATCAGCGCTCCGGCCTGGGGTCTCGCCGTCTGGCTCAGCCTCTGGCTGCTCCTGCCCAAAGGCTGGAGCTGGTCCCGGCGTCTCCTGGTCATGCTGGGACTAGGCGTCTTGTTCCTGGCAGTCATTATACCATTTGCAATCAACTACCTTTCGTATCGCCGGCACGACCTGGCTGCCGACTACAACACAGTCATGACGGTCCTGCAAACTTACTCTCCCGCCAACCTGCTCAATATCCCGGCTGCAGTGGGGAATTTTCTCTGGAATGGCACCCGCAGCCTGCTCCTCCCGCTGGGGCTGGTCGGGTTTGCAGCCACCTGGCTGCTTAAGAAGAATGACCCTACGCCAGTAAAAGTGGTGCTGTTGTGGATGGCAGGACTTTTTATCACCAGTATTTTGATCCCCGTCTCCGAGCAGGTGATTGAACAACGGCTCCACATCCTGCCGCTTGAGACCGAGTTGGTGCGCTGCATCCGCTATTTCGTGCCGCTCTTCCTGCTGTTCTGGTTGTGGCCGCTGGTCGAGTTGGCTCCTCGACTGGTCCACCCGGGGGCTCGCCGGGCGGTCATTGCCCTGGGGATTGTGCTGTTTGGATTCTGGGGTGCCACCAACCGTCCCGCTGTGCGTGACATGTTGCAGGCCGTTTCTTGCTTTTCAAAGGTCCGCCTGGTATGCGCATCTCCAAATCCACTGGACGATCTGATCGCCACCCTGCGTACCCAGACACAACCCGGGGAAGGAGTGCTTTTCTTCAACGATGATACCGCCTATACCTCCCAGAGCCTCAGTGTGCGCTACGCGGCCTTACGCCCAATGGTGTACACTCTGCGCGACAGCGGCACCTTGAGCTATGGGGACCGCTCGGCTCTGACCGGCTGGTTGGCCACTACGGACCAGATGGCAGCCCTGCGAGCCATGCCCGATCCGCAGGAACGGCTGGCAGGATTGATCCCTCTGGCGGTGAGCCTGAAAGCCGATTACCTGGTGGTTGATTTCAAGGTCGCACCGCAGACCTTGTCCAGCCTGCCGGCGACGGTGGTGATGCAGAATGATGACTACATCCTGCTTAAATTGCGGTAACTTGCGTGGACAACTCGTTAAAAGTTATAAAGGGTCTCAATAGAAAAATGAGAGTGGTTTGTATTTCTTCGTCGCAGGTTCCATCCGACACAGCCAACAGCATCCAGGTGATGAAGGTCTGCCAGGCATTTATCCAAATCAGGAATGAGGTCACCCTGCTGGTGCCTGGAGATCAGCCATCAGCCATCAGCAATCAGCAATTGATGGAGCATTACGGCCTTCAGGTACCCTTTCCCATCCAATGGCTGCCTGTTCGGACACGCCGCCTGTTCCCATGGGAAGCCGTCCGGCGTGCCCGCCGTCTCGGTGCGGACCTGTTATACGTTTGGCCGCTCCAGTCTGCCGCGCTTGGCCTGCTGGCTGGCATGCCGGCCATGCTGGAATTGCACGACTTCCCGTCCGGGCGCTTTGGCCCGCTCTGGCTGCGTCTCTTTATAGCCCTCCCCGGGCGCAAGCGCCTGCTCCCCATCACCGCCGCGCTGTCCCGCCTCCTGCACCTACCATCCGGACAAACGGTCATTGCTCCGGACGGAGTGGACCTGGAACGTTACGTCTCGCTGCCGGAGCCCGCCTCTGCCCGCCGCGCACTCGGCCTGCCCTCTGCTCCCACCGTGCTTTGCACCGGTCATCTCTACGAAGGCCGCGGCGCGGACCTGTTCCTGGCATTGGCGAAACAATTTCCGAAAGCCAGTTTCGTCTGGGTGGGAGGGCGCCCCGCCGATGTGGAAACCTGGGTTGCCCGCTCCGCCGCGCAGGCCCTGGTAAACGTCACTTTCACCGGCTTCGTGCCGAACGAACGCATCCCGCTCTATCAATCCGCCGCGGATGTGTTGCTGATGCCCTACCAGCAGACGGTGGCCACCTCCAGCGGAGGGAACACGGCCCTCATCTGCAGCCCGATGAAGATGTTCGAGTACATGGCTACCGGGCGTGCCATCCTGACCAGCGACCTGCCCGTCCTGCACGAAGTGCTGGATGATACGACTGCGGTCTTCTGCCCTTCGGATGATATTGAGGCGTGGGGATCCGCTCTCGGCGGGTTGCTGAACGACGAAAAACAGCGGCAGGCTCTCGGTCTACGCGCCCGCCTCGCTGTGGAACAGTATTCATGGGTCGAACGCAGCCGTCGGGTATTGGAAAATTTCTCGTAACCTGTTCATCCGTTCCCGTCATGCAGTTTCGGGGAATGCCGTTATAATGACGAGGGAGCCTGTTTTATCGAAATTAAGTGCTCTTCAACCAAGCAAATGACGATAAAAAAACCGTTTCTGATCAAAATGAAATCTTTTGATGTACATCCCTTGCCTTCTGTAGCAGTTGTCATCCCGGCATACCGTGTGGAAGGAGAGATCGAAAAAGTCATTTGCTCTCTTCCCATGGACGTGCAGCATATTATTGTGGTGGATGATGCTTCTCCTGACCATACAACTGAGATTGTAGAACAGCTGATAAAAGAGGACCCGCGCCTGGTGCTTATCCGCCATGAACGCAATCAAGGTGTCGGCGGCGCAATCGTAAGCGGTTTTCGCAAAGCACTTGATCTGGAAGCGAAAATCGTGGTAAAGATAGACGGCGATGGACACATGGATCCCATTTACATTCCGGATTTGATCGCCCCGCTCATCCAGGAAAAAGCGGATTACACCAAAGGCAATCGTTTCCGCGATTTTGTTGCTTTGCGTAAAATGCCGATCATTCGACGCTTTGGGAATATCGCCCTGGGCTTTCTAACCAAAGCTGCAACCGGCTATTGGAATATCTTTGACCCAACCAACGGTTACTTTGCAATTCGATCTGATGTGCTGAGGCAGCTTCCGTTGGAGCGAATTGCCCGCAGGTACTATTTTGAAACCTCAATGTTGGCGGAACTGTACCTGATCGGTGCGTGCATTCAAGATGTACCCATGCCGGCGCGCTATGGTAATCAGTCATCCAGCCTGATGATCCATCGGGTGTTGTTTGAATTTCCTTTCCGGCTGACAGGCACTTTTTTACGGCGAATGGTCTTGAAATATTTCCTTTACGATTTCTCGATGGGTTCGATTTTTCTGCTGAGTGGAATTCCACTATTTCTTTTTGGTTTCATTTTTGGTCTGGTCAAATGGATTAAATATGCTTCCATGGGGGTTCCGGCGCCAACCGGCACAGTCATTCTTCCCATGATGTGTGTCCTGCTGGGAATTCAATTTGTGCTTTCAGCGATCCAAATTGACCTTCAATCGATTCCGCGGTTTCCACTTTCATCTTCCACTAAAACCTAGGTTTTCGCAAACAACGAAATGAAAACCCTCCTGCATGACTTGCGTTGGATCCTGCCTGCCGGCCTCGGCCTAGGCCTGGCTCTTTCACTGCCCGGTCCCGGAACGTGGTGGATCGGCTGGCTGGCTTACGCACTTGTTTTGACGCTTGGCCTGCTGGCGCTCACCGCCTTATGGCGCTCGGCCGGCGCCCCCCGGACCTTGATGGTGATGCTGCCCCTGGCGCTGTTCCTCCGCCTCGGGCTGGGCATGTTCTTCTCTTACATCCTCCCGGTTTATGGCAATGACACCCCGGTCTATAAAGCGGGTTTTGCCGTAAGGGATGCCTCCACGTATGACGCCCAGGCCTGGAAATTGGCCTCTTCCACTGAGCCGTTATGGAGGGCTTTTGACAGGTCGTACGGTGCTGACGATCAATATGGCGGGCTGCTTTTCTTCCACAGCTTGTTCTACCGCTATCTCAGTCCCGACGCCCACCGCCCCTGGCTGTTGATCCTCTTTTCCGCACTGGCAGGAGCGATGGGGGTGGCCCTGGCATTTAAGGGGGCGCGTCAGAGTTGGGGGCCGGGCGTGGCCCTAATGGTGGGATGGATCATGGCACTGTATCCGGAAGCGCTGCTGGTGGGAGGCTCGCCTGTGAGGGAGTCTTTCCTGCTCCTGTTTATCGCCATGGCCTTCTGGGGCGTGGTGGACTGGCTCGCGAACCGCCATCGGTCCGCCTGGCTCTGGATGGCCGGCGGCCTGCTCGGCATGCTGCTGTTCTCGCCGGGCGTGGTGGTGGCCGCCCTGCTGGGTTTGGGTGTCTGGGCCTGGTTGCGGGAAAAAGAGCGCCGGATCAGCGGGTGGGTGGTGGCCGGGGGCGCTGCGCTGGCCCTGCTGGCTGCTGTGATGCTAGGGGTGGTGGTGGGAGGCACGCTCCAGGTCCCGGGCGGGCCGCTGGCGAACCTGGTCAACTGGCTGCGCTATTCCGCAAATTATGGCGCTCATATCACGGAGCTGAACTCCGGCTGGCTCCAGACCATCTTCAGTACTTTGCCCCAACCCCTGCACCTGCCGTTCATCACCGCCTACGGGGTGGCCCAGCCGGTCCTGCCGGCCGCCATTGCCGACCCGGCCGTCTGGCCGATGCGTGCACTGGGAATCCTGCGCGGGTTGGGCTGGTATACGCTGCTCCCGTTCCTGTTCTACAGCCTGTACTCCATCTGGAAAATAACCGACAAACGGGAGCGCCTGGCCTGGCTGTGGCTGTGGCTGGTCTGCTGGGCATGGATCATCCTTTCGTCCCTGCGCGCGGGCGGCGACCAGTGGGACAACCCGCGTTACCGGGTCATCCTGCTGCTCTTCCAAGCCGCCCTGGCTGCCCAGGCTCTCTATTGGCAGCGGCAGTCCCGTGACCGCTGGCTGGGACGCCTGCTGGCGGTGGAAGGAGTGTTCCTGGTGCTGTTCGGCTACTGGTACGCCGCCCGTTACCTGCACTGGCTGGCGGGCATCGTGCATGTATACGTGATCTTTGCGCTTATCCTCTTCCTGGGAGTGTTGATCCTGGGGGGGGGCTGGTTGTGGGATAGGGTCGAGGCCCGCAAGATCAAGAAGTGATCCTGCTTCAGACAGACCTCCCCAGTAAGCAAGGCTGCGTGTCGTTGCGACGAACCGAGGGAGAAGGCAGAGGATTAGAAGTGCCTTGCATCGACGCCTCATCCCACGGGGATCCCCATACGGGGACGATGTCCCCTCGGGGATGATATGCTTCGCAATGGCGTCGATGTGGCTGTCTTTGGCGACTCGTGTCGCCGAAGTGGTCGATGGCGGCTGGAGGCCGCCTCGACCGATGGCGACTTGAGGTCTTGCATCAACGCCTCGTGGCGTCGATGTGGCTGTCTTTGGCGACTCGTGTCGCCGAAGTGGTCGATGGCGGCTGGAGGCCGCCTCGACCGATGGCGGCTTGCCCCACGGGGGTGCTGCGCGAAGGCCGCCTGAGCCAATAACGCGCAAATTAATTGTCAAAACAAAGAGGAACAATTCCCCTTCTAGTAAAGGTTCTTCATAATAAAGAACCGGTGTGGGAGAGATTTCGACGAAAACAAGTATTTGTTTCGGCAAAATAATTGTCAAAACGAGGAGGAACGAATGACTGTTTTTCGTCGGCGGTGGTAATCAAAGGCACGAGCCTTAAATAACCACCGCCTTGGCTAGGGGTGGCACCCATTTTACGTGTTTTTTTCATAATTTTCGAGGAACGAATAGCCCCCCTGGCGGGGACGATGCGGCAGGGCGGACGCCGTCCCCAGAGGGGATGATATCCCGGAAAAGCACCTGGACCATGTCCACCCCTAACAGCAGATTGCTATTGTATGTCAATTGTTAAGGTCCCAGGAAACACGGCGAGGAAGCCGATTATAGCCGCATGGTTATTATAGCACATATGTTCTAGTTTTGCAAGGGCGTTTTTTGAATAATACAGCGTCGATACGCTGAGGCACTTAGGAAGTTCCGTGCTATGATTATGTCTGGTCTCGCTGACACAGCGGCAGGGGCGCACTTCCGCTGGGCGGCGGATCGATGCAGCCAACCTACCCTCTTGTACAAAGAAAGGTATATAAACCATGGACGTGAAAACATACATCAAGCAGCAGACGGCTAATGCGTGGAGGCAGGTCGAGGCCGTCATGAAAGATACCACCGAGGAGCAGTTCAACTGGCTGCCGTCGGGAACGATCAACCCGATCAGCGCGATCCTTATCCACTTGCTGGCAGGGGAAGATTTTTTCATCCAGACCATCCTGCAAGGCAAACCGCGCGGTTGGGAAACACAGGGATGGGGTGCGAAGATAGGCATCCAGACGCCGCCCGGACCCAGTGGCGGTTGGGAAGAGTTCAAAACCGTCCGTATCCAGGCTGCCCCGATGCTGGCTTACGGGCAGGCGATCCATGCTGCCACGGATGCCTACCTGGATGCTCTGACGCCTGAGGAACTGGACCGGCAGGTGACTTTTGCCGGTAGAGTAGTCCCGGCGGCTGAAGTGTTAATGATATTGGTTGTTCACATTGCCAGCCACGCGGGTGAGATGGCGGCGGTGAAAGGGATGCAGGGGATCAAAGGATTGCCATTCTGATCGGGATGTCGTTTGAAGAACTGCGAACCCAATCATCGCAGCGTAAAATGCCGCCCAACGCCCGATCCGCCTAGGGAGCAAGGTTTGGGCCGCTTGGATAACATCGGGTGCAGACTGTCCATCTTCACCCAGGCATCGCCATCATCAAGCAGAAATCCATGAAAACTGTGCCACCCGACCCCATGATCCTCAAAAAGGCGGGTGAATGAATTTGTATAAATTCATTCACTCCATTGACATTTTTAGTAGTTAGAGATACGATCTGAAGCATGTACACACGAATAATTGAACAAACCCTGCATTCCCTCCTACCATCGCCGGAAATCCTGGTGCTCTACGGACCGCGGCGGGTTGGAAAAACCACCCTGCTGCAATTGTTCCATCGCGAGTTCCAGGGAGATCATCCAACTGCCATCTATTCATTGGATGACCTGACCGCCCAGGCTATTTTTGGCGAACCGTCCACTGCCCGGCTGGAGCGCATCTTTTCCGAACTGGGCTTCGCTCCGGGGCGGCGTTCCTACCTGTTCTTGGACGAAATTCAGGGTTTCCCGCAGATTGATTTGCTGCTCAAACTCATCTATGACCACTTCTCCCACGTGAAAGTGCTGGCCACTTCCTCCTCGTCTTTCCTCCTGCTGCAAAGGTTGACCGACAGTCTGGCAGGGCGGAAGTATTTCATTGAACTTCTGCCGCTTACCCTGGGAGAATACGCCGGCATCCCGGTGGATGATTATTTCTCCTTCCCCGAATCCATCACGCAAGCCGGGCGCCTCAACGAAACCCTGCACTCGCTGGCGGTCTATGGCCTGTATCCCGAAGTGGCAAACCGGACCAACGTGGAAGAGAAGCAGGCCAAACTGCGCGATATCCTGGAAAGCGCCCTGTACAAGGATATATTCATGCTGGAAAAATTGAAAGCGCCCCAGGTACTGGTGCGGCTGGTGACCCTGCTGGCTTACCAGGTGGGCAACCTGATCAATCTCAACGAACTGGCAACCCAGTTGGGCATTTCGCGCAACACGGTGGATCAATACATTACCATTCTGGAAAAATATTTCATCATCTTCCGTCTGCCGTCCTTCAGCCGCAACCTACGCAGCGAGTTGAATTCCAAGTTCAAGGTGTACTTCTGGGATGTCGGCATACGCAATGCGGTAATCAACCGCTTCGCCCCTCTCGAAGCACGCGATGACAAAGGCATGCTTTTCGAGAACCTAGTGGTTGCTTCCATGATGAAACGCATCCTGTATGCCCACCGCCCGTATAACGCCTATTTCTGGCGGACGTACCAGGGATACGAAATTGACCTGCTGCTGGAGAGCAGCCAGAACCAGGAACTCCAGGCATTTCAAATCACCTGGGCGGAGAAAGCCGCTTTTTCGCGCGCCTTTGACTCCTACAAGCCGGCGAAAACCTTTATTATTACGCCCGATAACGCCTATCGCTTTTGCTGGTAACGCAACCTGGCCACCACAGCGCAGGTAAATAGATGAAATTCACCTTCCTCCCCATGCTGATAAAACGCTGGGACAAGTCCTCCGCCTGATGAGCAAGGTTTTGTGTCATCGCCAGCCACGCCGGTGAGATGGCGGCGATCAAAGGGATGCAGGGGATCAAAGGATTACCATTCTGATCGGGTTATCGGCAAATTGTCGTTTGAGGAATTGCGAACCCAAGTACAAAGAATCAAAAACGGGTACAAAGCCCGTTTTTTTGATTATGTCGTTTTTGAAAATCTTTCATATCGCCATGCAAGCGCATTTTTGTTAGGCCATTGACCTTTCGAGTCCGGTAAAATCAATTTGGTCTTGTGAAGCCCCTTCAAACCATGCTGCAAAACGGGACCGTCCTCCTCTTCCAAAACATCTTCACGGACTTGAATAATGTAATCGGGTGTTACACCCAAAATGAAACTATCATAGGCAGAATGATGTAGTTTACAAAGAGAAATGCCATGTTCTACCGTTGACATACTCTCTGGCAAATAGTCTGGAATGATATGGGCAGCATCAAGCAATTCCCGATGTTTCAAACGGCAAAAAGCGCATTGAGACTTGTAAGCATCAAGAACTTTTTCTCTAAAACTACGTTGTTGTAATCTGACTTTTACCGTAGCGGTCAAATACGCGTGACGCACATCAGACACTTCGGAAATTTGATGTGTTATGTTCGTCTCGGAATACTCGAAGGCGGGAAGCGCATCATCCACAGCGACTTTGAAGGTAAGATTGCTTTGGTCGTCTCCGATAATGTAAACGGGCCACGTAGCGAGATATTTCCCAGGTTCGATTCCGTGAAAATAAACCAGTGGCCGTTTTAATTCAAAAACTTTTCGCAACCCCGCATTGTCACGATGATTCGGGTCAGTACCACGATAACGATAGATTAGGAAATTATCTTTCCCAAAATAATCGTCGTAGGGACCTTTTGGCGCAGTAGTGATTGAAATTGGCAAATCAAGTATTTGGGGCTTAAAAATACCTTGCGGAGCAACTAGCGGAATCCGCTGGCCTTGAAACTCAAAGCCTTGTTCAAGCAATTTTCTCGGCAGCACATCCCCGTGCGAATTGACCTGTTCTGAAAGCCAGTTAAACGCGGCCATTCGAACTTGCAGGTCAGTATCCATAAAGAGATTCTACACCATGTAGGTATATCTAAGACTTAGCATACTTGACATTCTGTACACCAAAATTTTCTTAGAATGCTAATTGTCAATCAGCTTTATTCAAAAGCAACTGTTTCTAAAGCAGCATCAAAGATTTTCAACCAATCATCTTCTTCAAGCATAAGTAACGTATAACCCAATTTGTTTAGCAACAACTGAATCGAGTCTATAACTTCTTTCTTAATAGCATTTGGAATAGATACTCCTATGACGTCGAAATTCGCATCACCTTTTAATGCTTGATATGCAGAGTAAAAAGTTTGAGTGTATAAAGATTTTATTGGATACACACTTTTTCCTAAACCTTGGGGGCGTGATCTTGTTCTGCTCTTTAAGTGAATCCCCAAGCTAAGAGCAGTACCATTATAAGTGTCTTCATACTTTATATCTGCGATCTCGTGACCATGATGAATACCGTCAAATTCTTCATCGATTGGCAATCCAAATATTCTTGGCAAACAGACTTCCTTCCTCTTATATATTTGTGCTTCCGTAATTTTAGATGCTTTGCATATCTTGCAGTTATTAATTGTTGGTGGATTATTATTGCGAAAGCATTTCTCTTTTGTCATTACCAATAATTGGAGATATTTTGGATTCGGGATCCTTC
Source organism: uncultured Anaerolineales bacterium (assembly GCA_903873975.1). Classification (GTDB taxonomy): domain Bacteria; phylum Chloroflexota; class Anaerolineae; order Anaerolineales; family Villigracilaceae; genus UBA877. Next base: position 14,086 of record CAIQQN010000239.1, read on the forward strand.
TAGAATATCTGGCTTTATCTTGCCATGACCCAAGTTGACTCAATCTAATTATTCCTGGTAACTCCTTTTGGGGCTCTTTTATTTGTATGAGCTTTAGAACTAAACCATCGATTATAAAAACACCCTTCCAACTTAGTTCATCCAGATTTTGATTTATGAAATCTTCAATCGCCTGTTGCAAAGACGTTCCAGGGTATACCTGAATATGATTTTCTAAATTTGCTGCTTCTAACTCTGTACCACATTCGCAAATTATTTCTTTGTCTTCTGCGGATATTTCACGGTTACATTTTGGGCAAGCAACAACAATGGCACCATCTTTGATTTTCACACTATATGGAATAAGGCAATTTGGACACCTGCCTAATCCGCCACCACAATTTGGGCATTCGAAATGGGTTGATAACTGTAAATCTAGCTTTAATTGGAAATCAATTAGGGTGTAGAGAAGGTCGAAACTTATGGTTGTCTCATTTTTATGTTTATATGCGTTTAAAATTTCTTCAAGGAGTTTTTGAAATAATTTCCTCGCTTTACCATTAAGGATTTTGTTACTCACCATTACAGTCACATTTGAAAAATAAGACACATAGTTCAGGTAATCGTTTATAAATTCGGTTGAAAGTTCCTCTTTTGTCTTATCAATTATCATTTTGCTTGCTTTTACTAACCATGGCTTACTATAATGCCAAGGCGTCCAAATTCTTGCATATTGTCTCGAAATTCCAAAACTGGCAAAGAGAACACCTTCATCGTTACGAAAGAAGCCAGCAGTTTGTTCTCTATCGGGGTCGTCTTCAAGCTCTTGGTATAAATCAGATTGATTAACATTTCTTGCATATATTGTCACAGTTGGAATCCCTGATGGAAACCCGGAGAAAGTCGCACTGCTAGGTTCGCTTTTTCCTATAAGTCTGGAAAATATCTCTGTAGTCATGTTAGGCACAGAGAGATGAAGTGAAAACCGTTCTCGGAAAAATTTTAATATTGCTTGAAGTGCAGCCAAATCTGAGCAACATACTATTCCATGAGAATAATCATCCAACAACCAAACATAAGCATGTTCAAGGGAATAAGTTTGTTCAAATTCGCCATAGTGATCCGATTCGGGTGGGTCCCCAATTTGATATTCAAGTCTACGTTCATATGCAACAGGTATTTCTAATAACCCCCAATCGCCCACAATATCTCCTTCATCCTCTAAATAAACAGCTCGGATTTTCGAGTTTACAAACAGGGCATTTTCTCTTTCTTTTTTAGCCATTCTTGAAACAACTTTCTCAAGCTCCTCAGTATATTTTTTTGGAGGTAGTTTAACAAGAAAAAACGTTCTCGGCATATTTTTAGGAAACCGTTTCACGAGTTCATTGAATAGTGCTTTACCCTTAGTAGATGAATTTAAGAATTCCTCTAAGGAATCTTTTCTAATATTCGCAAGACGCTCAATTATGTTTGTTGCTGGCATTAAATTAAATCTTGCACGTAATTGGGCCTCAGAAAAAGTGCTTATTATTGCTTTTACAAGACGTTGTTTGGGAATTCCAGACGCCATTTTCCACTCCTTCGACTAACATTTAATCGCGTCTAATTGAATTTGCATTTCAACATCAATAATACAATTTTACACCACTAAAACAAGTTCGTATCAACTGTAAATCCGCGTTTAACTGCAACAGAAGTAAAATTCCTTTATCAAAATCTCCAATACTCGACTACAAGGTATAACCCCCCGTCTGAGATTGCCAGGCCTCTCAAGATGGCTCCGCCAGTCCCCAGGCGGCGAGCCATTTTTATTTGTCATTTGTGCAGAACACACCCTGAACATATATACAAGCACATATACAAGGCATATATACAAGGCGTATATACAAGTAATCTTCCCAAGAAGAACGGACTGGAGTAAAGTATTGTCAGAGACAAAAATCCTTTGTGAGGAGAGAAGTCTATGACAACATTCGGCAGCATTTTGTCCCAGAACCATGACCGCATAAAAGCAGTCACACAAGCACTGCTTGACTGTTCAAAATCCATCGAAGCGGAAGAACTGTTTCCTGTCATGGTTCCGGAAGCAGCGGAGATCGTTGCAACCGATCCCTATGCTTTTTCAATTGCCACCTGCCTGGATCGGGGGACGAAAGCGGATATTATCTGGACGATCCCTTACGATATCAAACAAAAACTTGGCCATTTAGATCCTTATCTAATTTATAAAATGTCTCTTGAAGAACTGGCAGGCCTCTTTTCTCGCCTGACTTACCGACCAAGATATGTTAATGATGCCCCTAGAACTGTCCGGGATTTGACCCGCATTGTCATCGAAGAGTGCAGCGGCGATGCTGCACGAATCTGGATTGGCAAACGCGCCGCGGAAGTGAAGCGCACTTTCCTAAGCATCTACGGCGTCGGTCCGGGAATTGCCAATCTTGCCGTTCTCTTAATCGAGCAGGCTTTCCCAATACGTTTTGATGACCTGGACCGCCCCCGCATGGATATTAAACCGGACGTGCACACAAAACGGGTTCTGTATCGTCTTGGCATGAGCGAAAGAGAAGAGGAAACCGCCGCCATTGAAGCTACACGCCGAATGAATCCAAGTTGGCCAGGAGCATTAGATGTTGCTTTGTGGGGGATTGGGCGCCATTGGTGTTATGCCAACAATCCAAAATGCGAGCAATGCCCCGTCTCCGCTGTATGCGCAAAACGCTTCTAAGTTTCGAAAGGATAAGATATGAAAAAGATCGTGTTAATTTCCTGCGTCAGCCAGAAAAGGGCTTATAGGTCGAAAGCCAAAGACCTGTATATCAGTGCGCTGTTCAAGAAGAACCTGACTTATGGTCGGAGGTTAAACCCTGACGCGATCTATATCCTCTCAGCTAAGTTTGGGCTACTCAACCTAGAAACCGAGATCGAACCATACAATCTGACATTAAATACCATGTCCGCTGCAGAGAACCGAAGTTGGGCAGAGAAGGTTCTACAGCAACTCAGCAAGGTGGCTGATTTAATACAGGATCATTTTATTTTTCTGGCAGGCGAGAAATACCGCAGAAATCTACTGCCTCATTTAACCTTTTATGAAATCCCGATGGAGGGACTAACCATCGGCAGACAGTTGCATGCGCTTTCGAAGTAAGCGGATATCAAGTTTGAAAAGCTTCCCCCCATTGCTTAGCGTGGCAGATATATGTGTCTCCACAGAAACAATTTGAAAGGATTTTGGAAGATTTGAGCCTGGAAGAGAGATTATGTCAATATATTGAAAAGTAAGGCGTTTATACACAAGGAGCCCTCTCAATGAATAAATACGGAAATGCGGCAGTACGAGCAGTAAAATTTTATACGAATGGCCAAGCTACTACCCCTCAAGATGCCTGGGAGATGGCAACCATCGCCATTTTTAGGGACGGTACAGCCAGTCAGACAAAAGGTTGTCCGAAGGGTGCATTTCTTGGGCTGTGCGAAGTAGGTTTGGTTAAAGGTATCCCTGGCGGAATATACACAAATTCAACAAAAAACAAGAGCTATGCTGTTCGTGCTATATCGATCTTGAAACACGATCCGTCATACGGTTCAAATATTGAACAACTTTGGCTTGCCGCAATCGGCGGTGTTGAAAAGAAGCACAATTCACAAATGAATGTTGTGTTAGCTTTATGGAATAATGGTCTAATCGCTTAATAGGTAAGTTGCTCACTGAATCAGGGTCTTCCCGCAGAACCCCCGGGCGTTGGTCGCAGGTCTCATCCATCCTCCACGGTTCCTGTTGGGAGACCAACAGTCCCCAGTGCGGCTGCCAGTCCGCCCGTAGGTCGAATGAAAGCCATCTGACAGGCGTTGGTTGCCTATGTACCCGGTCTGATTCAGAAAAACTATATCAAAGGAGAATCTAATGAGAAACGCCAAGATATTTCTAGTAGAAGGAGAAAGGAAGCTTACACCTATGACAGAGACTGCTTACGTAAAAGAGGATGATTTGCAGGCATTGCTGGCATATTATCCCGATCTCCTCCCGGGAGATCAGATAAATCCGGATGCCCCTCGCCATTGGTTACTGGTGGCCCGTGAATTAGGTGTACCTGGAAATGATGATGAAACTGGACGATGGAGTCTGGACCATCTATTCCTCGACCAGGATGGCATCCCAACATTCGTGGAATGCAAACGGTCCTCAGATACCCGCAGTCGTCGTGAAGTAGTTGCGCAGATGCTGGATTATGCCGCCAATGGAATTTCCTATTGGAAAATAAATGATCTCCGGAATGCTGCTGAGGGCACAGCGCAAAAAAGCAGCAAAATCTTGGAGAGCGAAATTCAAAAACTAGTTGGATCAGAGGATCCTTCCACAGTGGATGAATTTTGGGAACACGTTGAACAGAATTTGAAATCCGGAAAAGTCAGGTTGCTATTCGTCGCCGATAGCATCCCCACCGAACTTCGCCGGTTAGTTGAATTCCTCAATGAACAGATGATCGATGCCGAGGTTCTGGCCGTCGAAGTGAAACAATTCATTGGCGAGAATCAACAAAAAGTCATCGCGCCTAGGCTTATTGGTATGACCGAGACCGCCCGTGAGGTAAAACGAAAAACCACAAACTGGGATGAATTCAATTCCAAATGTACACAAGAGACATCCCGCTTCTTTAAGAACATTTTGGATATTGCTAAGGAACGTGGACACACGATTTATTGGGGGATATCCGGTTTTTCTATCCGACTTAATGTGCAGGATACAGTAGCCAGTATAGCCTATGGATATTCTCCCAATATTTTCCAGATTTTCTTTGGCCACCTGCCATGGTCCGATGAGCAGATCTCTATGCTTCGCAAGGAAATCCTTGGATTTAAGATTTTTAAAGAAGCACCCAAGACCTTAAGCGTAAATCTGGATGAAGACAATATTCAAAAAGCAGAAGAAGCCTTTAAGGTAATGATGCAAAGAGTTGAGGCAGCTGCGAATATTTAGATCAAGAGTACAAGATTTCAGAAGTCTGCCTGACTTCCAAAATCTCACTTGATAGCTGGGGCAGAGTTTCTTGGCCCACCTACTGCCGGGAATGCTATGGGCCCCAGCGCGGCTGCCAGTCGGCGCGCGGGTCGAAGGTCAGGCGGGTCTCTTCCGAGCCGTCGGGGCGCATGATGTAGATCTCGTTGTTCCCATCCCGAAAGGAAGTGAAGGCGATCCAGTCCCCGTCAGGAGAATAGCACGGCCCCAGGTTGTCCCCTCCCCCGGTAAGCTGCTGCAGGCCGCTCCCATCAACCAGGATGGTGAAAATGTTGTGGTCTGAAGTACCCCCGGCATAGAACGCCAGCCTTTGGCCGTCCGGCGACCAACTGCTGCGCCCGCCCATGTCCGGCAGGTCCGTCACCTGGTGCGGGTTGTATCCCTCACTGGTCATCACCCATAACTGCCTGTCCCCCGACCGGTCCGAGGCGAAGGCGATCTGCCTCCCGTCCGGGCTCCAGGTGGGGTCGATGTTGTCGCCTTGCGCGGCGGTCAGCGCGGTCGGGTTCGAACCGTCCCGCCCCATCACCCAGATGTTCTGCCTCTTCCCGCTTTCAACGGTATAGACGATGCGGGTCCCGTCCGGCGAGACCTCTGGCGCATACAGGCTGGCCACCCCGTTCGACAGCCGCCGCTGGTCGCTCCCGTCCATGTTCATGCGGTAGATCTGGAAACTCCCCTCCCGGATGGACGAAAAGAGGATCTCCATCCCATCCGGCCCGTCCGGTGCGATGGAAGGATAGAAATCCGTCGCCGGTTGTGTGGTCAGCCGTTTCACGTTCCCCCCGTCCGCATCCATCAAACAAATCTGGTCGAAGCCATCAATGGAACAGGTGAAGACGATCCTGCCGCGGGCAGGGTTCCCCGCATAGGTTGCCCGAGGCGTCGGCATTATTGTCTCTGTCTCCGGCCGGGCGGTCGGGGTGCCGGTGACCGCCAAGGTCACCGTCTCCTGCAAGGCGGTAGGGGTCCCGGAGACCACCAGGGTCGCCGGGGCACCTGTGCCGGGGAGGGTGACGGCGGTCGGCGTCCCTTCCCCTGGCAGCGGGCCCGACCGGGGGAGGTTGCACGCAAGGAGGCTGGCCAACAATGCCAGGCTTGCCAGCCATATCCGCATCTCGAGCCGGTCTCTCTTTCTGAGAGGTTGGGAGCGCTCCCAGCCTGGTTTTATTCCATCCCGATCCATAAATGGTCCCTGCCTGGTCCTCTTGCGGTCCAGCCTCCTGCCGATCGTCTTTCTTATACCGGTTAGGAAGGAAGCCTTCATTTCCAATCTTGATTATACAGTAACGCAATCGCGCAGAGAACTGCGCGAAAACATGGGGAGGGTTTTCAACCCCACCCCCCAACCCCGCCCCACTCTTGGGGCGGGGAGAATGCGAAAAAACATAGATTTGCGAGCGAAGCTCGCAAATCTATGTTTTTTCAATCTTCCCTCTTCTTCGGGGAAGGAAATAACAAGCCTCAGAGCTTGACATATTCCAATAACTGATATAGAATACTCTGCAATACAGAGTTCTCTGAAAAACAAAACAACTCTAAGGAGCACTTTATGAACATCTCCCCTACCGAAGCCGAAGAAACCCTGGCTACCATCCAGGCCATGATGAAGAAGACCCGCCGGGCCATTTCCAGCAGTGGCGCCTACCTGTTCCTCATTGTCTGGGGAGTGGTCTGGCTGTTGGGGTTCCTCGGTTCGCAGTTCCTGCGGCAAAGCCTCAGCGGGTACGCCTGGATGGTTCTGGACATCCTAGGCGGGAGCCTCTCTGCCATCCTCGGCATCCGCATGGGCCGCGGCGTGCGCAGTTCCTCGCCCACCAAATCCGGCAAACGGATTGCCTTCTTCTGGTTGCTGCTGTTCTTATACTGCACTGCAGCCGTGGCGGTCTCCTGGTCAGCGGACGGAAAGCAAATAGCAATGTATATCATCCTATTCGTCATGGTCGGCTGGACTGCAATGAGCCTGCTGCTCTCCTTCGCCTCGGTCTGGCCTGCGTTGATCATCACCGCCCTGTCGCTGGTTGGCTACTTCCTGCTGCCCGGCATCTTCAACCTGTGGATGGCGGTCCTGGGCGGCGGGGGGATGATCGCCCTCGGCCTGTACATCCGTTCAAGGTGGTGAACCCATGGCCGGACTGAATGAAACCATCCACCAGCCGGTGCGCCTGCGCGTCATGGCCGCCCTGGTGACCCTCGCCCCCGGTGATGAAGTGGACTTCACCTACCTGCGCGACCTGCTGGAGGTCACCGATGGCAACCTGGGCGCCCACCTGCGCAAACTGGAAGAGGCCGGTTACATCTCCGTCAACAAGGCCTTCGTCGAACGCAAGCCGCACACGTATGTCTCCGCCACCGCCGAGGGACGCAAGGTCTTCAGGGAACACGTGGCGGCATTGGAATCGATTTTGAAAAACAAGTGAGGCAAGAATGGACAGTGTCGTACAAGTTGAAGGACTGCGCAAAGTCTACGGCAAGACCGTCGCCGTGGAGGAGGTCTCGTTCGAGGTTCACAAGGGCGAAATCTTCGGGATGGTCGGCCCGAACGGGGCTGGCAAAACCACCACCATCGAATGCCTGGAGGGCCTGCGCAAACCGGACGCCGGGAGGGTGCGCGTCCTGGGTGTGGACCCGCAGCGCGAGAGCCAGGTCCTGCGCGAACACACCGGGATGCAGCTGCAACAATCCAACCTGCCGGAGCGCATCAAGGTCTGGGAGGCATTGGACCTGTACGCCTCGTTCTACCCCAAAGCGGCCGACTGGAAGGAATTGCTCGTGCAGTTGGGGCTGGAAGAGAAGCGCAACACCCTCTTCTCCAAGCTCTCCGGCGGGCAGAAGCAGCGCCTGTTCATCGCCCTGGCGCTCCTGCCGGACCCGCAACTGGTCTTCCTCGACGAGCTCACCACCGGGCTGGACCCACAAGCACGGCACGCCATCTGGGACCTGGTGCGTGACGTGCGCTTCAAGGGCAAGACCATCCTGCTGACCACCCATTTCATGGAGGAGGCCGAGCGCCTGTGTGACCGGGTGGCCATCCTCGACCAGGGCCGGATCGTGGCTCTGGACACCCCGGCGGCCCTGATCCGCGCTTTGGGGGCGGAGGAACGCGTCGTCTTCAGTGTAGACGGGACTCTACCCGCCGCGTTCGAAAAGGCTCTGACGGGCACGGCCCGGGTCGAGGTCCAGGGCGGGCGGGTGGTGGTGCATGGTCAGAACGGTCGCAAGGTCCCGCTGGTCAGTGAGGTGGTCAGCCTGCTGAGCGGGCTGGGTATCCAATTCCGCGACTTGCAAACCGAGCAGTCGAATCTGGAAGATGTCTTCCTGAGCCTGACAGGCCGCGAGCTGAGAGAGTGAGGTGTGGGATGAAAAGCCTTTTGAAAATGACCTGGATGGAAGCCAAACTGTTCCTACGTGAACCAGTCGGCGCCTTTTTCACACTGGTGTTCCCGTTGATGATGCTGTTCCTGTTCGGCAGTATTTACGGCAACAAACCCACCCCGATGTTCAACGGTCACGGGACGATCGATATTTCCATACCGGCCTATACCGCCATGATCATCGCCACCACCGGGCTGATGGCCATCACCATCACGATGGCCACCTACCGGGAAAACGGTGTGCTGCGCCGACTGCGGACCACGCCGGTCAGCCCGCTGGTTGTCCTGGCTGCACAGGTGATCGTGGTCTTCGCCATGACCAGCCTTGGCATGCTGCTGCTGGTCGCCGCCGGGAAACTGGTCTACCATGTGCGTTTCGAGGGTAACCCCTTCAGCGTGCTGGCAGGCTTCGTACTGAGCAGCCTGAGTTTCTTCGGACTGGGATTCATCCTGGCCGGACTGATGCCAACCGCGCGCACCGCCCAGGTCGTCGGGATGGTGCTGCTGTACCCGATGTTGTTCCTCTCCGGGGCTGGCTTCCCGCGCGAGCTACTGTCCGAAGGCATTAAAAAGGTTTCCACCTTCCTACCGCTGACCTACGTGGTCAACCTGCTGCGCGGCCTGTGGATTGGCGACGCCTGGAGCAAGCATTGGCTCGATGTTGGTGTGCTGGCCGGGATGCTCCTGCTGGGGATCGTTGTCTCGTTGAAAACCTTCCGTTGGGAGTGATATAAGTAAAAAAGGAAGGCAAAAATCGCACAATTCGCCCTTTGTAAGTTCAGGATTTCATTTTGCGAGGTTCGCGCACCGCAAAACGCAGCAGCACCCAACTGGCCGCTCCGATGACCGCAGATAGGAGGAACATGGCCCGGTAACTCACTGCTCCGGCCAGCCAACCGCCGATCAAAGGTGCCACCGACACTACGATGCCCGGAATGGTATTGGCAAGGCCAATGTAGGTGGGGCGATTTTCCGCCTCAGTGAATTCATAGACAATGGAAATGCCGGAGACGAAGGTTCCTGCGTTAACGGCTCCTCTCAGGAAGAAGATGGGAAAAAACCACCAGGGGCTGGGGGCAATGATAGCCAGGACGAGCAACAATGCGCTCAACGCCATGCAGATCTCCAGGTTCAATTTATGACCTTTACGGTCGGAGAGAAAACCAAAAACCAGGAACGCCAGGGTCAAACCAATCTGCAAGGTAACCATGAATCCGCTGGCTACCGCATCCGGCAGATTCCAGGTCTGCGCGGAATAGACCACCAGAAAACCGGTTGCCATCCCGCTCAGCGCAAAGATAATCTGCGCCAGCAGATACATGCGGAAGTTGCGATCTCTGCGCAGGACTTCCGGCAGGGAACGGAAGTAATTCGATTGCGAGAGCGGGGGTTTGCTGCTCTTGACAGCCGGTTCGCGCGTGAGCGAGAGGAATACCCAGGAAAGGAGGAACATCCCACCAGCGACCGCGAAGGTAAAAACGTAACCCAGCGGGAAGGTAAATTTATCAAGTATGAAGGGCACGGCCAGGGCTCCCAGGATGCCGGTCCCGTTGCCAATAAAATTGGAGATGCCAAAGAACCGCCCGCGCTTTTCCACCGGGATGATCTTGGCGATCATATCCTGCCAGCCCACAAGGATCACGCCTGCCCCGACGTTTTGCCAGGTGTACAAAACAAAGAAAATGACCAGGGTTAAAATCGGCTGGCGGATCGCCAGGAAATATACCGCCGGGGCCAGCAATAAAATGGGCAGGCGTTCGAGGAAGAAGCCGAGGGTCACCGGGAAGAACTTTTTCCGGGGGGCGCGCTCGACAGCATTGGCCGTAAATAGCTGCGGCAGAAAAATACCCCCCCAGCCGAGAAAAGAGATCAGGCCGATCGTCAGGGGACTATGGGTAAAATGGCTCACGAACAGGGGGAGAATGATCGTGGATGAGAAAAAGCTCATCCCAAACCCGAAACTGGCTCCATCCATGGTGTTGACCAGGAAATTCCAACGATAATTTCGCTTGAGATGCTCCTGAATAACGACGTCACTGGCAATGTCTTCTGTCACGGGTTGGGTACCCTTTCTCTCCAGGGTGAAAACTATTTTGGCGGGTTCCCAAGCGATCGTTCAGGGATCGTTTTTGATATTCTTGTGAGGGAAACCGCCAAACGGTAAGCAGAGCGATAGCGGAGACGAAGACCCTTCACATCGTCCCCGTCAGGGGGCGCCGTTCCCATATGGGGATTCCCATGAGATGAGGCGTTGATACGAGGCCTCAAGTCATAGCAATAAGGCGGCAAAAAGAACCCCGGGATGGTTGATTTCCCGGAGTCCTTATTTTTTAAGCGCTTTGCGCAGTGCCTGTACGAGGGGCGGTAGATCCTCGCGCACTGTGCGCCAGACCACCTTCATGTTGATGCCAAAATACTCGTGCGTTAATTTATTGCGCATGGAAGGGATTTCACGCCATTGCAATTCCGGGATTGACAAACGGACCTCCTCCGGAACTCTGCGCGCTGCTTCGCCAATGATTTCCAGTGCCCGCACGACCGCATAAGACGTTTTCTCGTCTTCGAAGAATTCGTCATAATCCATCCGGCCGACAAATTCCAGTGCCTTCTCGGCATTTTCGAGCATGTCCATCAGATAATCTTCGTGGGCGCGGGTCATACGGGCACCGCCTCACGCAGTACATTCTTGCCGATCCCCGGTTTCAAGGAATCCTTCATCACCAGGTCCACCTTGACTCCCAGCAGATCGGAGAGGTGGTTTTCAATGGCGATGAAGGTCAACAGGCTGGGCGGCTCGCGGAATGTCACCAGCACATCCAGATCGCTGCCGGTCTTCTGCTCCCCTCGCACGTAAGAACCGAACACTTCCAGTGTCTCCACGCCGTAACGCTCTGCCAGGAAAGGCACTTGCTGGCGGAGAATTTCGAGAAGCATTCTGAGGGAGCGTTTTGCTGCCATGCCTGGATTATACAACAGAAAACTACGGCCTAATTCCACTGCCTCGCACCCTCTCAGCGCTCTCAAAGTACAAGTTCTCAGCCCTACCCCCGGCCCCTCCCAGGAAAGGGGGCTTCGGCGCCTCGTCCCACGGGGATACTCCGTAATGGCACCGAGACAGCCGACGGCGGCTTGTTGCCGCCTCGGCTAGGGGTGAATTGTGCGAAGAAGGGCTGCAGGGGCGCGAAGCGCCTCTGCAGCCCTTCTTCGCTTCTTCTTACGCTTGGGGGATGGAGTATTAAAACGACAACTTTAAGAAAACGTCGGCTGGAATCCAAGAAAGACGTTGGAAAAGGAACGCGTTCGTGGATTGTCTTATGTACAAAAGACCTTGTTTGCCACGTCCGGCAAGGCTTCGAAGGCCGGCCTGGCAAAATAATATCCCTGGAAAATGCTGATGCCTGCTTCATTGAGCCAGCGATACTCGCCCACATTTTCAACCCCCTCAGCCACAATTTCAATCGACAGGCTGTCGCAGATCTTCCGTACGCCCGAAAAGATCCTCTGCTTGACAAAGTCCTCGTGGATGTTCCCGATCAAATGGCGGTCGAGTTTGATGTAATACGGCTGGTATTCCGTCAGCAGTTTCAAGCCGGAATAACCCGCCCCAAAATCGTCGATGGCGGTATCAAAGCCGAATTCCTGGATGAGCCGCAGGTATTCGATCAAATTCTTCTGCTCGGTCAGGCTCTCGGATTCAAGCACTTCAAAAATGATGTTCTCCGCCGGGATGCCGCTTTGAATCGAAGCCTGAAAGGTGGCCGTGATGCTCATATCCACCTCATAGATGCTTTGTGCCGCCAGGTTCAGGTTCAAACGGTTGGGAATATTCAACCGGCTGGCCAGGTGGATGGCCTTGCGGCGGCACATCTCGTCGAATCTCAGGATGTCATTCTTGTGCACCTGCGAAAAGACCGAGGCCGAACATTCGCCGTGCGGCCCGCGTACCAGGGCTTCGAAGGAAATGATCCCCCGGTGGCGAACGTCCACGATCGGTTGGAACGCAAAACTGAATTGAAACCCCAGATCTCCGCTGGAATTAATGAGGCTGTTTTGGTGTTCGAATCGATGATGATTCTGCATAATCCTCGTCCTGGCTTGAAGGAGATGGGATGCTCTTGTTTATTCCCCACTGGGATCTCTTGAGCAAGGGGCCGGTCCGGTGAATTCACTCACTGCTTCCATCCCTAATATCATAGTCATTCACAAGCCAATCTGCCATCCCATAATGAGGGTGTTATGAAGCCCTATTTCTGACCAGTTTGTGGCACGATAAACGTATCCTCATATTTCAAGGATCATGGTGTTAATAAAATGCGTTTTTAAAACCCCATTCCCGAACCGAACAACTCTATCGACGACTCGTGTCGTCGATATGGCGCTCTCCCGGAAGGACACCGGGACGATGTGCGGCTTGATGTCGCAGAGCGCGCACGCCCCGGCAGATTTTAACGGTACAATCCCTGTATGCCCTCCGATACCCAGGTCATCTACTCCATGATGCGCGTTGGCCGCATCCACCCGCCCAACAAACAGGTCCTGCGGGATATTTCCCTCGGCTTTTACTACGGCGCCAAGATCGGCGTGCTCGGCCTCAACGGCGCCGGCAAGTCCACCCTGCTGCACATCATCGCTGGCGTTGACAAGGATTACGTCGGCGAGATCGCCATGAGCAAGGGTTACACCGTCGGCCTGCTCGAGCAGGAGCCGCAGCTCGACGAGGGCAAGACTGTCATTGAGGTCGTGCGCGAAGCCGTCCAGCCCATCGTGGACATGCTCGCCCGCTACGACGAAGTCAACGCCTCCTTTTCCGCACCAGACGCCGACTTCGATGCTCTCATCGCCGAACAGGCCAGACTGCAGGAGGCGCTCGACAAGCACGACGCCTGGAACCTCGATTCGCACCTGGAATTGGCCATGGATGCCCTGCGCTGCCCGCCCGCCGAGACGCCGGTCAGGGTGCTCTCCGGCGGGGAACGCCGCCGCGTCGCGCTGACCCGCTTGCTGCTGACCGAACCCGACATTCTTCTGCTCGACGAGCCCACCAACCACCTCGACGCCGAGTCCGTGGCCTGGCTGGAGCATCACCTGCGCGACTAC
>CAIQQN010000240.1 GCA_903873975.1 uncultured Anaerolineales bacterium
GCAGTGGCTTTCGATGGTCCGGCCCGCCAGGCAATGATTCCAAACATCGTCCCGGCGGAAGATCTACCGAGTGCGTTCAGCATGTCTTCAATCGCCATGAATACCGGCTCGATTATCGGCCCAGCGTTGAGCGGTATCGTCATCGTCGCTCTTGGACAAGGCTACACCTATTTCTTCAATTCCGTTTCATTCCTGGCTGTCATCCTCGCCCTGATCCTGATCGGTCCCGTTTCACAGGATTCCAGGAAATCAGGCATCCTTCTGAGTGCAGCCATGGATGGCATCCGTTTTATCATTTCCAGGCCCATCATTCTCTCAACCATGCTGATGGACTTCGTTGCCACGTTCTTCGCCTCAGCCAATACCATGATGCCCATCGTTGCCAAGGATATCCTAAAAGTCGGTGAAATCGGCTATGGCTGGCTCTCTTCTGCGCAGGCGATAGGATCGGTGGCGGCGGGCGTTGTGGTATCACAGGTTCAAAAACTGCGCAAACAGGGACCGACCTTTCTCATCGCGGTGGTTATCTTCGGGGCAACCACGATGCTGTTCGGTGCTTCCAGTGCCTTTGGCATCGCCATGCTTGCCCTGATCCTGATGGGTGCCGCTGACGCAGTCAGCACCATCATCCGCAATACCATCCGGCAGTTGAACACCCCGGACCACATCCGCGGGCGCATGACAGCCATTAACCAGATTTTCTTCCAAGGCGGGCCCCAGTTGGGAGAAGTGGAATCTGGAATAGTAGCCAGCCTGTTCGGGGTTCCGGCCGCCATTATTTCAGGAGGTATCGGTTGCATCATCGGTGCGGCACTCATTGTCCTGAAATGGCCGCAACTGCGCACCTATAACGGCGATGAACATCTGCAAGCGAAGATCCCGGTAAATTAACTTTTTCCCTACGCTTACTAAACGCTTGCCATACAGTTTATTAAACATGCCGGACGCCGGTTGACTTTACAACGAATCCGCACTATACTGGTTATTGAGTTTCCGCCTATGCGAGTGTTTTCTTCAACTCCCCGGTTGTTTTCTTGAAAGGCACGCTGCTGTTTCGCGTGCCTTTCACCATCTTCTAGAAAAGGAGATTGAATATGGACTCTGGAATGATCGGCAAGATTGACAAAGCCAAGCGTTATGCACAAGAACCATATCGCTTTCACTTTGAGACTTTCACCGTCAAAATTGACGGCGAGAATAATTCGCATGTGGTTAAATTTGCAAACAATCAATGGGATTGTGACTGCGACTATTTCCGCTCACGTGGTATTTGTACGCATACACTGTCGTTGACAAACTACATCCTCAAAGGCATGGTGCCTGCCCCAGTGGAAGAAGGTTGAGAAAAACAGTACGAATCTTTAACCTCCGAGGCAACAACGCCTCGGAGGTTTTTTAATACAATTCGGACGTTTTCAGGTACAATTCACATCTATGAAACCGATTTCTCGACGTGATTTTCTTAAATTAGGCGGCCTGGCCCTGGCCAGTCTGGCCTTCACTTCTTTTTTACCAGAATTTACAGAGTTTGAAGATATTGACCTGGTGCGCGTGGCGACTGATTCGGTCAGTGTTTATCAAGAGGCTGATGACAAGAGCCAGATTGTTGGTACCTGGAACCGTGATGACCTGGTCCATGTCTACGAGACGGTCAACTCCGGTACCCCTGGCTACAATCCGATCTGGTACCGCGTCTTTGGCGGATACATGAACCGGGCACGGCTGCAAAAAGTGCGCATCCATTACAACCCGCCTCTAACCAGCATCCCGGCCACCAAGCTTTTATCCGAGGTAACCGTCCCGTATACCCAGGCATACCGCTACAACCAATGGGATGGTTGGTTTCCAACATATCGTCTGTATTACAGTTCCATTCAATGGATTACCGGCATCGACACCGGACCGGATGGTAAAGCCTGGTACCTCGTTCAGGACGAGGCCGATAAAAATGTTCATTCCTTTGTTCCAACAGTACAATTACATCCCATCTCCCCCGAAGAAATCACCCCTCTATCACCTGATGTGCCGATGGGTATGAAACACATCGATGTCAATCTGGCAACGCAAACCCTCAATTGTTCCGAATATGACCAGGTTGTCTTCACCACCCTTGTCTCGACTGGCCTGCCAGGGTTGATGGCCACTCCATATGGAAATAAAATCATCGAGGACAAACTTCCCTCCAGGAACATGAGCACCACCAGCCGCCTGGCAGATGATATCATTCCGTTGGTCGGTGTCCCGTGGTGTAGTTTCTTTACTGAAGAAGGTCATGCCTTCCACGGCACCTACTGGCACGATAACTTCGGCGTCCCGATGAGCCACGGTTGTATCAACATGCGCACCGAAGATGCAAAATGGCTCTTCCGCTGGTGTCTGCCATCGGCCGGATTCGATGAAATTAACAAACTGACCCTGGATACCAAAGGTTACGGGACAGCCGTATACATCCACTACTAAAATGCCCGCACTGACCTGGTCCTCGAAAGCGCTGCCAGACCTTAAACCTGCCGACTTGATCCTTGACTCGGTGCTCTATCCGCGCGGGTTCGGCTATCCAGAAGCCAAACCGGAAAGCCATCTCTTCCTGGGGGATAATTTGCGAATCATGGCATCCTTGCTCCCGGAATATGAAAATCGTTTGGACTTGATCTACACCGACCCCCCTTTTTTTACCAACAAACGATACCCTGCTCGCATAGGGCGCGGCGAGGATTCACGGCGTCCACAGGAATGGCAGATCGCTGAAGGTTATGGCGATCACTGGGAAGACCTGGATGCCTACCTGGATTTCCTCTACCCGCGCCTGGCACTTATGTACCGCATGCTTGCTCCACACGGGACTCTGTACCTACACTTGGACTGGCACGCGGATGCTTATGCCCGTCTCCTGCTTGATGAACTTTTCGGACGTGAGCGATTACTAAATGAAATCATCTGGACATATCACGGTCCATCCCCCATCCGGCGTGCCTTCAACCGCAAGCATGATGCCATTCTCGTCTATACCAAAGGCGACAATTACACATTCAACGCCGATGCCGTGCGTGAACCATATAATCCAAACACGGTCAAGACTTTCGCCTCATCATCCAAAGCCGGGTTTGGTAAAGTCCCTGATTTGGAACGCGGGAAAGTCCCCGAAGATTGGTGGTACTTCCCAGTGGTGGCTCGCTTGCACAGTGAACGCACCGGCTATCCGACCCAGAAACCCGAAGCCCTGCTCGAACGCATCCTACTGGCTTCGTCCAATCCCGGCAACATGGTGGCTGATTTCTTTTGCGGCTCCGGAACGTTTCCTCTCGTTGCCGCACGCCATGGTCGGCGCTTCCTAGCAGGCGATATTTCCTGGCGTGCGGTCCATACAACACGCGAACGACTTGTTGATACAATGCGAACACCATTTACGCTATATCGTGAAGCCATTGCAGCAATCCCATCCATCGCTTTTGATTGCTCAGTTGTTGTCTCAAACCTTACTTTCTCCCTAAAAAATCCCCCACCCCTTGATTACTGGGAAATTGATCCCGCCTGGGACGGAAAAATCTTCCGCAGCGCAATCCAAGCCCGGCGTCCAAACCGCTCCGCTGAAATCCCCTTGGAAATAAAAATACCCGCCGCGCCGACAAATGTCTGCGTGCGGGCTGTCACCGTAGACGGGTCATTAATTCAATCACACATCTAGCCGGTATCCCACTCCCCTGATTGTTTTCAAGATTTGTGGTGAATCTGGGTCGGCCTCGATGGCTTGCCGCAACCAGGATACATGCACATCCAGAGTGCGTGTGTCGTCAGTGTAATTCGTTTCCCAGACCCGGGAAAAAAGGGTCTTGCGCTCAATGACTTCGCCGCGATGCTCAATCAAAGCTTCCAATAAATGCACCAAACGCGGCGTCAAGCGGGCTTGTTTCCCCGAGCAGCGGACCATGCGCTTTTCGATATCGAGGCGGATCGGTCCAGCATGGATGCAGTCTTTACCATCACCGGGGAGTAGATGGCGGATGCGATTGACCAGTTTTTGGGCGGTGAAGGGAAGTGAGAGGATGGCATCTGCGTCCATTTTTTCCACATCCCGATCCTCATCGAGGATGAGGAGGATGGCCAGGCCGGCAGCTTTCTCTCGCAGCGATTGGCAAATACGTTTTCCGCTGGTACGCAGGGTGGCCGCATTGACCACGATCAATTCTGGAGCAAAACCATCCGCGAGACGCGCTAAAGCCTCGCTGCCACTGGAAACCAGTTCAACAACGAAATCTCTT
Organism: uncultured Anaerolineales bacterium; assembly: GCA_903873975.1. Taxonomy (GTDB): domain Bacteria; phylum Chloroflexota; class Anaerolineae; order Anaerolineales; family Villigracilaceae; genus UBA877. Next base: position 4,260 of record CAIQQN010000240.1, read on the forward strand.
TTCCGCAGGGCTGGAGCGAAGGCGGGATGATCTGCGTGCTTGCCCTCTATGAGCAGAAGTGTGGCGTCATTCATGATTTATGAGTCACATGGAAAGGTAGCAATTTTTTACATTATACACCAATCTTAATAAAACACATCAACCCGTTGGTACCATTCCATATTTTCGATGACGGCTCCCAAAACCTGAACCATCAGAGGTGCATTGGAAGCTGGTATCTTCAAGCCCTATACTGCTTAAGTGGAAAAGAGGAAGTTATATCGCCCAAAAATGGGGAAACACCACCCGGATAATTACATCGAGGATCATTCCCAACATAAACCAGGTCCCAAAGGCGCGGTTGTTTACAAAAGCCTGTGGAGCGAAGTAGAGCGGCCAGCCGCCCTGCCCGTCGGGAAAGCCTTCGGGGCGCGTCTCTGGCTTAGGTTTCAGGAATTGCGGATATAATTTCAGGAAGGTGGGAACAGCCACAAAAACCAGTAGAAGCACTGGCGTGAAATAATGGGTGACGATGAGTACTACCACCAGCAGGTATGGCAGTGCCATCATCGTTAAAACGGTAAACCGGGCGGCCTTCTCACCAATAAGCACCGGCAGAGTGAAAATCTTCTTTGCTTTATCAATCAGACGCTTATCAATATGCTTACCGAAGATGACCGTTGTCACGCCCAGCACATACGGCAAACTGGCCCAAATTACATTCCACAACCAGACGTGAGTCAGCACATAGTATCCACCACCAACCATCAGCGGCCCCCAGACAATAAGCACGGCGATTTCACCCATGGCGATATATTTCAACGGCCAAGTGTAGAACAGGACAAAAAAAGCACCCAGTAAAAGCAGCAACCAGGTGATACCGCCGCCGCTGACAACCAGGTAAATACCGCATGCCAGCGCCAGAAAACCGGTAATGGCAAAGTAGGTCAGGTGCTGGCGCCTGGTCAACAGGCCGTCAGCCAACGGTTGGGGGCCATACATCGTGCGATAGTAATTATCTTTATCCACGCCGCGGGTATAGTCGGTGTAGTCGTTGAAGATATTATTGGAGGCGTGCGCCAGGACCAGTCCGAGGGTCAGGATGAACCAAGAGAATGGATTCACCTTGAAGCCGTCGTGCCAGGCAAAAAGACCAGCAAGCACTGCCGAGAGAAAGGTCATCACCAGCACAGCGGCGCGCGTGCTGATGAGCCATTTCGAGATAAGATCCAGTTTATCCCATTCTTCTTTGGAAACGTTTGGGATAACAGTTAAGGCTTTTTTCCACATTGCAAAGTTCATTTCGTACTCTCCTTCGCAGAATTCGGGCAGATTATACTCGAATATGGTATGTCGATATTGTTTATGTTAGTTGTGAGTTTCGTCGCACGAACGAATGACTTCCCCCACTGGTATATAATAGCCGAAGAAAACATACTACATTATTCAGAGTTCCAACCAGGCGCGAATTACTCTTCATCGCCAGGTACTATTTCACGAGGTAGAGCGAACCCATGATTTCAAACAACCGGATAGCAGCTCTTCCCAGACTTGGAGAGAGGTGACCCATGACCACCGATGGAGCAGGTGAACATTCGTTTTACGACCAGGTTCTTGAGTCAACACCAAACGGCGAAAGGCTGAGACTCTGTTTGCAATGTGGCGATTGCAGCGGTATTTGCCCCTTCGGCTACCTCATGATCCATCCGCCGAGCAGGATGATCGCCCACCTGCGCGCAGATCGGTTTGAGAAAGTACTGGACACCGATACCGTCTGGATGTGCGTTTCCTGCTACGCCTGTACCGCAGTCTGCCCGGCCCAAATCCCGTTGACACCCGGCTTGATGGCTCGTACAAAAGAAGAATTAATCCTGGCGGGCAATGTTCCCGCTGAACTTCAAAGCGCATTAGAGAATTCCCAACGGTACGGCAACCCGCTTGGTGAATCACCTCGCAAGCGGGCAGACTGGGCCACTGGGATCGTCCCGGAGGTCAAAATATTGGGTAAAGTAAGAAAAAAGGTGGATGTAATGTGGTTTGTGGGCGATTATCCTTCCTATCACCCCCGTGTTCAATTAATCACAAAAGCATTGACCAAAGTGCTCAACGCCCTGGGTGTGGATTTCGGCATTCTCGGTCCTGAGGAATCCAGTGACGGCGACTCGCAGCGGTTGGCAGGAGAACGCGGACTTTTTGAAATGCTGGCCGAGAAGAATGGGATGGCCTTCAACAAGTATGAGTTCAACGAGATCATTACAACCGATCCTCACGCTTACAATGCCATCAAGAACGAATACCCCGGGTTGGATATTTCTTTTCCCATCCGTCACTACACCGAGTTCCTGGCCGACCGGCTTGATCAACTCAAGCCATTGCTGAAGCGAGATGTGAAAGCCAAAGTGACCTATCACGATCCATGCTACCTGGGCCGCGCCAATGAAATCTATGACCAACCACGCGCAATCCTGCAAGCCATTCCCGGCCTGGAACTGGTGGAAATGTCGCACAACCACAAGAACAGCCTGTGTTGCGGTGGCGGCGGCGGTGGGATGTGGCTGGATGGTTTCCAATGGGAAAAAGCGCACGTCCGCCTGTCGGAGTGGCGCGTAAGCGAGGCGCTTGCTACCGGTGCAGAGATTTTGGCAGTAGCCTGTCCTTACGAATCACCGCGTTTTGAAGACGCCGCCAAGACTGTCCAGGGAGCTGGGCAGCTCAAAGTGAGAGACATCGCCGAACTATTGGTCGAGGCGATGGACAATTAGAGAGGCGAAAAATGAATATCGTAATTCTGGTTAAACTTGTCCCCGATCTGGTTGAAGAACTCACCATTGACACCAGCGGTGTTGCGCTGGATACTGCCTGGCTGCGCCTGATCATCAACGAATTTGACGATCACGCCATCGAGCAAGGTATCCTGCTCAAGGAGCGTGGTGGAGGCCAGGTGACGGTTGTAGCCCCGGATATAGAGGGTGTAGACGATGTCCTATTCACCGCAGCCGCCAAAGGCGCTGACCGGCTGATCAAAATCAAGGGGAATTTTGCTGGAATAAACAACCATGCGCTGGCGCGTGCTTTCAAAGTTGTTGTCAAGGAACTTCAGCCAGACCTGGTGCTCACCGGCGTACAGGCCAACAACGACATGGACGGCTCGGTAGGCCCCTTGCTGGCAGGGTGTCTGGAAATGCCTTATGTTGGTTATATATCAGGTGTCTCGCTCAGCGAGGGAAAATCCAAAGTACGTAAAGAATATCCCGGTGGATTAATCGCCGAGATGGATGTAGCGCTACCGGCCATACTGGGTATCCAGGCCGCGGAACAGCCGCCGCGCTATGTGGCCGTCAGCAAAGTACGCCAAATGATGAAGACCTCTACTATCGAGGAACGGACGGCGTCCAATCTGGACATGGCTGGCGGGCCGACTATTGGTCGCATGTTCCAGACTGAGGCCGGTCAACGCGCCACAATGCTTACCGGCAGCCCTGACGAAGTTGCCGTGAAGCTTGTGGGCATCTTTAAAGAACTGGGCGTGCTCTAAGAGGAGAAACATCATGAATCAGGATATTTATGTAGTCATCGAGCATCTGCGCGGGAAAGTGACGGAAATTTCCTTTGTGATGTTGGCGGGTGCGCGCGAGTTGGCGAAAGGATCGGGCGGAAACGTTGCTGCTGTTCTCCTTGGTCACAATGCACAAGGATTAGCTGGAAATCTGGCTGCCGACAAAGTCCTCTATTTTGATCACTCGGCACTGGCTGAATTCACTTCAGACGCCTTTCAGAAAGTCCTAACTGAACTTATTAGCAAGGATCAGCCGCGAGTAGTATTGTTCGGGAGCACCTCCATCGGCACTGATATGGCCAGTACACTCTCCATTAAGTTGGGATTACCATTGGTGAGTTCCTGCCGCAGTTTTAGCGCAGACGGCAAATTTGTCAGCCAAATCTGTGGCGGTAAAATCATGGCCGAGGGAGACTTACCTGGCCCGACCGCATTGGTCACGATGGTCCCCGGCGGATATAAAGCTGAACAGGGACAGAGTGCACAGTCGCCTGCAATAACCCAGGTTGAAGTCCCGGCATTGGAGTCACTACGAGTCACCCTCGCTAATTACATCGAGCCGGAAGCTGGCGACGTGGATATTGCCAAAGAACCGATCCTTGTATCGGTTGGTCGCGGGATTCAAAACAAGGATAACATCGTATTGGCTGAGGAATTAGCCCAGGCGCTGGGCGGCGCTGTATCTGGCTCGCGCCCAGTCATAGACCAGGGCTGGCTGGCAACCTCCCGCCTGGTGGGTAAATCGGGCAAAAGCGTAAAACCCAAGGTTTACCTGGCATTGGGGATCAGCGGCGCTCCCGAACACGTCGAGGGGATTACCAACAGCGACACGATCATTGCAATTAACACCGACCCGGCCGCACCGATTTTCGGAGTAGCGAAATATGGCTCCGAAATAGACCTGTTCGATTTGATCGAAGTCCTGACTGAGAAGGTCAAACAATCCAAAGGCGGGTAGAATAATGACCTACGATGTGATCAAGTCAATCCTCGTACTTCTTGCCTTGCTAGTCGCCGGAGGGATATTCCTCGGACGGGTCTATCAGCTCCTCTGGGCAAACCTGCGCCTTGGTCAGCGCAGCAATCCATTCAACCACTGGGGAGAACGGATTAAAGGCGTATTTATTTATGTAGCAGGGCAATTCCGCTTGTTCCGCGTTTTAATTCCAGGAACCGGTCACTTCTTCATCTTTTGGGGATTCCTCATTCTTTCCCTAACCATCCTGCAGGCGATCGTTGAGGGATTGTTAAGCTTTGCAAACCCTCATTTTTTACTTCCGCTGATCGGGAGTTTCGGCCCTCTGGCTTTGCTTCAGGATCTGTTCGCAGTCTTAGTGATAGTCGCAGTAATTTACGCACTCGTTGTGCGCCTGTTTATCAATCCCAAACGCTACCTTGGCAGTCACAAAAGTCAAGGTGTAATGGTATTGATGTTCATTTTCACCATCATGCTTTCATTGCTGGTGATGAACGGTATCCGTATCAATCTTGGACAGGATCCGTTGCATGTCTGGCGCCCCATTTCAACAGCCGTCGGAAAGATATTTTCCGGAGCAGTTGCTGGAATGCAAGAGGTGATCAAAGAGATCGCCTATTGGACCCACCTGGGTGTGGTACTGCTTTTTCTAACTGAACTGCCAGAAGGAAAGCACTTTCACGTTATCACCTCCGTGCCCGCCGTCCTCCTCCGTAATCTGGAGCCACATGGCCGGTTACCTGCTGCGCCAGATCTAGATGGCCAAGTTGGCGTTAGTAAGATTGAACAATTCCACTGGCGGCAGATGTTTGACTTTTACACCTGTACAGAATGCGGCCGCTGCCAGGATGTCTGTCCGGCCTATGCAAGTGGCCTGCCCCTTTCCCCAAAGTTGCTCATGATGGAATTGCGGGATAACCTCAAAGAGCGCGGAGCCGCTCTGAGAGCCCACACCACGACCAGTACTACACAGGCCACTTTGGCACGCACATTAGTCGGCGATGTGATCTCTGAGTCGGTCTTATGGGCCTGTACGACCTGTTTTGCATGTGATCAGGAATGTCCGCTGTTCATCGAACACATTTCTCCTATTGTGGACATGCGGCGCTTCCTGGTGATTGAAGGGCGTGTGGGTACGGAGCTGCAAGATGCTCTCGCCAATTTGGGTCGTTACGGTAATTCATTCGGCCAGTCAGAGAGGATGCGCGCCCGCTGGACTCAGCCGATCCAGCCACCCATTAAAGATGCCCGTCGAGAAGCGGTGGAATATCTATGGTTCGTCGGCGATTATGCTTCGTACAGCCCAACGCTAACGGATGTTACAGTCAAGACAGCAGAAGTGTTCCAGAAAGCAGGTCTGGATTTTGGCATTCTCTACGACTCCGAGCGGAATGCCGGTAACGATGTGCGCCGCGTAGGGGAAGAAGGCCTGTTCGAGATGCTGGTAGAGAAGAACTCCATGGCACTGAACAAATGCAAATACCAAGCCATTGTCACCACCGACCCCCACACCTATAACACCCTCAAAAACGAATATCCACGGAATGGAGACGAACCTCGCCCGGTCTTCCACTATGCTGAACTGCTCGATCAGTTAATTACCGCTGGGAAAATAAAATTCAGCAAGAAACTGGGCTATAAGGTCACCTACCACGACCCATGCTACCTCGGGCGATACAATGGCATTTACGATGCACCACGCCGGGTGATCGAGGCGACCGGCTGCGAGTTAGTCGAGATGCCGCGCCACAAGGATGGTTCATCCTGCTGCGGTGCAGGCGGCGGACGCATCTGGATGGCGGAAGGTGAAATCCAGGAACGACCCAGTGAATCTCGTATTCGCGAGGCGGTAAAACTGGGCGGAGTGACAGCTTTCGTCGTTGCCTGCCCCAAGGATATATCCATGTTCCGTGACGCTGTGAAAACCACTGGCAACGAGAGCAGGCTCGAGGTTAAGGATTTGATCGAACTGGTCCATGCGGCGCTATGATGTGCGCACGAATACGATGACGAAAAGCAAGAGAGGCTTAAGAATGCCCATCGCTACCAAGCTCATCCTGAGCTTCCTGCTGATCATTGTCATCACCAGCACTATCTTCACCGTCGTGGGTATCCAACTGATCAACAACCGCATTGTGACAGAAGCTCAAGAAAAGGTTGGGCGTGATCTAAACTCGGCTCGAGAAATCTATCTGAGCAAATTAAACCACATTAACGATGTGGTCAGGCTAACCGCTGACAGATATTATATAAAAGACGCGTTAATATCTGGTAATGTCGGAAGTTTCGCCGAGGAACTGGTGCGAGTAAAAGAAAGTGAAGGTTTAGATATATTAACAATAACAGATCCATCCGGCAATGTTCTCTTACGCGCTAACAATATAAGCCTCGCTGGAGACAGCCAATATCATAACGAGCTCGTTGCGGCGGTAAAAAAAAATAATGTCCCTGTTGCTGGAACAATGATAATACCCATAGAAGATTTACGTTTGGAATCGCAACTCCTGGTTGAACAGGCACACTTCACTTTTATTTATACTCCGATGGCAAGAGCAAGAAGCGAGACAGAAGAAACCTCCGGCATGATGCAGGGAGCAGCTGCTCCAATATTCGACTATCAGAATAATCTAATCGGAATCTTGTACGGCGGCGTTTTGCTTAACAGGAATTATGAGATTGTTGACGAGATCAAACGAACCGTTTTCCAGGACCTGCAATATAAGAGCCAGGATATCGGAACTGCAACGATGTTTCAAGATGACCTTAGAATTTCGACAAACGTCAAGAATGCAGATGGCTCAAGAGCGATTGGGACACGTGTTTCAGAAGAGGTATACAACCAGGTAATTGTCAATGGAAAACCCTATATTGGGCGAGCCTATGTTGTGAACAACTGGTACATTTCAGCCTATGAGCCGATCGAAAACATAAATAGTCAAATTATCGGTATTTTGTATGTTGGCATCTTGGAACAAAAATACGTTGATATCAAGCGGCAAACTGTCCTTGCTTTCTTATCCATCGCCCTGATTGGTGTGCTGGTTTCGATGGTATTGTCCTACCTGCTCTCTCGCAGCCTTTCTGGCCCCATCAAAAAATTAGTATTGGCCTCCAAGGAAGTGGCCAGCGGCAACCTTGATACAAAAGTTGAAATCACAACAACGGATGAATTAGGCAAATTAGCATACACATTCAATAAGATGGCACTGGCTCTGAGAGAACGCGATGACAAATTAAAGGAATTCACCAGAAGCAAGATCATGGAGTCTGAACGACTGGCACTCATTGGACAATTATCTGCAAACGTAGCCCACGAATTGAACAATCCACTCCAGGGTATCGTAACTTATTCACACTTGCTTCTAGAAGAAATGCCCCACGATGACCCGGCCAGGGACTCCCTCGAAAAGATAGTCATCCAGGCCAACCGAAGCAGGGACATCATTCGAGGCTTGCTGGATTTCTCACGGCAAAGGAAACCCGATAAAACGTTATGTGACGTTAATAATGTATTGAAAGGATGTGTTTCCCTTCTGGAAAAGCAGGCTTTGTTTCATAATATACAGATTACGTCCAATCTGGATGAGAAACTACCCTTGACGATTATAGATCCATCACAAATAGAGCGCGTCTTCATTAATATAATCGTCAATGCAGCAGACGCGATGGATGGCAATGGAAAACTGAATTTGGCAACCAGATTCGACTCTGTAGATCACAGCATCGAAGTGGAATTTGCTGACACTGGTCATGGCATTGAAAAAGAAAATTTGGAAAAGATATTTGACCCCTTCTTTACGACCAAGGATACTGGTCACGGCGTTGGATTAGGTTTGGCGATTAGTTTCGGGATCATCAAAGAACATAAGGGAACCATCTCGGTTGAGAGCGAAATTGGCAAAGGAACGACATTTATTGTGAGATTACCTGTAACCACTGAAGAAGAAAGCGTGAAAGATGAGTAATCAATCTAGAATTCTAATCATTGATGATGAGGAAGTTATCCTGGATTCTTGTACACGCATTTTAAAAGGTGGTGCTTACAAGATCGCAACCGCGATGAATGGCCGGCTTGGTCTGGATCTGGTAAAGGGATTCCAACCGGATCTTATCTATGTTGATCTCAAAATGCCAGGCATATCAGGCATTGAAGTGATTGAAAAGATTCGTGATACCGATCCGACGATTGTGGTCATCGTTATTACCGGCTTTGCAACAGTAAGCTCGGCCGTGGAGGCAATGAAAAATGGTGCATACGATTTTCTGCCAAAACCCTTCACACCGGATGAATTTCGATTAATCACACAAAGAGGTCTGGATAAAAGAAGGTTGATTCTGGAAACTATTCAACTTAGAAGAGAAAAAGAAATGCTAAGGGAGCAATTTGCTGCCATAGTCTCCCATGAGCTCAAGGCTCCTCTGGGCGCAGTGCAACAAAACTTGTTTGTGTTGGTAAGTGAATTATCAAATCAACTCACCGAAGATCAAAAAGCCCGCTTTGAGAGAATGCAGACCAATATTAGTGATCTGATCAAACTCATCCTCACCTGGCTGCGAGTGCTTTCGGTTGATATAATGAAGATTCGAGAAAACTTTAAACCTATATCCATATCCACAGTAATTTCTAAAGCAACAGACAGTATATTACCTCAAGCGACCCGCAAAGATGTTGAAATAATCTCTTCGGTTAAAGAACCATTACCCCCTGTCAATGGAGACGAGGGGACTCTGGTTGAAACAGTAGTGAATATTCTGGGTAATGCCATCAAATACTCCCGAACAGGAAGCCGGATCATAATAAAGGCTGAAGAAATCGAAAACAATATTGAAATCTCTGTGGCTGATACCGGTATTGGTATTTCCAAAGAGGACCTTCCTTTCATTTTTAATGATTTTTATACTGGCAAAGATGGTCAGAAGATCGAAAAAAGCACCGGATTTGGATTAGCCATCGCCCGGCGGATCATCGAGGCGCATGACGGCACTATTTCAGTAGAAAGCGAATTGGGTAAAGGCAGCACGTTTGCTATTCGCCTACCAGCGTTAAAAACACCTAATGCGATTTCGCTATCAATTAATTGACCAACCATAATCTAAGGAGATATATGATGAATGCACAAAAGAAGCTCATAATCATTGATGATGATCCCGATTACGTCGCCGGGATAAAATCCGTACTTCTGACCGCTAACTATAGCGTGGATGTGGCTTACAACCCGAAGGATGGATTCAAGGC
>CAIQQN010000241.1 GCA_903873975.1 uncultured Anaerolineales bacterium
ATACGAGTGCCCGGGAATGGACCGAGAGGGTAATAGTGCATTTTGGCCATACTGAAGGAAAATGCCATCTAAGTCTCGGTTTTGGTCTGTATCCCAACCGCAATGTCATCGATGCCTTCGCCTTACTCAACGTGGACAACAAGACACAGTACACTGTCCGGGCATCACGTGAGCTGCGCCTCCAACCGGACGAGGTCAGGGTTGGCCCCTTCTCCTATGAGATTGTGCAGTCTTTGAAGAAGGTGCGCTGCCGTCTTGATGATAACCAGTATGGACTCAGCTACGATATTGAGTTTGATGGGATCATGCTTCCCAGTGAAGAGGACCCGCAATTCACCAGGTACAAGGGGAGGGTAATCGAGAACATACAGCGATACATCCAGGCAGGGAGGGGCAGCGGGTGGATCAAGTTTGAAGGCAACACCATCAACGTTGACAAAAAGACATGCTTTGTAGGGAGGGACCACTCGTGGGGAGTCAGACGTACTGGTGCGTGGCAAGAGACCGGGGTAGAGCCTCCCCCGATCCCTCCCGGATATCTATACAGTTGGGGCATCCTGCAGTTCGACAAGTGGGGCGCTGCTTTCCACACCAGGGAGCTATGGGATGGAACGCAGCTATTATCTAGCGGCGCGATTTTCTATCCCTATGGGAGCGAGAAAAAGGAAATAAGAATGGCGCGAATAGCCCATGACTTTAAGTTTCGACCTGACATGAGAAAGCTAACAGCGGGGAGCGTTACGCTGATTGCGCCCGATGGCGCTAAGACTGAGATCTCGTTGAAATCGTTGAGTTACACCTGTCTGAAACCGGGCGGATACTTTGACTATAGAGGATTTGTCCATGGTCAGTGGATGGGGCCCTCCTTCATCGATGGCTTTAAACTGGATCTGACGGATCCAAACGTCCTCAGGGACGTTTCTTTCATAGATGATGCCGGGTGCGAATTGCGCTGTGGGAAAGAGCTAGGCTACGGGTGCATCGAGGTGACGGTCACCGGGAAGTATCCCAAGTATGGATATGAAGGATATGAAGGAAACCTCCCCGGCCATTCATAGACTTTGGAGGGGCGACAGCACGAACTCAGGCAGTTAGTGGATAGACAGAGCGGTATTCCATAAAGAGGCTGGAGTACGATTTCCCGTTTCAACGCGGTGAACCTAGATGGGGGAAGTCGGCTGATGAAGACTATCCAGTCATAACACCGGCCAAAAACCTCTCGGCAGGTATTGCCCCGGTGAAACCGAGGAACTCGTTGGCCAAGACGCGGGTTATGCCACCGGATATACCTACACCAATATTCTGCTGCAAATCATGAAGAAGGCGGTAGACATTGTCGGCACTGCCAATGTGGATGGGCAGGCGATACATAATGCAGCAATTGACTTCGAGATCCAGTACGAAGGCTAGCCCAAAAGGTAGGACGATCACTACAAGCAAGACGGACGGCACTCCTTTCTGTGGATTCCGGTTTCTGTCGGGTGGTAGTAGCTCGGTAAATAGGCATTTAGTTTTGAGGCACAGGCCGATGAACTCGACTGTCGAAGGAGGACATTAAAGGAGGGACTGAGGCGGGGGAACCACGGAGATCCAGAAGAACCTTATTGCCTGGATGGGATTGCAGTTGCCCAGAATAAGGTA
>CAIQQN010000242.1 GCA_903873975.1 uncultured Anaerolineales bacterium
GTGTTTACATTCAGGCCAGGAGTTTGCATCAGACGGAGCGGAAAATCATAGAAGATGGCCCAACGAACCTTGTTGATGTTGGGCGACTTCAGAAAGACATCATCCAGGGTATCCTCCATGGACCCGCAGCAGCCGATGCCGCGTGGCGTTGTCCACTCGATGGAGAAGGCGTCGACACCGTATTCAACGGCCCACTCGATCTGCTGGTAGACGACGGACGGGGCGCTGGCGTAATACGTCTCGCCCAAGAGCGGGGTAAGGGGGGTCACCCGGCTCCCGTCAGCATTCTCAAAGCCGCCGTACTGGCCTGGACCGTAGTACCAGAAGTTGAGCTGCGCTATGACGATGTATTCGTTTGGTGCTGCACCCAGGAACGGTTGCGGAGAGACCTCATAGGTCTGGGTGTTCTTCTCGCCTGAGTTGATGCCGTCCCAGGTGAGAACGGCAACGACGGTCGGCGTCTCCTCCGGGTAGCTGGAGATCTCTACCTGGGTTGAGCCAATGTGACCGCGCTCGATCTCAAAGGTGAGTGGATTTGCTGGTTCGAGGTCGGTGAGAAGAGCCTCGACCACCAGCTCCACACTTTTGCCTCCCTGAGCCTGACCCACCGACTGGCTGAGTATAATGGAATCGCCTTCGAGTCCTGCTGATTGTGCCTGAGTGCTGGCTGAGGTCACGTTGAAATCGTACCAGTACCCACCGCCAGTCAGGCGAAAGGTAGTCCAATCGGAGGTGGTGTTGATCCTGATCCGGAGGCGATAGGATGGTGAAGTTATCTGTGGTCGAGTTCTTGTGGGCTGGACGGCTTGCTGGCTGGGGGTGGGATTGGCGTGCAAGGGTGTCAATGTGGCTGTGGCCGCCGGTGTACTGGTGGCACAGGAAGCAAGGATAAATAGCACGACGATTGCCAGGATATTCTTGATTATTGACATTTTTTCCTCCGGGCAGGTAATCTCCATATCCGGTATCTCATTCTGGCTGGGAGAAGCCTCATTGTACACAAGGCAGCACACCAAGAACCCAATTCAGTATACAGCTAATTTTGCTTGCAAGCAACAACCCCTGCCTGGTCAATCTGGTTCTTCTTGGAAGTTCACCTGTTCGTAATAATCATAAATGTATAGTGATTGTTAGCCGCATAGGTAAATTTAATATTCATCCTATTTTTTCCCCACTTTCTGGTTATCTCCAATCTTCCATAGTCAAATACTGCACGTTCAACCAAATAGCTATTATGCCGCGATTATTATATTTCCTATTCATGGGGAAAATAATGGGGTTTAAATAATAGACTTTTCTTTTTTTAAGTGCAGAAATAACACTCACTCATTAGTCATCTGTCCCAATTGGTTTAATTTCCTTTCTTCGTGGTTATCAATAATAAGGGAACCGTTACCCCTTCAGAGCTCCGGCCATCAACCCGCGCAAGAAAAAGCGTCCCAGGAAAAGATAAACCAGCAACGTTGGGAGGGCAGCCAGCAAAGTGGCGGCCATCAAGACGTTCCATTGCACGAGCTGGCTACCCGCCAGGTTGTTGAGGGCCACTGTCACGGGCCAGTGGCTCTGGTTGGTCAATATCACCGCAAACAGGAATTCATTCCAGGCCTGGGTAAACTGCCAGATGATTACCACGGCAAAGCTTGGCGCTGAGAGCGGGAACATGATATACCGGTACAAACCCGCCAGGCCGGCGCCGTCAATTTTGCCTGCCTCCAGAATTTCGGTTTCAATCCCTGCATAGTAGTTGCGGAATATCAAGGTGGTAATCGGAATACCGTAAATAATATGTACCAGGATCAGGCCGGGAATATCTCCGTACAGTTTGATGGCTTGCATGAACTTCACGAGCGGGATCAGAATACTCTGGTATGGGATGAACATCCCAAACAGGATCAATGAGAAAATAAGATTCGAGCTGCGGAACTTCCATTTCGCAAGAAGATAGCCATTCATAGATCCGAGCAGTGAAGAAAGGAGTGCCTCCGGGATAACCATCACCAGGCTGTTTTTCATATTGGGGGCAAGCTGCTTATAACCTGAAATGAAATTTTCGATGTGCAGACCATTTAGCGGCATGGACCACATCGTCTTAAGATCGACCTGGCTGATGGATTTGAAGCTTGTGAGCAACATTAAATATATGGGGAGCAGATAGAAAGCTGCCAGGGCGATCAGGATGATATAAAAAAGAGTATGGGTCAGGACACGGCGGGTCATAGTTGAGTCTCCGTGCGCAAATTCTGAACCAGATAGGGTACAACCAGGATCGCCACGCTGACCAGCATCAGGACGCCGATGGCTGCTCCTTGAGCGTAGTTGGTACCGTCGAAAGTGGTGGTCCACATGTAAATACCCGGAACATCCAGACTGATAGCCTTATTGCCGAGCGCCACGATCAGGTCAAATATCTTGAGGGACATGTGACCGAGGATGATCACCGCGCTGAGCGTTACCGGCTGAAGTAAAGGGAAAATAATATAACGATAGATCTGGAATTCACTGGCTCCATCGACGCGGGCGGCTTCGCGCAGATCATCTGAAATGCTGCGCATACCACCCATGTAAAGCGCCATGGTGAACCCCGATAGCTGCCAGACGGCCGGGATCACGGTAAATGCCATCCCCCACGGCATGGGCGTGGAGTGCCACAGGCTGATGAGCGATTTTAGTCCAAGTGTCTGGAAAATAAGATTGATGCCGGTGATGCGATTTCCTGTTGCCGGATTCATTAACCATCCCCAGACGACACCTGAGGCGATGAAAGAGATGGACATCGGGAATAGGAAAATACCTCGAAAGAGCGCTTCGCCTTTGAGTTTCTGATCGAGCAGAAGGGCCAAACCCAACCCAAGAATGAGGCAGCCCAGGATGAAACCGACTGTGAACATGGCAGTATTACGGATATCGATCGCAAAGCGGGGATTATTTTCAAACAGGGTTATGTATTGTTTCAACCCGACCCAGGTGTAGTCGGGATTCAGACCCTTCCACTTGCTCAATGAGACCCGGATGGACCAACCAATGAAGCCATATACAAAAATAGCAACCGCTACCATCGACGGGAGCAACAAGGTGATGGAGAGCACGGTCTCATTTTCAAACATCGATATGACCAGTATGATGCCTGTGTAAAATATCAATCCGCTCGCTAAAATGCCGATCGAAGTGAGATTTTTTCCGGCAATGATCAGGTTCGTTATTCGAAGCACAAGAATACCGACCGCACCCAGGAGGATCAGAACAAGCGCCAGAATAAGTCTCGGCACCCGCAGCGTGAACTTACGAAACATCCGAAACATCCGCTACCTCTCTTTCGGTCATGTTTCCAAAATATTTCCTGCCTCAATCATAGTAGCCAATTTAGGGCTTGTCAACCATCTTAAGCGCGAATGTGCTGCCCTGGAAATGCATACCATGTTATGGAATGGGCGGCTCAATGAGCCGCCCATTCACCTTACTTGTTATTGTTGCAATTAACTACTTGCAGGTACCGTCTGTTTTGCAGGCAGCGACCAGGGCAGCCTGGAAATCGGCCGTCTTGGATGTATCGGTCTGGAACAGGCCGACAGCGGTACTGATGGAGGTTGCCCAGGCGGGTGCAGCGACCACACCATGCATGAGGCTGCCGACCACCACATTGCTGGTCCAGTCCTTGGCTGCATCCTGCGAGTACTCGCTGAACAGCGCTTGGTTGCAGTCAGTACGGGCGCAGATGGAACCCTTTTTCGGATTGAAGGCTTCCTGACCAGCCTTGGAGGCGGCGACGGTCAACCAGTCCAGGGCGGCATCCGGGTGCTTGGCACCCACGGGCAGCACAAAGCTGTCCGAGAGGAAGTTGAAGATGCCATAGGTGCCCGGGGAGACAGCCCAATCGAAGTCAGTATGGGGTGTGAGGGCAAGGCCATTGGGGGCTGCGTTGGCGAAGTAGCCATAAGCCCAGTCGCCCATGATGTTGAAGGCGGCATCGCCATCAGAGACCATCTTGGAAGCGGTCTGCCAGTCGGGCAGGGTGGAGGCGTCGGCATTGGTGTAGGACAGAGCCTTGGCATAGTTGGCAAGACCCGCGGCAACATCCGCACCATTCCAGTCGGTGGTGGGCGGGGTGGCCCACAGGCCATTCCACTTGTCAGCGCCCATCGTACCGATCATGATGTTCTCGAACAGGTGGACAGCGGTCCAGGGGGCACCGAGGGAGAGGCAGATCTTGCCGGCGGCCTTGATCTGGTCGCAAACGGCAAAGAAGGCATCCAGAGTTGCAAAATCGGTCTTGGGGTTGGCAGTGACGCCAGCCTCGGCCAGGACCTTGGGGTTGAACCACATCACGTTCGAGCGGTGAATGTTCACCGGCACACTGTAGGGATGTCCATCCTTTGAGATGAGCGGGAGCAGGGTTGCAGGTAGAACCTTGGAAAAACCAGTCGAGGCGAAGAGGTCGTCGAGGGGCTTGACCTGACCAGCGGCCACGTAGTTGGCGATGGTCTCCTGGCCAGCATGAGCCTGCCATGAATCGGGCGGGTCATTGGCAGCCAGGCGGGTAGCCAGGACGGCTTTGGCGTTTGTGCCAGCGCCACCGGCTACGGCTGCGTTGACGAATGTGATGCTGGGGTATTGCGCGTTGAAGACAACGACCATGGCAGCCAAACCATCGGCTTCACCGGGACCAACCCACCAAGAGAATACTTCGACTTGCTTGCTGGCGGGTGTACCGCAAGCGGAAAGAATCGTTGCAGCAATCACCAGGAAAGCCACAACCACATAAAACTTTTTGTTAGTCATTCATTCTTCTCCTTACGAAATCAGAATAGGGGTACGATTGGGAAAACACTAAATTAACTCGTTGTTGATACCACCTCCTTTTCCACGTGAGTTGGGTTTGACAGAATGTCGTCAACGACCAGCGCAATTGCCCCGATAACACTGGCATCTTTTCCGAATTTCGAGGTGATTATTTCAACATACTGGCGGATCTCAGGGAATGAATATTTTTCCACGCTGGCCTGTACGGCAGATAAAAGATAATTTCCCATGGCACTTAATGGACCACCCAGAATGACTTTTTCCGGATTGAAGGTATTCACCAGGTTGGCAATCCCCACGCCAAGCGCTTTCGCCGTGCTGGAAATGGCATCCAATGCCACTTTGTCCCCCGCGTCTGCAGCTTCTTTTATCAGGGAAATAGAGAGCGGAGCATGCTGTTCTTCCATCAGGCGGGGAATGATTTGCGACTGTTTCGTTTGCAAACTTGCCTGCACATGCCGGATGATCGAATTCTGGCTGGCGTAGGTCTCCCAATCTCCCAGGCTGTCTTGATATTCCCGCCCAAGGAATGAACCGGAAATAAATGAAGGATGCCCGATCTCACCAGCAAATCCATTCCTGCCTCGATAAAGGTCGTTGTTGAGGAATAAACCTCCCCCAATGCCTATTCCTCCGTATACAAATATAAAATCCCTGATCTGCCGGGCGACCCCAAATAAATGTTCGCCGATTGCGGCAGCATGGGCGTCATTGTCCACAATCACCGCCACGCCAGTATGTTCTTCAAAGATCTTCCTTAACGGAACATTCCGCCATTTCAAATTGGGGGCGAAGACCAGGATTCCTTCCTTGACGTCCACCATCCCGGGGATGGCCAATCCCACGCCCAGGACCCGCCAGCCTCTTGACCGGCAATCTCTGATCGCTTCGTCAACAAGGCGCAAGGACTGTGCGATCGTTAAATCTTCTTTATCGGGAGGGTCGGTATCTTCTGTTTTTTGCCAGCGAACAGTGCCCACGAAATCCGTCAGGACGACTGAAACAAAGTCTATACCCAGCTCCAATCCAACAATGCCGCCTGCCCCGGGATCGATTTCCAATAAAGTCGCCGGACGGCCGTTGTTCCCTGAATTCAACCCGGTCTCGTGGATGAGCCCGCGCTGGATCAGTTCCTCAACCAGGCTTGAGGCCGTCGACTTGTTTAACCCGGTAACGATTGCAATCTGAGCTCGTGACAGCGTGGTTTGATCATGGAGGTGGCGAAGCACCGATGACAGGTTTAGTTCTCTGACATCTGTCTGGCCGGGAGTTAGATAAGAGGAGGACATGGTCACCGACTTAGTTTGTTGGCACAACATACTTATTAAAACAGGTACGTCTTGCTTTGTCAATGATATTGTCTTAAATTATGCAGTTTTCACAAACTCGGGGATTAATGAAGCGAAAAAAAGGCTGCGGTGGGCGCTGCGCGCGGATTGTTGGAGCGCCATAATTCAACATTCAGTTTAGAAGCCTTGCCATAAAAGTCGTCCACCCTTTCCCATAGCGTACTATCGCCTCCCCAGCTTGCGACCTCGCCACATTTCCAAATTTGCGCGATAATATATAGATGGAGTCTCGCCAGTCCCGCCATTCCCCTGCGGGGCGTTGGGATTGGAAAAGGGAAGCCAGATGCTGCCAGAAAAAAACACTCAAAACCAAACGTCAAGGATTGTCCGGATCAATCAGCGGAATGCTCCGGATGAAGTTATGGAAGAGCTTGCGCGGCACATCCTTTTATTGAGAAAAGAGCGCAATCCGGAGTATCCACTTCTCCCGGTGGAGGAAGAGATCAAGGATCTGCGTCATCCTCCTGAAGAGGCGATGGAAATTGGAATCTGGGCGATCCACGACGAGAA
>CAIQQN010000243.1 GCA_903873975.1 uncultured Anaerolineales bacterium
GATACAGTAAGAATATCGCTTTTCTGCTTTGAGTTTATAGGAATCGATGATTAGTAATTCGTAAGATGGATTTGCGATATCGCCAACGATTCGAAATGGCTTTCGGCAACTATCGTTTTGGCATTGAACTTCCTCGTTCATAATCATCGAAAGATTTTTCAAATCTGTGGCACGGTTAAATGTGTTCTTATGATTGCAAAATGGGCAAGTAGCAACAACATTTTCGTAATTCTTATCCTCAAGCCATACGTAGATGTTATCCAAAGTTTACTCCTTAGTCAATCGCCCAACAGAATAGCTCAGCGGCAGCAGCGGGACTCCATCTCCATTATCGCGCCAAATCTGGCAAAACGCGTATTAGTCGCGATCGGCGGAGACGGCGTCCGCCAGGGGGTGTAGCGCAAATACAAGGCTTGCTCAAAGTCGCGACTTCTTGCATTGTGGCTTTGCGACATCGTCCCCTGTTCTTAGGTGAGACCGGCGTTCTATGCCGGTCGACAGGGTAATAACTCCATGGATGGACTTTTAGCAGGCCCTGGCCCGCAAATCAGGGCTTTCTTAAGTTCGAAATGACGCCTGATACGCGACTATATAACCAAGCAAACCGTTTGACAAATTAGAACATTTGTTTTATAATCATCGCGCGGCATGAGCCTTAGCTGGCGATCCTCGCCGCTTTTTCTTCAGCACTTTACCAGTTGAATATTCCAAAGAAGGCGCTGGGATGGGCGGGCGTCTGTCCGCCCGCTTGGGGAAAAATAATTGTTCCTCTATTGTTCCGCGGAACAATGCACACCCCTGGCGTCCACGATCGATATACCCCCACCCCTGGCGATCCCGCCTCTATCCGCTCCTAACCGAGGCAGCCTGAGCGGAGCAAAGCATTGAAGAAGACCCGGACAGTCCCCGCTGGCTGAAGGGTAAAGATTGCGAACGTAGCCCGCTTTAGCGGGCTTTCATTCTGAGCCGGGGATTTCAATCCCCCGGCGAATGGTCCTGACAGTCATATGGCCAGGTATTCGTTCCTCTGGGATAAGAAAAAAACACATAAATTGTGCGCCACCCTGGCTGAGGTAGTCTGAGCGGAGCGAAACGGAGACGAGAACCCCACATATCGTCCCGGTGCTCCTCCGGAAGAGAGAGTACATCGTCCCCGAAGGGGATTCGTTTGTTTTGCAGAAAATCGATTGTGGCAGAATCTGCATGCCTACTAATGGAATTAACAATGAAGAAGCTCCCGAAGAGAACGCGTGAACCGGGGAGTATTCGTTTGTTCCTCTTTTTTTCCAAAAACAAACGAATGCCAGGGCCTGGTCGAGGCGGCTTTCGCGAAGCACCCCTGTGGGGCCAGCCGCCACGTGTCGAAGCGGCGTCGAGCCGCTATCGACCGGTTTGGCAACATGAGTTGCCGAACACGACCGTTTCGGGCTCAAGAGAGCCCGAAGCTTCCCGATCTCTGCTCTTTCCCTCAAATGCTTTTCCTTCGTGCTCATTCGGGTTCCTTCGTGCCCTTCGTGGTAAAAGTTTTCTTGTTCTTCGATCTTCAACAGCGTCCCCTTTGGGGATCTCAAATCATCAATCTGAAATCTAAAATGTTTTTCTTCGTGCCATTCGTGGTGAATCTTTTCTTCTGCCTTCTGCCTCCTCCATTTCTGAAGTTAATGCAAGAAGCAGTATAATGACATACAGTTACAACGAATTTATTCCTACGGGTCTTATGTCAATTTTCCGCCCGAAACGCTCTTCCAAAAGATCCTCCTCCCGCTCCGGCAGCCGCAGCGCTTCTTTCCCGGAACCGCAGCCTGAGCGCAATTCTTCGCGCTCCAACCAGCCGGGGCGTTACTCGCGCTCCGTCCAGCCTGAGCCCGGTTCCTCACGCTCCTACCAGCCAAAGCGCTCCTCCCCCCGTCGTAAATACCCTCCCGAACGTTTCTCGCTCCTGGGTAACATCTCGCCCGAGCGCAAAATGGACATCCTCGGCGTGGTCATGGCTATTGTTGGCCTGCTGACGTTGCTCAGTCTCTTCTCGGCCAACAGGAGCGGCCTGACCGGCGGCTGGATCAACTTTCTGGCGCAGGTCTTCGGCTGGGGCGTTTACATCCTGCCGGTCGGACTGCTGTTGCTGGGTGCCTGGCTGGTGGCCCGCAACGTGGATCGTCTTCCTCCCCTCAATATCGAACGCCTCGTCGGCATGCTCCTTCTGTTCGTCGGTTTGCTGGTGGCATTCCACGGCCTGGACGGCCCTACCACCACGGCCATCGCCCGTGCCCGGGCTGGGCAGGGCGGCGGCTTCATCGGCGCGCTGCTCCAGAAGGGGCTGGTCAGCGCCATCGGTGCAGCCGGGACGGTCATCGTCGTGGTTGCCTGCCTGATCATCGCCCTGGCAATGACCCTCGACCTTTCGATGCACGAGATGTTCAAATGGGCCGGTCCGCTATCCGTGAAACTCAAGGACTGGCTGAATCAGTCGTTGCACAGGCTGGCCCACTGGCCGGCCAGGACCAAGCCGCCGGAAGAACCACTGGACGATTTCACCCCCTTGCAGCCGGCTGCTGCCTCGCCAATTCCTGCGGCACCCGTCGGTGGCATGGTCAGGACCAACCTCCCTTCCACTCCTGCAATTATCTGGGTGTTGCCGAGGGTGGGCGATATTCTGGAGCCGCCGGAGGCTCCCAAGGTCAACGAGGAATTTATCGAGAAGCGCGCCCGCCTGATCGAGGAAACGTTGACATCCTTCGGCGCCCCCAGTCAGGTGGTCGAGATCAGCCGCGGGCCCACGGTCACGATGTTCGGCGTGGAACCGCTCTTCGTCGAGTCGCGCACAGGTCAGACGCGTGTGCGCGTTGGCAAGATCGCTTCGCTGGCCGACGACCTGGCCCTGGCCCTGGCTGCCCCGCGCATCCGCATCCAGGCCCCGGTGCCGGGCCATGGCTACGTGGGCATCGAAGTGCCAAATGAAGAGATGGCGCTGGTGGCACTGCGCGAAGTGGTTGAGAGCGAAGTGTTCACCCGCAACAAAGGTCACCTGCGCTTTGCCCTCGGCAAGGATGTGGCCGGGCACCCCAAGACCGCCAACCTCGAATCCATGCCCCACCTGCTCATTGCCGGGACAACCGGCTCCGGCAAATCGGTGTGTGTCAATGCCATCCTGAGTTGCCTCCTCTTGAACAACACCCCCGACGACCTGCGCCTGATCCTGGTGGACCCCAAGCGCGTCGAACTGACCGGTTACAATGGCATCCCGCACTTGCTGGCATCGGTGGTGGTGGATATCGAACGGGTGCTCGGCGCGCTGCAATGGATGACGCGCGAGATGGATAACCGCTACCATAAATTCGCCGAGGTCGGCGCGCGCAACATCGCCGATTACAATCTCCGCATGGCCTCGCAGGGCGGCAAGAGGCTGCATTACCTTTTGGTCGTGATCGACGAACTGGCCGACCTGATGTTGATCTCCCCCGACGAGACCGAGCGTACCATCACCCGTCTCGCCCAGTTGGCGCGTGCCACCGGCATCCACATGATCATTGCCACCCAGCGCCCTTCGGTGGATGTGGTGACCGGTCTCATCAAGGCCAACTTCCCGGCCCGCATTGCCTTCGCCGTGGCCTCCAACACCGACAGCCGCGTCATCCTCGACCAGCCCGGCGCGGAACGTTTGCTCGGGCGCGGCGATATGCTCTTCCAAGCCCCCGACGCTCCCGCGCCGGTGCGCCTGCAGGGTGTTTTTGTCTCGGATATCGAAATTAACCGGCTGGTGGAATTCTGGAAACAGCAGGCGGGGGCATCCAGTCCATATGCCGCCGCAGCCAGCGGAACCCCGGGCGGGACAGCCGGGATCCTTCCGCCCGGTGCGCCGTTGAAACAGGTACCGATGTTTGAAGATATCACCGCCCTCCCGGGTGACCCGCTCCTGAATGATGCCATTGACACCGTCCGCCGCGAGGGGCGCGCCTCGGTCTCGATGCTGCAGCGCCGGATGCGCATTGGCTACACGCGTGCCGCCCGTCTGGTGGATACAATGGAAGAGAAGGGCATCGTCGGGTCGCCCGAACCCGGTACCGGCGTGCGCGAAGTGCTGGACTACGGTCCCGCCGCCCCGCCGAAAGAAGATTAGATGGGTGGGGACGCACGGTTTTCACAAACTCGGGCTTTGGGGTGTTGGCCCTCTCTACTTATTCCCAACTGTCAGATGATGCTCCCGGCAATCATGGCCTTGGTTTCTACCGCAGGCCTGGCTATTTCTCATACGCCCCGATATCCGGCTGTGCATCGCGCGTCCGGTCGGTGAAGTCATCGCTCGGAACGCCCTCAGTTGTCCCGGCGTTGACCGCTGGGCTGCCCGCTTGCAGGTGAGGGTCAAAATCGTCCAGGGTGCTGTTCAACAGGCCGGGGGCAATGTCACACAGGTTATTCCCACCCGGGCAGGGGATTACATTGCCAAAGCGTGCGCCGGTGATCAGCGAATGATCCACCACAAAGGGGTTGGCCGGCATGGGCGGGTTGGATTCGTCGTCATACCAGGCGAAGCAGGTATTATCCCCCGGTGAGAAAAAGGCCGGCTGACCCTGGAAGAGGTCGTTGCGCATCAGCACCTGCTCGCCGCCATTGCAGGTCTGGTTGAGGGCGCATCCCGCGATGACCAGGCAGCCGCCCTCCCCTGTAATGGTCGAATTGACCACGCTTGCATGTCCTCCTGGGTTGAGGGCCAGAGCCAGGGCATCGCCCCCGGCCCGGCAGTCATCGTCGTTATTCCAATAGAGCATGTCATGGAAGAAGCCACAGTTGCTGATGATAACGCTATTCTCGATGCTGACATCCCCGCTGGTCTTGATCTGGTTGCCGTCGTTCCCGGCTGCGATCGTACGGCGGATCTCAATCTTGGCGTCCGGCAGGCGGGCATAGAGCAAGTCCAAACCGTCGGAGCTGTTGTGCAGGAAGGCCGAATCCTCGATGATCCAGTGTCCGCCGGTTGTGCCGGTGCCTACCCCGTCGCCATAGCCGCCCGCCTCCTGGCCCCAGCAGCCAATATGTTTCCCGCCGGGGTAAGTCTCGCCGCAGCCGTTCCACTCCACCACCCAGTGACGGAAGAGAAGCGTACCGTGGTTGTCCGAGTTCGTCCCGTCCCCCACCAGGTCACCATTCCAGCCAGCCGAGCCGTTCCCAACGATCCGCACATTCTCCACCGTCCAATCACGGAGGCGCCCGGCAATGACTCCGGCATTCGCCAGCCCATGGATATTCAGGTCTTCCAGGTGTACATTTGTCGAATCTGCGGCATACAGGCCGGCCGCGGCCCAGTCTCCATAGGGAGGTGTATCACGTTCACAGGTCAGCGGGGAACCGCCGGTTGGAAAAAGATGGTCTTCAATGCAGCTGGAATGGTCGGTGATCACCAGGCAGGCGACCACTACGTTGCTGGAACCAGTCAGGTTGACGATGAACCATGGGCGGCCTGTGCCCCACAACTCAGGTGGGGCCGCGCAACCCGCATCCCAGCCAGACCCCAGAATGCGCGTCGGGTGTGTGGCATCCGTGCCGGAGGGAATGGGTGGCATATGGCATTCATAGGAGGCGGCGTAATCGCAGCCTTCCGCTCCCGGCGCACCGTAGCCCATTTGATAACTGCCGCTGGCGATGATCAAGGTGTCGCCGCCCTGAAGCCGTGCATACTCGTGCGGTGGCACCAGCGCCCGGAAGGGATGGTCCCAGGCGCAGGGCTGGTTCGTCCCCGTTCCCGGATACGGCGCGTCCACCACCCCGCTGCATAGCTCAGCCGAACCGCCGTCCGGGCGGACGTAGTAGATTGTGCCGGGAGGATGGGAGGCAAGCGCCGGCTGCGTGGGAAGCCCAGCTGTAGGGACAGGTGTAGGGGCTGTGCCTCCGCATCCGCTCAACAGCAGCACGAGGACAAAAAACCAGCCAATTCGGCGTATGAACATAAGTCCTCCTTGTCATTCCATCCACAGCCCGCCAGTGGACTCCAACCAATCGGCGATTCTTTCAACGGCCCGCGGAATGTTGTTATCAGAGATGTCCAGTTCCAGCTTTGGCAGGATTGATTCACCCACCAGCCTTTTGATCACCTCCTGCTCGCGGATAAAAACCGACAGGTCGTCATACTGGTCCGGCTTGCCGGAAACCTTCAGCCTTTCCTCCCGCGCCGCCGCAAAAGACTCTGGCGTGCGGTTCAGGAAGACCAGCCGGAAGTTGAGCGGTAGCAAACGCTCTTCCAGCCAGAGGAAGTCATAATCCCTGCCATGGGTCTGTATCTGGTAGGCGCGTGTGGAGATGTGGAACCGGTCCACGATCCAGGAGTAGTAGCGTTGGAGTTCGAAGAGCCTCGCCCAAGTGGCGTAGGTCTCCATCGCCAGGGCTTCTTCCTGAGGCTCAAAGTTGATCGGTCCGCGCCCCCACGGGAAATTGGTGAAAGCGCACCATTCCGCCGAAATGAGCGGGGAATGATAGCGATACTTGCGCGGACCGACGATGCGCGGGTGCTCGTTGAGCGCAAAGGCAATCTCAGTCTTGAATGTCAGGCGGGTGCCTTCGAGGATGACCTTTGGAGTAAGTTTGTGGCCCATGATAATAACCAATTACAGAGGGCTGTATAATATCTGAATGTTTGCAAGACGCTTCTATTCTAAAAGTGCGGTGTCTATCATTTATAATTACCAAGAGATTATAAGCCAGGCAGGTGCTTTTCCATAGCTTCCATTGCGGTCATCCCTACTAGGAGCAAGTTGCTGGACATTTCCATTCCGCGCTCAAGAGGGCGATCAGGACTCTGGTCACCGCAATTATGAGGAGTAATATGAATGCAACCACCAGACCATCCCGGAAAGAACTGACCCGCCAGCGGGTCGGGCATGCCGCCGCTTTTGCCAAAAACGTTTTGCCTCACCGCCTCGACTTAACCCTCTCCGAAGCCTTGCTGTTGGGTCTGATTCGCCAGAACGTCAGAACTTTTCTTACGGTTTTTGGCCACGGGTCTACGGAGGTTGGCGAGGTGCTGCGCATTTACCAGCAGGCTGGGCTGGTCAAAGTTTTCGGGCTGCGCAGCGAGATTGAAGCTTCGCATGCTGCCGCGGCATTGCGTTGGGTCACCGGAGAAAAGGCTGCCGTGGTCACCTCTATCGGCCCGGGCGCACTGCAGGCCCTGGCTGCCTCGCTGGTTCCAGCCTCGGATGGCATTGGCGTCTGGTATCTTTTCGGCGACGAGACCACCGAGGATGAAGGCTTCAACATGCAGCAGATACCCAGGCATGCGCAGGGGCTGTTCCTGCAATTGGCGTCCACCATGGGTCGCGCCTACAGCCTGCACACTTTACTGTCGCTCCCGACCGCCCTGCAGCGCGGCGCGGCAACGGTGGATCATCCCACCCGTCCTGGTCCGTTCTATCTACTATTGCCGATGAACACCCAGGCTGCCTGGTTGCCGGATTTTAACCTGGATGAACTGCCAGAAGACAGCCCGGTTTCCCTGGGCGCGGCAGAGGGCGAATATGCCCGGGCCGCGCAGTGGATCAGGGAGGCAGACCGTGTCGTCGTCAAAGTGGGCGGCGGCGGACGCGCTGCCGGTTTGGAGTTGGCTGCCTTGCTTGATCTTTCGGGCGGGGTATTGGTCCATACGCCCATCGCCAGCGGCTGCGTCCCGTACCATCACCCACAGAACATGGCCATCGGTGGCTCGAAGGGGTCGCTGTGCGGCAACTATGCCATGGAAAACGCCAACTTGTTAATCGCCGTCGGGACACGGGCGGTCTGCCAGTCGGATTGCTCGCGCACCGGTTATCCCAAAGTAAAGCGGGTAATCAATATTAATGCAAGCCTGGATGATGTCACGCATTACCACCACACCCTGGCACTTGTCGGGGATGTGGGCCGCACCCTTAAGAAATTGAATCAGGCCCTCGGTCAGGAGGACAACGGGAAAGACGATTGGCTGGAAGCCTGTGCGGAGAAGAAAATGGCCTGGCAGGCATTCAAGCAACAGCGGTCCCTCCACCCTGTCCTGCCTGATGACTACTGGGGTGGCCCGGTGCTGACGCAGCCGGCAGCTATCAAACTCGCCACTGATTGGGCGAAGGCGCAGCCTGCGGTCTGCTTTTTCGATGCTGGCGATGTGCAGGCCAATGGCTTCCAGGTTGTCGAGGACGAGCGCCCCGGCCAGACTTTTACTGAGACGGGCGCCTCCTACATGGGTTTCGCCGTCTCGGCCCTGCTGGCGACGGGCGTGGCCTCGAAACCCTTCTATGGCCTGGCTCTGACCGGTGACGGGTCGTTCACCATGAGTCCCCAGATCCTGGTCGACGGGGTCGAGCACGGGGCGCGCGGCTGCATCCTGCTGCTCGACAACGGCCGGATGGGCGCCATCACTGGCCTGCAGGAAGCCCAGTACGGAACCGGCTTTGCCACCTGGAACACCATCCATGTGGACTACCTTGCTTGGGGGCGCGCCGTGCCCGGGCTGCTGGTGCTGGACGGCGGGCGCACGCTGGAGGCGCTCCAGGCCGCGCTGGAACAGGCCGGGAACCACCCAGGGCTGACGCTTATCCACGTTCCGGTCTATTTTGGGCCGGACCCGTTGAGCGGGATGGGCGTCTATGGTCGCTGGAATGTGGGCAACTGGAGTGACGCTGTCCAGATGCTGCGGCATGAGATAGGGCTGTAAAGATGGCTGACCATGGTATCTTCGAGGGTCTGCATGGAGCATATCCGCGTGCCCTGTACCGGGCAATGGGATATCAGGACGCTGATTTCAGCAGGCCGTTGATCGGGATCGTCAATTCATGGAGCGAGGTCAATCCCGGTCATTTTCATCTGCGCCAACTCGCTGAATGGGTCAGGCAGGGCGTCCGGGAGGCCGGTGGGACTCCCGCCGAGTTTAACACCGTCGCGCCGTGTGACGGGATCGCCCAAGGTAAAGGAATGCACTACATTCTTCCCCTGCGGGATGTGATCGCGGCCTCCATAGAATTAATGGTTGGCGCCAACCGTTTTGACGGGCTGGTGATGTTGTGCAACTGCGACAAGATCGTGCCGGGCATGCTGATGGCTGCAGCTCGATTGAACCTCCCCACCCTGTTCGTAACAGGAGGCCCGATGGTCCCCGGCAGGATTGGAGAGCGGGAAGTGATGACCAGCGATGTCAAAGAGGGGATGGGAAAACTCAAGGCCAACAAGATTTCTGAAAGCGAATTCCATGCCATTGAGAGCCACGCCTGTCCCGGCCCGGGGGCCTGCAATTTCATGGGCACCGCCAGCACGATGAACTGCGTGACCGAAACGCTGGGACTGACTCTGCCGTACTGCGCGACCCTGCCTGCCCTCCATCCAGATCGCCGGGAGCTATGCCTGGCAAGTGGGCGGCAGATCGTCGGGTTGGTGGAGCAGAATCTGACTGCCCGCCAAATGCTTACCCGGGAGAGTCTGGAAAATGCCATCCGGGTGGTGCTGGCGCTGGGGGGTTCCACCAATGCGGCACTGCACATCCCTGCCATTGCGCATGAGACCGGAATTGCCTTGGAATTGGATGTCTTCGATGATCTCAGCCGCCAGACTCCCTTGATTGGTAAGTTCCGCCCTGCCAGCCCCTACACTGTCATTGACCTGCACGAGGCGGGGGGCATCCCTGCCGTGCTCAACATCCTGTCGCCGCTGCTTTACGTTGACCTCCCCACTGTTACGGGCGAATCTTTGCGTGAACGGGCGGCCAGGGCGAAGCCCCGGCGTCCAGAAGTGCTCCATCCACTGGAATCCCCCCTGGCTCCTGAAGGTGGTCTGGCGATCCTGCGCGGCAATTTGGCGCCGGACGGCGCCGTGGTCAAGCAAAGCGGGGTGGTTGCCGGGATGCTGCGCCATACTGGTCCAGCGCGGGTGTTCGAATGTGAAGAAGACTTGGAAAATTCCCTTGAAAAGACAATGATCAAGCCAGGCGATGTATTGGTCATTCGAAACGAGGGACCGCGCGGCGGACCGGGTATGCGCGAGTTGTCCATCCCCGCCGCGATATTGACCGGCATGGGGTTAAATGATTCGGTTGCCATGATCACAGACGGGCGCTTTTCGGGCGCGACGCGCGGACCGTGCATCGGGCATGTTGCCCCAGAGGCGTTCGTCGGCGGATTGATCGCTCTGGTCAAAGATGGTGACCGGATTGAAATCGACATCCCGAAGCGCCGCCTGGATCTGCTTGTTCCCGAAGAGGAACTTGCCCGCCGCCGGGTGGATTGGCAGCCGCATGTCCCTGCTATCAGAAGTGGTTTCTTGGAGTTATACAGCCGGATCGTTACGCAGGCAAACCAGGGTGCAGTCCTGAAAGGTTGAAACTTCCCGCCGCTGGATTTTTATGGAGAAAACAATCATGAGCAATCAACCACAATCCAATATGATCCCCGAGGAAAAACGATGAACCCAATCCGTGTTGCC
Organism: uncultured Anaerolineales bacterium; assembly: GCA_903873975.1. GTDB lineage: Bacteria > Chloroflexota > Anaerolineae > Anaerolineales > Villigracilaceae > UBA877. The sequence continues at coordinate 10,432 of CAIQQN010000243.1, forward strand.
ATTGTCGGCTGCGGTCGCATCTCCGACCTGCACCAACTGGGCTACCGCGGCCACGAAGATGCAAAAATCGTCGCTGTGTGCGACACCAATAAAACGCACGCCAAAAAGAAGGCCAAAGAGTGGGGCGTGGACAAGGTTTACACCGACTATTACCAGGTGCTGGAGGACAAGGAAGTGGAAGTCGTCGAATTGCTGACGCCTCACCACCTGCACTGCCCGATGACCGTCCAAGCCTGCCTGGCTGGCAAGCACGTCTCGGTTCAGAAGCCCATGGCTCTCTCGGCCGTCGAAGCGGACGAGATGATTGCCGCGGCCGACAGGGCTGGGGTCACGCTGCGGGTCTACGAGACCTTCGTCTACTATGCCCCGGCCATGCGCGCCAAGCAGATGATCGAGGCCGGCGAGATTGGGGACATCCGTGCTGTGCGCATGCACGTCAACAGTGGGACGGGCGACACCTCTTGGGAGGTGCCGCTCTCAGCCTGGCTATGGCGCTTCAACGAGAAACAGTGTGGCGGAGGCCCGCTGGTCTTCGACCACGGCTACCACCTGTTCTCGCTGGGCTACTACCTGGGCGGGCCGGTGGAAAAGGTTTTCGCCTGGATCGACCAGACCCCGGTCAAGGAAGCCGGCGGGATCGTCAAGATCGATGCCCCGGC
>CAIQQN010000244.1 GCA_903873975.1 uncultured Anaerolineales bacterium
GACAGCACGCTTTTTTACCTCGATCTCGCTGATACCTACCAGGTCACACAAGACTCGCTCAACTTGCGCCAACAGGCGCAGGCGGCTCTCGACAACCTGGATGGCATCGTACGCCTGGATTTCCGCCCGGCAATTATCGGCGGGTTGAGCCGCACCGTACAAATCGGCCGGATGGCTGCTACCAACACCGACTTGTACCTGCTCGACACCTCACGTGGTAACGTGATGCGCGCCGCCCTGGGAAGCCAGGGATATGAAATTGATACCGGTTTTGTATGCGAACCCGGGCTGTATGACACTACCAGCATTGGGAACCTGATCGATATTGAAGCCCTGCAAATGAGCAATATTTACAATGCCCGTGTCATGGCGATCGATGCCAGCGGGACTCTGCTCTACTGCGGGTTTAATATGAAGCCGGTGGCTGTGCCTCTCAGCCCGCCGCCGCTTGGCTGGCAGGGTATTTCTGCTTTTACCCTGGATACGGATGGCAAGAATCTGTACGTGCTCGATCCAACGGGGAACGCCGTGTGGGTGTATCAAGGGGATTACGGCAATTTCACCAATCCCCCCACCATGTTCTTCGGTCAACAGGTACCGCAGAACATGAGCACATCCATTGACCTGGCGGCCAATGATTCTGACCTTTACCTGCTCTTTGAAGACGGACATGTCTCAGCCTGCCCGGCGAGTCACCTTGAAGTTGTCCCGTTGCGCTGTACCGATCCTGTCACTTTCGTTGATATCCGCCCCGAGCGACAACCCGGCCCCAGGATCACCGATGCCATTTTTAATCAGATGTCCTTCTCTGCCGCGCCTGACCCATTGCTCTATCTGCTCGAACCACTGACTCGGGCAGTTTACTACTTTAGCCCGCGTTCCGATTCGCTGGAGTTGCGCGGCCAGTTCCGGGCCGGCGTTGAGCAAAGCAACACGCTGTTCAACGGCTCTGCCACAGCCATGACCATCAGCCCGAACCGGTATATTTTCTTCAGCACAGGCTATCAAGTGTTCTTTGCCACCAATGTGCCCTAGGAGGAAATTGAATAGCCCATTCGGTAAGTCCAAGTTTTCTCTTCTGGATGCTTTGCTCAAGCTGTTTAATAATCTAAAGTCTCCGGCCCCTCGCCCCGTCGTTCCACCGGTCAGGCCGACGGTCCCGCCCGATAACACTACTGAACCGGTGCAGATTGTGACCACGCGCGTGCTGCTGGTCATCTACAACCCGGTCATGGACCCGGCTTCGGGTGTGAAACTCTCCCAACTGATGCAATGGCAGCGCCCCGATGACCTGGTCAATGCCTACATCCAGGATATTCAGGAGACCAGCGGCGGGGCGGCACGTTACCAGATTGTCCAGCGCGTGGAACTCAACGAGTTCCCGGCCAAGACCGATGGCTACCGCTATGATCCTCATTCCTATATGGATGTCCTGAAGAATGTTCAGCCGCCGCATCAACCCGAAGGAGTTGATTACCAGGCCATCCTGACCGGATTGAACGTCTTGCCGCGCATCGCGACTCGCGAAATTGAAGAGGTTTGGCTGTTTGCCTTCCCGCAGGCCGGATTGTACGAATCGATCATGGGCGGTGCGGGTGCTTTTTGGTGCAATTCCATGCCCATGACATGGGCATCTGGCTGCAACCGCCGGTTTATTGTCATGGGATTCTCCTACGAACGGGGTGTCGGCGAAATGCTTGAATCGTTTGGGCATCGGTCTGAAAGCCTTGTTTCCAAGGTTTTCGATTGCCAGGACTTCGTAGCCTGGGCGTATAAGCAGGGGCGGGTGCCTGCCACCATTGCTCCTACCCTCAACCTGTTCCAGCAGTTTATCAGTTTCGACCAGATTGCGCCGGGCAAAGCCGGCGTTGGCACGATCCATTACGCTCCCAATAGCGATCGGGATTACGATTGGAACAACCCGCGCCAGGTCCTCAGCAACTGCTACGACTGGTATAACTTCCCGGGATTTCAAAATGATATCCGCTCGGTCAACGCTGACGAATGGGGGCTTGGTGATATCCGTGCTCACCACAAATGGTGGCTTATGCACCTGCCTAAAGTCTCCGGCCGGACGGGCGGGGTGGCCAATAACTGGTGGCAGTATATGATGGATCCCAACCTGGTCGACCTGTAAAGGAACTGCGATTGCCCTGACACGGTGTTCTTAAGTCCCATCCCCCGCTCCTAGCCGAGGCGGCCACAAGCCGCCATCGACTGTTTCGGTGCCGCGAGGCGCCGAAACTCTATTTCAGTGCGTACCCTGCGGATATGCTTCGCGGGGTTCGGGTGTGGGGTTGAAAGCCCAGACTTTAATAACACTCTTATCGCCCTGAACCCCTTCTTTCGAATTACCGCGCGGTTACTTCTTTCCAGGCAATACCAGCGGGACATCCGCAAACGGATGCGCGATCACCTGCACCGGCAGGTGGTATGCCGTTGAAATCAACTCCGGCGTTAACACCTGCCGCGGCGTACCCGTGGCTTTGATTTCCCCCTCCACCATCAGGGCCACGCGGTCGGCGTAGCGGGCAGCGAGATTCAAATCGTGCAGGGCAACCAGCACAGCCAGGTTATCCAGGTGGGCCAGGGTGCTCACGGTTTCCATAAAACCGACTTGATAATGTAGATCCAGGTTGGAAGTTGGCTCATCCAGCAGCAGGATCGGCGTGGACTGGGCCAGCGCCCGCGCCAGCAGCACGCGCTGCTGCTCGCCGCCGGAGAGTTCGCCCACCCGCCGTTCGGACAGGTCCAGTGCGTCCACTTTTTGCAGGGCCAGACGAGCGATTGCCTCGTCTTTGGCGGAGACCTGGCCGAGAAAGTTGAGATAGGGTGTGCGGCCCATCAAGACCGTCTCCCAGACGGTGAAGGCGGGCGGCATGGAAGCCGCTTGTGGTACGACTGCCAGGGACCGGGCGCGCTGCATGGGCGACAGGCCAATTAAATCCACCGGAGGAAGGCTGGAGCCGTTGCTGTGGATCCTTCCACTTTCCAGCGGGATCACGCCGCTGACAGCGCGCACCAGCGTGGACTTCCCGGCGCCGTTTGGACCGATAAGCGCCAACACTTCGCCGGAGTAGATTTCCAGTGAAACATCGTGCAGAACGCCTCTTGTGCCGTATGAAACGGTCAAATTCTCAATGCGCAACATGCTACTGTTCTCTAGCCTCTGCTCTCTGATCTCGAACTTCACCAATATCCTTGATTCTTCGCCCGGCGCAGCACCCACAGGAAGAAAGGTGCACCGACCAGGGCGGTGACGATGCCCACCGGCAGTTCCTGAGGGGCCATGACGGCCCGCGCCAACACGTCCGCCAGCAGCAGCGCCGCCGCGCCGCCGATGAGCGAGAGCGGGAGCAGGCGGCGGTAGTCCGCGCCGAACCACAGGCGCATGACGTGCGGGACGATCAGCCCGATGAAGCCGATGATCCCGGAAAAGGCCACAGCTGCCGCGGTAGCCAGGGAAGCAGCCAGCAGGATCAGTGTTCGGGCGCGCGTGACGGGCAAGCCCATCTGTTGAGCCTGGTCATCGCCAAATTGCAGCAGGTTGAGAGCGTGCCCGGCCATTAGCAGTCCACCCAGGCCGAACAGCAGGAACGGCAGAATTGCCAGCACCGGTTCCCAGCCTGCCTGCGAGGCGCCGCCCAGCAGCCAGGCGATGGCCCGGCGCAGCTCGCCCGTTGAGCGCAGCATCAGGAAGGAGGTCAGGGCGGTGGCGAAGGAACTGAAGGCCACGCCCGCTAGGATGAGGTTGGTTGTCGGGACGGTCTTGCCGAGGCGCGCCAAAAAGTAGACGAGGAAAACGGTCCCCAGCGCGCCAGCGAACGCCGCCGCCGGGATGGCCAACAGGCCCCAGAACGAGTACGGCCATTTGATGCTCATCGCCAGCACCGCCCCGAGACCCGCTCCGGAAGCCACGCCGATCAGGTACGGGTCGGCCAGCGGGTTGCGGAACAGGCCCTGGTAAGCCGCACCGGAACCGCCCAGCGCCGCGCCGGTCAGCAGGACCAGCGCCGTGCGCGGCAGGCGCAGGGTCAGGATGATGACTGCCGCCTGGGTCACCGTCTGCGGCGGCTGGCCGGTCAGCACACGCCACAGGTCAACCGGCGGGATGAATACCGAGCCAATCGCAACCGAGAGCAAAATTGTGATCAGCAGAAAGAGGAACGTAAGTAAGAAAGGTGAAAAACGGCGCATGGTAGCAGGGATCAGGGATACGGGATATGGGATTGGGGACCAGGTGACCAGGTTTGTGGAGAACTTCCTTTCTTGATTACCTGATCACCTTTTTAACCAATCGTTTTTATTTGAAAACATCCGGGTGCAGCAGCTTCGCCATTGCCTCCAGGCCGTCCACCAGGCGCGGGCCGGGACGGCTGACCAGATTGTCATCGAACGGGAACACCTGTCCGGTCTGGGCGGCGGTCAGCGCACTCCAGCCGGGGCGCTGGGCCACCTTCTCAGGCGTCTCGCCGTAAGCCGCATCGCCCAGGATGATGATGGCGGGGTTGTCAACCACCAATTGCTCCAGGCTGATCTGCGGCCATTCACCCTGTAATTTGGCGCCAATGTTTATGCCGCCTGCACGGGTAATAAGCAGGTCAACGAACGAGCCGGGACCGGCGGTGAAAGGCTTGGTCGGGTTGGTGGCGTCCAACTCGTAGTAGACGGTCGGGGTGGAGGAGAGCGGCATGATCTTATGATCCACCGCCGCAACGCGCCCCTTGAGGCGCTCCACCAGCGCAGCAGCCTCGGATTCGTGGCCGGTCAGCGTGCCGACCGTCTCCAGGTTGGTGTACATCTCTTCCAATGTGGCCGGGTTGGGGACTGCGTAGACCGTCAGCCCCAGGTTTTCCAGGGAGGCGATCAGTTCGGGGCTGTTGAACCCGCCCCCCTGGGCCAGTATCAGGTCCGGATGGAGGGCCACAATGGCCTCCAGGTTGAAACCGCTATAACCGCCGATGGTGGGCACGCTCAACGCCTCGGCAGGGTAATCAGAAGTTTCATCGCGGCCAACCACCTGTCCGCCTGCGCCAATTGCAAACAGGATTTCCGTGTTGGCCGGGGCCAGCGAGACCACGCTGCGGGCCGGGCCGGGGAGTGTGACCGTGCGGTTCAGTCCGTCGGTCAGGGTGATGGATGTGTCAGCAGTGGGGACTGCGGTGGCGGGTGGCTCGGTCGGAACGGCGGTTGGCGTCGGGGTGCGGGCCGGGCCGCAGGCGGCCAGCAGGGGTACGATCAAAAGCGCAAAAATCAATTTGCGGAGCATTCCATTCTCCTAAAAGTTGGTATTGTAGTAACGACTTTAGTCGTTGCTAACCCATGGTTTTCACAAACATTGTAATAACGACTTGAGTCGTTACGATCCCAAGCAAAATCCCCTGCGCAAAGACAGGGGAGGGGGAAAAGGCGATCCGTTTGGCCGTTCCCACCTCCTTTCCACGAGAGAGTGTAGAACCTGCCAGGGCGGGCGGCCTGACTTGGGTAGGTCACGTTTGAAACGTGACTTACAACCTTACAGTTGCGGGACAGCGCCGGACTCGCACCGGCTTCGCCATTGGGCCTTCCCATCCGGGGGAAGAGGCACCCTGACCGATATTCAGTTGTAGGCGTATTGTATGCGCGTGCGGGAATTTCGTCAATGAAAAGCCCTGCCGATATTCTCCACAACCTGTAATATAATTCCGTGGCTGACACTTATGGAGACTCCCAATCAGAAAACCTCAAGCAGGTTAAACAATATCACCGCCTGGACGCCGCTGTTATGGCTGAGCCTGGCTTTTATGGCGGGTATCCTGGCTTCCTGGCAGGTTCACCTTTACCGCAGCCATTGGCTGGGCCTGGCTCACAAGCTGCTTCCTGCGCAGATCCCCCTTACCCGCAACCTCTGGTTTGTTCCGGCCGGCATTGCCCTGCTCAGCGCGGTCCTCCTCCGTATCTTCTCTTCCCGTATTAAATTCAAGCCTTTCAAGCTCCCGCCTTCCACCCTGTTCCTTGCCTCCCTGGCGCTGGCCGTTTTCTTCCTCGGTGCAGCCCGTTACCATTTCACCATCCCTCATGTTGATGCCCACTACATTGCCTGGTACAACGACCGGGATTACGAGGTGCTGGTCACCGGAACGCTGGCCGACCCGCCCGATGTCCGCGACACCTACACCAATGTGCGCCTGAACGTGACCGCCATCAATACCGGCGATGGAGACCTGCCTGTTCATGGCCTGATGCTCGGCCGTCTCCCGTCCGGCGGCGACTGGCACTACGGTGACGTGGTGCGCCTGCGCGGGCATTTGAAAACGCCGCCTTCGAACGAGGATTTCTCCTACCAGGACTACCTGGCGCACCAGGGCATCCTGGCCTATATGCCGGATGCCGCTGCTACGCTCCTGCCTTTCACCGGCGGGAACCCCGTCCTGCGGCTGATCTACACTTTCAAAGATAAGGCCATTGAGAATGTCTACCGCATCTTCCCGGACCCGGAAGCCTCGCTCCTGGCGGGTATCCTGTTCGGGGACGATAACGGCCTGCCCGCCTCGCTCAAGCAGGCTTACCAGAACACGGGCACGGCTCACATCATTGCCATCTCCGGTTTCAACATTGCCATCATTGCTGGCCTGTTCGTGATGCTTTTCAGCCGCCTGCTCGGGCAGCGCCGCGGGGCCGTTGCCGCCGTGATCGGCATCGTCGTCTACACCGTGCTGGTGGGGGCCACCGCCTCGGTCGTGCGCGCCGCCATCATGGGAGGGCTGGCGATCTTTGCCCGGCAACTGGGCCGCCGCCAGAACGGTCTCAACACCCTGGCCGTAACCGCCGGGGTCATGGCCCTCATCAACCCGCATACGCTCTGGGACGTCGGTTTCCAGCTCTCTTTCGCCGCCACCCTCGGCATGGTGCTCTACGCCCAGCCTCTCCAGGACTGGCTGACCGGCCGGCTGGCCCGCCGCCTCCCGCCCGAAACCGCCCTGAAGATCTCCGTCCCGGTCAGCGGTATCATGCTCTTCACCCTGGCCGCCCAATTGACCACCCTGCCCATCATGGCCTACCAGTTCGGGCGCATCTCGCTGGTTTCGGTCATCGCCAACCCCTTTATCCTGCCGGTCCAACCGGCGGTGATGGTTCTGGCCGGGCTGGCCGTCCTGCTCAGTTTTATCTACCTGCCGCTCGGGAAGGTGTTTGGCTGGATTGCCTGGCCGTTCGCGGCCTATACCAACCGGGCGGTGGAATTCTTTAACAGCCTGCCACACGGCGTCATTATGTTGGGGGAATTCTCCTTCCTGTTCGTCGTCGTGTTCTATTTGATATTGCTTACCCTGACCTTTGCCAGGCCGCGCCTTAGACAGGCGCTGCGCCCCGCCCTCACCCCGGCCGTCATCGTCGGTGCCCTGGGCATTTCTGTCTTCCTGATCTGGTCGGCCGCCTTCCACGTTCCGGATGGGCGCCTGCACCTGACCTTCCTCGACGTGGGCTCTGCCGACGCCATCCTGATCCAGACGCCGTCCGGACGCTCCATCCTGGTGGACGGCGGGCCCAGCCCGTCGCAACTTTCCAGCCTGCTCGGGCCGCGCCTCTCCACCTTTGCCCGCCAGATCGACTGGCTGGTGATCGCTTCGCCGCAGGAGCAGGAGGTGGCTGCCCTGCCGACCGTCCTCGACCGCTTCCCGGCAGAGAACGTGCTGTGGGCAGGGAACGTGGACGCCTCCTGGTCGGCCGGGGAACTGGAGCGCTGGTTGGCTGCAAAAGAGACGCCGGTCACGTACGCCTACCCCGGCGCGGTGCTGGACCTGGGTGACGGGGCCAGGCTGGAGGTGCGGAGCGTGTCGTCGCGCGGGGCGGTGCTGCTGGTGGAATGGCAGGGTTTCCGGGCGCTGCTGCCGGTGGGCATGAATCTCGACACCCTGGCAGAGTTGAAGAACGGCAAAGCCATCGGCCCGGTGACAGCGCTCCTGCTGGCGGATTCGGGCTTTGCCCAGACCAACCCGCCCGAGTGGATCGCGGCCCTGCGCCCGCAGGTGGCCATCCTGAGCGTGGCGGCCGGCGACCCCGACGGCCTGCCCGATCAAAGCGTGCTGGACAGCCTGGCAGGCACCACCCTCCTGCGCACTGACCGCAATGGCTGGATCACGCTCACGACGGATGGGGTAGGGCTGTGGGTGGAGGTGGAGAAGAAATAGCGCTTGTTTCTGAAAGAAATTTGCTGTATAGTAATATCAGATAGGGTGTGCCTCAAAAATGGATCCGTATAACCGCTAAATCAATCAGGTAATTATATGGACGGTCTATAAGCAATTAGGGTGTTGATCTAACCAGGTTTTGGGCCGGTGCGCTAAATACTCTTCAGGGAGTATGGTAATCAGTCCATTGAAGGAGGACTCCTCCATGCAAAGAATTCTTCGCACAATTAAGCGAATTGCCTCGATCGCAATGCTTATCACGGCTGTCTCGTGCAGTGGCCCGGGATCCCCGACTGGAATTCCAACATCCACCCAATTAGGAACTCCAACCCCAATTCCATCAACCACTCCCACACCTACAACAAAACCCACAGTACCACCCACTCTTTTCCCAACTCAAGCACCCGCGCTCAAGCCTTATATCTCCGCTGGGACGTATCACACCTGTGTGCAGGCCGCAGCCGGCAGAGTCCAGTGCTGGGGATGGAACAAATACGGTCAATTGGGCGACGGCACAAAAATCGACCGCCTTACGCCGGTGGACGTGCTCGGGTTGGCGGGCGGGGTCAGCGCCATCTCCGCCGGTAGCTCTCACACCTGTGCGCTGACTTCAAACGGCGGGGTCAAGTGCTGGGGGCAAAACAATTCCGGTCAATTGGGCGACGGCACAACCACTGACAGTTCGACGCCGGTGGACGTGGTCGGGCTGACCAGCGGGGTCAGCGCCATCGCCGCTGGAGATGCGCAAACCTGCGCATTGACTGTGGGTGGCGGGGTCAAGTGCTGGGGGAGCCGGGGGTACGGTCTGGGCGACGGCACGCTTACCGACCGCCACACTCCGGTGGACGTGATCGGGCTGGCAAGCGGGGTCAGCACCATCACCACCGGGGGGGGTACGTCCTGTGCGCTGACCGTGGGTGGCGGGGTCAAGTGCTGGGGATCCAACTGGAAAGGTCAATTGGGCGACGGCACGACCACCGCCCGCCTCACTCCAGTGGACGTATCCGGGCTGGCAAGCGGGGTCACTGCCATCGCAACTCATAACTATTCCACCTGTGCGCTGACAGCAGGCGGCGGGGTCAAGTGTTGGGGATTTAACGAATTCGGTCAACTGGGCGACGGCACGACGACTGACAGTTCGGTGCCGGTGGACGTGAGCGGGCTGGCGAGCGGGGTCAGCGCCATCTCCGTCGCTGGTTTAGCCAATTGTGTGTTGACTTTCAGCAGTGGGGTCAAGTGCTGGGGGTCGAACGCCCGTGGTGGACTGGGCGACGGCACCACCACCGACCGCCACACGCCGGTGGACGTAAGCGGATTGACCAGCGGGGTGAGCGCCATCGCCGCCGGTGGGGCTCACGTCTGTGCGATCACTTCAAGCGGAGAGGTCAAGTGCTGGGGATATAACAATCATGGTCAATTGGGCGACGGAACGTACAACTACCGCACCGTGGCGGTGGACGTGAAGACTGCGCCCCTCCCCACCCAAACCGCAATTCCAGCCACCCCTCAATTAACCCTCAAATTGATGACTTATAACATTTGGCTTGGCGCAGGCGTTGATCCTTCAACCAGCAATATACGCGGGAATAATATGAACCGGCTGGCGGATCTCATCACGCTGGTCAAGCAGGCAGATCCCGATATCCTGGGATTGCAGGAATTGTATTTTTGGGACACAGGTGATCCTCCCATCATCGAACAGTTTGCCAGCGCGTTGAATATGAATTATTATCTTGCTCCAACCCCGGATGGCAGCGATAATGCGATATTTTCTAAATACCCGATCCTTGAAGGCGAGAACCTCTGGAATTCCATCGGAGATTCCGGTTTGCGGGCTGTGGTGCAGACCCCCGATGGTCGAAAAGTGAGAGTGATTGTCGTCCATCTGGTTGGAGGTTTAGATAAATCGCTTGTGCGTTCCTGTCAATTTGACAAAATGCGGCGTATGATGGAATCAAACCGGGATCAGCCAGGTATTCTGATGGGGGACATTAATTCATTACCCAGCGCTCCGGAAGTGGGATATCTCACTGCCGGGGGCTGGGAACTGGTGCAGAGCGATGATTTCGATGATATCTTTGTGCTCAGCAGGCAGGCTTGGAGCGCAAATCGCATCTGTTTTTCTGAAAACGCCTCGAACCCCGGTTGCATCTTGGATACCCACATATCCGATCACCATCCGGTCGGTGCGACAATCTCTTTTTATGATCTCCCCAACCCGTTCAGCCCGGCGCCATCTCCCACCCCCTTTCCGGTTGAGAATTGCAACTATGACAATGCTCCGTCTCATTGACCCCAAGCCCCCCATTCTTTTCCCCTTCTTCGAAATTGTTCGGGTATCGTTCTTGTAGGGGAGGCCCATATCATCCACGTAGGAGTGAATCACGCTCACGACGGATGGGGCCGGGCTGTGGGTGGAGGTGGAGAAGAAGTGAGGTTGAAATACATTTAGTCTCGTGCTATGATGTAGCTGGATAATCATCAAGTTGCCCCAGGTTTCAGCATTGCCGGATTAACACATTACGGACTTGGAAACAATAAAGCGAATCTATTTAACCATGGATTCGCTTTATTTATTTTGCATGAGACGCGCTTCACGGCACGGCCATTATGAATGAGCAGTGACATGGATGCTGTGAAGCGGAAAAGGAGGATCATCAGATGAAAACGAAACGGATGAAGATAAAATTTTCCCGCCGTGATTTTCTCAAGATGTCGCTGCTAAGCCTAGGCGCGGCGTTTCTTGCCGCGTGTGAGCAACTCGTCAAGCTTACACCGACAAGCTTGCCAGCTCTAAAGGTTACTCCATCCGATACTGTCCCGCCTCAACCGACATATACCAGTACGCCCGAACCGGTCGACATCCCGATCTATAAGAACTCCTTTGAGGAAATAACGGATCTGGTTGCAAACGGAATCACATCAATCAAGAACGAGTTGAGAATCAATACGGAAAACGTCGATTTCCAGAGTGGCAGCCAGTCCCTCGAAGCCCTTGGAACGATTGATGCTGCGGCCTTCTCTGCTCTTACCATCGATTTTTCCATCCAAGGAATGACCGGCGGGAATTCAGTCGATCTATCCAATAAGACCGTTGGTTTTTCATATTTCATCCCGACTGATTCTCCGATCGATATCATCATTCTCGTTGCACAGGTGGGCACCAAACAAGTGAGTCTTGCCGCCACCGATACCGCTGGTTCATCTAATAAGGATCGGGGCAAGTGGCATTACCAACAATTCGATTTGAAGAATGTTTACGAGAATAATGCCTGGTTCTATACCAATCTCTCGAACGACGAGGCCAGGGGTGTCGTCAAACACTCCCAGGTGCTCCAATTGGCAGGCATGCGCATCGCAGCAGGCAACAGCGTTCCAGCCAGCTTCCTGATCGATGATTTCAAATGGATTGGCATTAATGATCTCAACCACCTTCCGATTGACAATAATGTAGATACCCTCCGAAAATATGCAGACATGAAGCACCTTAAGGTTGGAGCCGTACTGATCAAGAGCAAGGATATCGACTGGTTCAGCGATCCATGGTACCGTTATACCCTCGCAAAGGAATTCAACCTGACCACGGCGGGATGTATGGATTCGCCTGATACCAAACCAGCAGATATTTCCGCCATCAATTTTGATTACTCCGATGGAGATCAAGAACTGGCCTTCGCGGAAGGCAATGGTATGTTCATAAGGGGAGGTACGGGTGGCGGGCGGACAGGGAACCCGCGCTGGGTGCTGGATGCAAATTATGATGAATTAAAGGCGTTTTTGGAACGCAAGATCGAACAGGATATCAGCCATTTTGGAGGCAAGGTGTTTTCTTGGGGCGTTTTCAACGAAGTTGTCAATGATGAGGGAAATGGATTTTTTAACCGACAGAACAAGAATCCTAATGACCCCTCTGCAAGTTCCTGGGCCCCGTATGGGCTACGTTTTTCTCCCTGGGTAGATGGAAATGATACATCGCTCATAGAAGCGGCGTTCATCAAGGCCAGGGAGGTGGATCCAAATGCAAGGCTGTTCCTGAATGAATTCCGGGATGAGGAGATCGGGAAACAAAGATCGGAGTTTATCTACAATTTTGTCACTGGAATGAAAAAGAGGGGCGTCCCCATCGATGGGATCGGATTTCAACTTCACAACATGTTCCCAAAACCACCTTTAGGTTGGGCGCCCGACCTGGAAGATCTGGAAGCCTATCTGGACCGGGTGGACCGGAACATAAAACGCTATGCTGCCGCGGATCTTCTGGTTGAATTCACTGAAGCCGAGTGTCAAATCCGTCTCGACGATATCGACCTTGCCACGCAAGCTGGTCGGGATGAATATGCCCGCAGGGCAAAGGAACAGGCGGAACTTTATGCGGGATTAATGAAACTGGCTGTTGAAAATCCGAATGTGCTTTCATTTACCATTTGGACTGTGGTTGATAAACCGGGCAGATCCGCTTATGACTCCCCCGCGTTTTCTTTTACATATACAGATTCGTTCCTGTTCGATAAAAACTACGATCCCAAGCCGGCTTATTACGCGGTATTGAATGTATTGAAATCGTAAGAAGGCTATAATTGAGAAGGTGTCTCGCCAGTCCCGCCGCCTGTGCTGAGCTGGTAGGTCGAGCTTGTCGAGACCTAGTCGAAGCGCTGGCGGGGAGCCTATCCTTTAAGTGGTAAAGTGAGAGTGCAATGATATTCCCCAACCTTACAACAGATAATAGCGTGCTTTTGGTAATTGATGTCATTAACTCTTGCGCTCATCGCGAGTTTGAAGACCCGGCACGCAGCATCCACTACAAAAAGATACGGCGTATGATTCCCGCCCTCTCAACATTCATCGCCTCTTATGAGCAACTCGGCGGCAGGGTCATCCTGACCACCACTGTCCCATGGCAGGAATCCTATCTACCGGAGAATATAAACGAACTCTATCGGAATAATGAAGAGGCTCGCTATTGGTCACAAGATACTACTGGACGTGCAGAGCGCTTCTACCAGATACCTGCAGATGGCGCGCTGGTTTTTGCGAAGAACTCCTACGATGCCTTCACAAATGAACACCTCGTCCATGCACTGGAAGAAATGCATATCCGATACATTATTGTGGCAGGATTGTTTGGCGATGGTTGCGTGATGGCAAGCATCTGTGGCGGTTTTTCAAAGGGTTTTCACTTGATCATTGCCAAGGATCTCATCGAAACGACAGACGATGAGGCCCGGCAAATGCTTCAGCAGTACTTGAAGGAAAGAACGTGGCCTTTGATGTACGGGGCGACCGTCGGATCACAACAAATATTGGCTGCTTTTTCGCCGAGGGATCCGCAGTAGTGTAAACGCCGCCTGACACCGGCTCCGGGTGAACACATTCACTCGGCCTGTGCTGAGCTGGTAGGTCGAGCTTGTCGAGACCCTGTCGAAGCACTGCCGCTGAGCCAAGCCGTTAGGCAGACGTGCGCTACGCCACTGATACAGATATGGAGGTCACAAATGGAACCAGTTTCGATCGAATTTGTCAGTGAAGGCACCTGTGTGCGCGGTAGGTTCTTCCCTGCCATCGGCGCGGCTGAGCCAACCACCCTGCTATTCGTCCCCGGCTGGGGAGTTGACGACGATCTGGGGCTTGGTCCGCTGCTGGTTGAAAAGGGGATCAACTTCTGTACCTTCAACCCTAGGGGCGTGCACACAAGCGAGGGAATTCACACCCATCCTGGCACCCTGCAAGACATCGCTGCTGCCCTGCAATGGCTGAGACAGGCGCAGGTGCAGATGCGGTTCAAGGTGGATACGGCGAGACTCGTGCTTGGAGGCTATAGCTATGGTGGGGGATTGGCGATGGCCTACGCCACGCGCGATACGAGCGTGCGGCGCGTGATTTCGGTGGCTGGCAACGACCATGGTGAGTTCGCCCGTGAATTGCAGCGCAACCCAACCTTCGCTCAAGATATCCGCCGTTGGCTGTTGAGCACCCGGGCGCCAGAAGGATGGGCTCGCTTTGACCTGGAGGCAAACCTCCAGGAGTTGTTCAATCACCCAGACATTTATGGGCTGAGGGAGAACGCGGCGAACCTCGCCGACCGATCGCTGCTCATCTTTGGGGGATGGGAGGATAAGGGGCCTACCATAGACCAGTATCTGCTACCCCTGTATCGGGCGCTAAAAAGTGCGGGCGCAAGGGAAGTTACTTTCATCGTGTACCATACTGACCATAGCTTCAGTAATGTACGCCAGCAACTGGCCTCTGATATTGTAGAGTGGCTACTTCGAGATTTGAGTGATTAACGTCACGTCTGCCTAACAACACCGGCTCCAGTGGACAGTGGTTCCGCCGCTGGTGGGTAGGCACTCGGCTAGAAATAGCGCGATAATCAAAGTGGAGTCTCGTCAGTCCTGCCACTGGCGCTGTCCCTACGCTACGCTCCGGGATGCTTCGCAAAGCCATTCCGTTGGGTGCTAAATTACCTAACAGAGGCGAAATGAAAAATACAACCGATTCAGAACATTATTTCACTGATCACAAAGAAAAATTTCTAAAAGACCTGGGAGTCCTGTTTGCTTCGGCTAGAAAGACACTCCCTGGCTATGTCAACTCTAATGAAATTACAGACATCATTGAAGAAACCCGCCAAGGCTTTGCTCTTTTCCTCCCAGAATTGCCAAATCTTGGCGGAGAGCGTAATTATTTCAACTCCTCCATCATCGCCAGTGTTGCGGCACTTGCTTACATTCGAGCGCTAGAAAAGCGTGAGGTGCCTTCTGAAAAGATTCATCAAAGCCTTTACGCAATATATTTCGATGCGTATTCATCCCTGCCCCGGGTAATTAAAATGGTTTTGCAATGGAATGAATTTTCCGGGAAGCACTTGCGCCAAATGAA
Organism: uncultured Anaerolineales bacterium; assembly: GCA_903873975.1. Lineage (GTDB taxonomy): Bacteria > Chloroflexota > Anaerolineae > Anaerolineales > Villigracilaceae > UBA877. The sequence continues at coordinate 15,048 of CAIQQN010000244.1, forward strand.
AGCTTTTGCACAATGGACACAAGAGCGTGAATTCCCCGGGAACTATGTCGTTGAATTCGTGGCCGGTGATGGTATCAACTTCGATTATGGCTTCAATTGCATAGATTGCGCCGTGATCCATTTTTACAAGCGCATGCATGCGGAAGAACACATTCCCTATATCTGCTTAGGCGACTTTGCCGTTTCTCGTGTCCTCAAGACTGGCTTACAACGGACGACCACACTTTCCAATGGCGCAGCACTGTGTGATTTCCGCTACAAGAAGAACCAGGATCCTCTCCAAGGACTGCGGCTTGAAGATTTACCTGAATACAAAAATAGAAGAACGAATAGCTAATTCAGTTATGCACCCAACACCGGCTCCAGTAGACAGCGGCTCCGTTGCTCGGCCAGCAGCGCATTTCCAGAAGTGGTGCGATAATGCAAACGAGTCTTTCCCATTCCGTCGTTACCGCTGAACCAAACCATTGGGCAAAACAGTTAAAAGAGAGATAATTGTGAAACAGTCACTCGTACATATCGCATTAGTTGTAAGAGACTATGACGAAGCCATTGCTTTTTATACCGAGAAACTTCATTTTACACTTATTGAAGATACATATCAGCCAGAACAAGATAAACGCTGGGTTGTAGTTTCTCCTCCTGGTTCTATTGGAACAACACTGCTTCTGGCCAAGGCATCAAAGCCAGAACAGCAACATTTTATAGGTAATCAAACAGGTGGAAGAGTATTTCTGTTTCTCAATACAGATGATTTTTGGAGAGATTATAAAGAGATGGTTTCTAAAGGCATAAAGTTTGTTAAAGTTCCAAAAGAAGAATCGTATGGACTGGTTGCTGTTTTTGAAGATTTATATGGAAATTTGTGGGATTTACTACAGATTAATGCTGATCATCCACTATTCGAACGGAATAGCTAATTGCATATTTGGATAGTTTTTGATCAGTGAATGTCCTTTACTTATAGAGTTGCCCTACACCGCGTGCACCGGACGCGCGGAGGCGTTTTCCCCCCTCTGGTGGGGATTCTGCCCCAACGGCGGTTTCTACCTTGGGATTTTTCCAGCCAAATCCCCCGCGCACCCGGTATCGCCAACCGTTAGCTGGCCTTACATAATAAAAGCGAGATTGATTATGCCGCCTCTATTCTGGTCTGGAAAACTTACCTTACCAATGAAATTATTGGTGGAATCTAACAACCTCCTGGCCCTGTTCACAGGAAGCTATCGTGATATTAGGGGGATGAAGGATCGCGTTAAGAGGGGTTACGAGGGCGAATACTCCCCTCATGTCCAGCAGTACGATGAGCTTGGTTACCACCTTCAAGATCGATCGGCTCGAACTCAGTTGGAAGGGATTAGTCTCCAGGATATGCAGGTCCTGGATGTTGGGTGTGGAACAGGTGCATTAGCTTCTGTTGCGTGTGAGAATGGAGCGAAGGGGGTTGTTTGTGGCGATATATCCGCGTTCATGCTGAAACAAGCCATGGGAAAAGAAACAGCCGAACATAAAAATTTCTTATTTTGCCAGCTGGATGCAGAAGCCTTACCATACAAAGATGATTCTTTTGACGCAGTGATATCTGGTATGACCTTCGGCTTGCTGCCGAATCAGAAGGAAGCTATTGAAGAGATGATAAGGGTGGTAAAGCCGGGAGGCCTGGTTTGTGTTGGTGCTCATGGTCCGGAGCATTACTGGGAAGCCATTGACGCTTGTTTTCGATGTATTACTAAGCGCTATATCCTGGGCTATCGCTTGGAATGGTGGCCAAGGACGGAAGGATTTATTCGTGGCCTTCTTGAACAGGCATATCTTGAAGGAATTCGAAGCAAGCGAGTTATTTGGCACAATGAATTTGAAAATGGATCAGCCGCATATGACTTTTTTGCAGCCATCTCGGCATTGTGGTGGTATGCAAAGCTCCCACCTGATCAGATACTAAAGGATTCAAGAAAGACCCGAAACTATTTCGAGCAAAAAAATATCAATATCATCACCGATGACATCGTTGTCGCATATGGATACAAACCATCTGCAGGCTATCCAGTCAACCAAGTGATTGGAGATGATCCCAGCTAACAATCGCTTGCATCTGACGCCGCTCCGCTGCCCTTCGCAGCACAGGTGAAGCGCATAGCGTTGGGCTGCCTGGATATTAGGATGACAGATCGCGTAATGTAAAAAGCTGATGAATAAATGGAAGCCCCTTCTTTTCTTTTACCAAGACCCCCATTCGACTTATTCTCTGAAAAAAAGGATGCTTTTGAGAATTTATATCGGTCGACGCCCACAGGAGATTTAGTGGATTATCATCTGTCATATCCAAAATGGCAATACCTATCCTACATATGTGAAACAAAAGAATTAGTGTTGCATGGTTCACAGAATCAAGGTATTTGTGAAGTCGAACCTCGCCAGGCCAGTGATATAAGGACAATTAGTAACCAGCGTGCCATTTACGCCACCACGGACGGTATTTGGGTTATCTACTTCGCCATTATCGATCGCAAGAAGTATGTGGGAATGTCGTTATTTAACTCTTGCTTACGCGCTCGAATGTCTGCCGATCAACTCGGTGACCCGCTGTACTTTTTTTCGATTACTTATTCGGTTTTAATGCAAAAGCCCTGGTGTGACGGTTCAATCTACATCCTGCCACGCCAATCCTTTGAACAAGAAGCGTCACAGCAAATTCAAGGCGTGGAAATCATTTTTCCCCATTGGTTCAGTTTATCCTCAGCGAAACCTGTTGCAAAGTTAGAGGTTGGACCGGATGATTTTCCCTTTCTTGCTCAAATCCATGGGCACAATGATGCCAAGCTGGTTAAACTGGCCACAGCTAATCCGAATGGTTTTCCTTGGTTAGAAGCATTAGAGAGTTAAGTGGTCAGTCGAATATACTTTTACAGAATTATGCTTTCGGCAACGCCTCCGTCACTTGACCTGCAGCGGATTTCCATAAATGTGCGATAATTTGAGAACGAGTCTTGCCAGCCCTGCCGCTACCCCCTTTGGCAGTGCTGAACGCCAACCGGTGCCCGGGCACCTGCTTAGGCGTTTGCACAACTTGAAACCCATGGGCTATTCGTTTACAGGGTACTGCGTAATTTGCAATACCTAAATCTTAATTTTTTACCCGTGTTTTTGCTACTGAAAGTTAAGGTATTTATGCGACAAGCAGTAGATATGACAGATCTGGAGGTGTATCATATTCCTTGATGTCTTTAAACAAATCCTCGCCATCCTCTCCTCTCTCATGGTTATCATTGGAGTCATTATCGCCCTCCTCCAACTCCGCCATGCATACCGTCTTCGCCAGGCCGACACTGTCATTCGGCTTTACTCGTCCTTCGGGGAAGAAACATTCGTTCGGCATTTCCGCCGGGTCACATCTTGGGATTATAAGACTTATGAGGCCTTCCTTGAGAAGAGCACCGAGGACGATGACATTTCGCTTACTATCGTGTCCACCTTATTCGAAACCATGGGTCTTCTCCTCAAGCGTAAGCTCGCTCCTATCGACTTACTCGATGACCTCCTTGGAGGCGTCGTTCTCTTAGCCTGGCCAAAGGTCAATCCAATATGGGTTGGATTCCGCGCAAAATATGATATGCCTGATGCGGCAGAATGGTTTGAATATCTCTACGATGCCATAGCCCACCGTCTGCCTCAGCCGGAAGAAAAGCAGGCTCCCGACACAGACAGACCCGCTTGAAAACTTGTTGTGACTGAGAAAGTTGCTTTTATATCAACGATTGAATTTCTGGAAAAGCGCGCAGGTGCGATTTGCCAGAAGTGACGCGATAATGAAGTGAGTCTTGCCAATCCCGCCGCTGCTACTGAAGGGGCAAGAGTGGTTATCCGATATTTTCGGCAGTCGCCAGAAGAGTGCGGTGGAATCAGCGAGAGTTTGATACGAGGAGGATGAAATGGATACCTTGGAAGCAATTCGCAAGCGAAGAAGTATCCGCCGGTATACGGAGGATGCCATTCCAAAAGCGGATTTGGAGACCATCGTCGATGCGGGTCGATTGGCAGCGACGGGAAGTAATCGGCAGCCATGGAATTTTATTGTGGTCACCGACCGGACCATGATCGAACGGTTCGAAGTGTCTGGCGCTTGGATAGGGAAAGCCGGCGCGGTGATTGTAGTGGTAATGGATCCGGTCTCACGCTGGTGGGTGGAAGATGGCGCGGCAGCGATTGAGAATATGCTGCTGGCGAGTACGGCCTTGGGCTATGGGGCGTGTTGGGTGGAGGGGGATGCTTTGCCACGCGAAGCGCTATTCAAAACACTCTTGGGCGTGCCAACCGAAAAGCGAGTGATGGCGTTGATACCAATTGGTGTGGCGGCTGAAATGCCGACACCGGAGAAGAAGCCATTAGAGAAGGTGCTTCACTGGGAAAGGTATTGATCCATTGCGCGGAGCATTCGAGCAAGAAGAGAAGTCGATTTGGCGGCCAGTAATTTGAGTGGTCACTTGTGGCTGCGCCTAACACCGATTCCAGCAGAGCGCGGTTCCGCCCTCGCGAACAGGGCGCGGTTTACCGGAAATGGCGCGACAATAAAAAGGAGTCTCATTTCACAAAAAATAAAAGAGTAAAATGAGGCTTGTGAAATTGGGATTACATCCTGGCCTGGATTTGGATCGAACTATTTAACGAAAGGGAAAGAATGTCAAAAATAAATCCGCGCAAACTGGGAAGGTCTGGCATCGAAGTCAGCCCGATGGGGCTTGGCTGCTGGGCGATTGGCGGCCCATTCTGGGCCGGAGAGACGCCACTCGGCTGGGGCGAAGTGGACGACGAAGAGTCCATCCGGGCCATCCATGCTGGCATTGACCTGGGCATTACCCTTTTCGATACCGCCAACGTCTATGGAGCCGGGCACAGCGAACGGGTGTTGGCACGCGCCTTTGCCGGGATCCGTTCACGGGTCGTCATCGCCACCAAGTTCAATGCTGTTTTCGACGAAACCACCCGCCAGGTGACCGGCAGCGATACGTCTCCGGCGGGCATCCGTGCGGCGTGCGAAGACTCATTGCGCCGCCTTAACACCGACACCATCGATCTGTACCAGTTCCACGACAACGATTTCCCCCCTGACAAGGCTGAATCCGTGCGCGAGACGCTCGAAAGGTTGGTGGAGGAAGGTAAAATCCGCGCCTATGGCTGGAGCACAGACTTTCCTGTGCGAGTGGAAGTTTTTGCCCAGGGGCCAGGGTGTGCAGCCATTCAATTGCAGCTCAATGTGATGGATAATAACTCAGAAGTCATCGCTCTTTGCGAAAAGTATGACCTGGCGGCTCTCAATCGCGGCCCGTTGGCGATGGGACTCTTAACCGACAAATATTCTACCAATACAAAACTCGCCGCCGATGACGTACGCGGAGAGAAAAGCCCGGAGTGGATGAAATACTTCAAAGACGGAAAGCCCAACACCGAATGGTTGAGCAAGCGGGATGCCGTGCGAGAAATTCTGACGAGCAACGGGCGCTCTATAGCACAGGGCGCACTGGCCTGGCTATGGAGGCGCAGTCAAAAGACGCTCCCGATCCCGGGTTTCCGCACAGTAGCACAGGTGGAAGAAAACGCCGGAGCCATGCAGTTCGGTCCGCTAACGACGGAACAGATGCAGGAGATCGACCGCCTGCTCGAACGGTAAACAGAAAACGCTCCTGGTACTCGAGCCGCCAGCAAGTGGAATCGGGCTGCCCATTGATTCAGGTTTAATTCCTCTGCTGCCTGATTTTCCTTCGCGACACTTCGCGCCTTTCGTGTTTAATGCTCTTACCAATCCCCAATCCCTGATCTTAATTTTTCCTCCAGATGCTTGCATTAAGCGCCTATCGCATGTATACTGACAACAAATCATTCAGGAGGATGACCTATGGAAGAGAAGAAACCAAGTAGAACCGGTGCCATCATTGGAACAATTGCAGCCATCGTGCTATGCGGCCTGCCCGGCCTGTGCCTGTTGTGCCCGGGCGGTGTAGCCATCCTCGCCGGTTACGTTAATTACAACAACGTGGGCTTTGATGTTCCAAGCTGGACCGGGTACGCTTCCCTGTGCCTGTCGGTGATCTTCATCATCATCGCAGTCGTGGTTTCCATTTTGCTTCTGCGCAAGAAGAAGGCCCCCGAGGCTGCTCCTGCCGACGTCCTGCCCCCGCAGGAACCCCTTCCCCCGGCTTCATAACCTTCATAACAACCCGATTGCGGCGCTCTTCTCAGAGCGCCGCAATCATCATAACTTAGAGTGCCTGACAAAACCCTGCTCCAGGCGGCGTCTCCGCCGCCGGGGACGGTGGCGGGAGCAGGTTTTGTTGGGGATTCTTATCTCTGTTCTCCTGTGTGGGGGTGGTTCTTTATTCCCGTTCCCGACCTGTCAACTGCTCCAAAAGTGCGATCGTTTCCTGCTTACCGCCCACCCCGTTCTCCCCGGCCGGGCCGACGCAGGACGGACAGCCATCCTCGCACTCGCACTCTTCCACCAGTTCCAGCGCACGCCTCAACAGCTCAGCGTGCATCTCGAACAGCTTCTGGCTGAAGCCGATCCCCGCCGGCACCTGGTCGTACAGCGCCACCGACGGGTGGCCGAAGACCGCCGAGGTTGGGTCGGTATATACACCCAGGTCGCCGCTGTCGCACATCAGGAAGAGCGGCGCCAGTTGCCCCAGCACCGTCGCCAGCCCAGCCAGCCCGCTCTTCATGCGCAGGTTGGTTTCGGCTTTGTGGTGGCAGGACGGGCAGAGCGTGACCAGGTTGTCCATCCGATTGGCTTCCCCGTAAGAACCGGGGACTTTGTCGGCGGCGGAGGGGAACTGGCGGAACGGCACCTTGTGGTGCACATCGTGAGGTCGGCTTCCGCTTTCGGCTACTCCGCACACCTGGCAGCGGTATCCGTCCCGCTGGCGGACCGCCTCCCGCAGGCGGTTCCAGCCAGGGCCGTAATCGTTCGGGTCGTTGCTCCAGTTGCCGGTTGCCCGCAGCGCCTCGATGGTCTGCTCGGAGAGCGCCAGCCAGTAACCGGTGGTCTGCAGCTCGGATGGCGGCAGGTCGAGCGGTTCCTCGCCCAGGTTCTCGCCGCCCAGCCAGGCCCGCTTGCGGAAGCCCGTCACCTGTGTGGTCACCTGCAGTTCACCGTAGGCCCTGGTACAGCATTCCCCGCTTCCTGTAGGTGCTGGACAGGGGGTGCTGTCCAGCGTCCCCAGCAGGCTCACTTCGGTCTGGCGCAGCGGCTCGGTGAAGTAATCGAGCGCCACCGGGATGAGCGCGGCGGTGTTGCGGTTCAGGTCCAGCTCCTGGACGAAGTACTGCTGGCCCTCGTGCAGGTAGACGGCGTGCGGGTGCACCATCCAGGCAGCCGAGGCCAGGTCCACTTCGCCGAGGATGCGCGGCCTCTGGCCGTCCTCCACCTGCAGGAGCACGTTCTCGGGCGAGGCCGAACGCAGTGAGACGGCCGCGGCCGGGTAGGCGTCTGCCATCCAGAAATATTGGTCCTCCGAAAAATGCAGCTCCTGGTTGCTGACCAGGAAATCGAGGAATTCTTTGAGCTTTTCGGCCGGCAAGTCCCCGAAGCCTTCGCCCGGCTGGAAGGGCAGTTCAAACGCCGCGCAGCGCAGATGGTTGAGCAGGATGAGCAGGTGGTCAGGGTTGACCAGCCCCTGTTCCGGTGAGCGGGCGAAGAAGTATTCGGGATGGTGGGCCAGGAACTGGTCGAGCGGGTTGGCCATGGCCACGAAGACCGCCGCAGCCGGGGCATCCCCGCGGCCCGCCCGTCCTGCCTGCTGCCAGGTGGAGGCGATGGTACCGGGGTAGCCGACCAGCAGCGCCGCCTCCAGTCCGCCGATGTCGATGCCCAGTTCGAGGGCATTGGTGGCCACCACCATCCGGATACTCCCGTCACGCAGGCCCTTTTCGATCTCGCGGCGCTGCGCAGGCAGGTAGCCCGAACGGTAGCCGCGCACCCTCTCCTGCCCTCCCCCATTTCCACCGGACGTGGGGAGCCTGGGGCCTGGGTCTGTCTCCTGTATTTGTTTCAGCAGGATCTCCACCGACCGCCTGGAACGGGCGAAAACAACCGTTTGCACGTCCTGCCTCAACAGGTCCTGCGCCAGGCGGATGCTTTCCTGTGTCGAGCTTTTCCGGATCCCCAGGGCAGGGTCAACGACTGGCGGGTTGTAGACGAGGAAGTGGCGTTCGCCGCGGCTGGAGCCGTCCACGTTCACCAACGTGACCGGGGATTCGATCAGCCGACCGGCCAGTTCCTGCGGGTTGCCGATGGTGGCCGAGGTCAGGATGAACTGCAGGTTCGCCCCGTAGAATTTCGCCACCCGCTTGAGCCTGCGCACCACATTGGCCACGTGCGAACCGAACACGCCCCGGTAGGTGTGCATCTCGTCAATGACCACGAAGCGCAGGTTGCAGAAGAATTCGCCCCAGTTGGTGTGGTGCGGCAGGATGCCGGTGTGGAGCATGTCGGGGTTGGTGAAGAGGATGTTGGCGTTCTTGCGGATGGCCGAACGGTGCGACTGGGGCGTGTCGCCGTCATAGATGGCGGCTCTTAAGTGCTTGAGCGAGGCCTGGAAAGCGTTCAGGCTCGAGAGTTGGTCTTGTGCCAGGGCCTTGGTCGGGAAAAGATAGAGGGCGCGCACTCCCGGGTCTTCGAGCAGCGCAGCCAGGACCGGCAGGTTGTAGCCCAAGGTCTTGCCGCTGGCGGTGCCGGTGGCCAGGACGACGTTTTTGCCGCCCCGGACCGCCTCCCAAGTCTGCGCCTGGTGGCTGTATAGCGAGACTATACCGCCTCCGGCCAGCGACTCCGCCAGGACTGGCGGCAGGCTCCTCGGGAAGGGGCGCAGGTCGGCGGGGCGCGGCGGAGTGGTCCGCCAGATGGGCAGGTTGGGGGCGGTTTCTGGGTCTGTACGCCAACGGGAGAGCAGGGCCTGGATGGACATGGAGGCGATTTTATCACCAGACCCTGCGTGGGATAAGAGAGACGTTCCGCACGGTTTTCACAAATTTGGGGTTTGGGGTATTGAGGGCGGCGAAATTAACCGGCCGAGGGCGTGCGCTACCGGTCGGTTTCATTCATAATCATAATCTATGATTTACATCTGGCACTTCGGGCAGAAATAACACGACCCGCCCAGGTACTGCATTTTTTCCACCGTCCACCCGCACCCGGGACAGGGCTTGCCGGCCGCGTGGCTGTCCATCAGGCGGAGGTAACCACCGGGTTTGCCGAACAGGTCGGTCTCGTCGTTGCGTCCACCCTTCTCGATCACTTCGAGGACCTTGCCCGTGATGGCTTCGAACAGGTTCCGGCGCTGGCTGGGGGTCAGGTCAGCCAGGGAATGGCGAGGGTGGAGGCACGCGTTGAACATGATGTCCTGCGCAATGGCGTTTCCCAACCCCGGAACCAACTGATTCTGGGTCAGCAGGCTCTTGACGCTGCGTTTCTCGCCTTGCAGAAGTTCGTCGATCAAGGCGGAGAAATAGTCGAGGGTGAATTCGCGGTCGACCGGGGTGGGGCGCATGCCCTTGATGTACTGCCGTTCCAGTTCCTGCCCGGATTCGTAGAGTTCCATCGCACCCCACATGGCGGTCGTGATTGTCAGGGACGAGCCATCCTTGAAGGCCAGTAATAGGTGATATTTCTCGGGCAGGGCCGTGCCCGGGGTGTGGTACAGGACCTTTCCGCCGCACTCGCCCAGCAGCAAACGGTAACCGGGCTCCAGGTCCAGGGTAAGCCAGCGGCCGCGCACGCGCGCCGGGCCGATGCGTTTGCCGCACGTCAGTCCTTCGAATTCCTCGTGCGTCCGGTTGTACCAGACAAATTTGTGGGGGCTGTTCCCAAGCGTCCCCCGCTGGATATTTTTCCCGACCAGGGTCTCGTTCATCTGGCGGGCAAGGGTTGTGTATTCAGGTAACTCGAACAAGGACCACCTCCCCGTGGAAACGATCCAATATTAGAACACTTATTCTGTTTTGTCAAGCGTGGCCGGTTGGTTCTTTGGTTTTCCCTGTAACAACCGGAATGCCACCGCCCCAACCACCAGCGGGAACCAGAAGGTGATAAACCGGTAGGTCAGGGTGATCAACGCCGCGGCTTCCAGCTTGACCCGCAGGGTGGTCAGGACCAGGGTCATCACCCCTTCCATCACCCCCAGCCCCGAAGGAGTCGGGGAGACGATCAGGAACAGGTAACTGATGGCAAATCCACCCACCAGGGTTCCGACGGTAAAAGGGGTTCCCAGGGCCAGGAAAGTAAAAGCCAGTACGCAGAGGAGCAGGGCAAAATTGTTCAGCGAGAACAGGAATGGCCAGAGCAGTTCCTTGCGTTTGCCGCGCAGCATGGTAATCCCCTCGGCGATCTCCTGGGCGAACAAGTGGGCCCGTTCCTCCTTCAAATAATCCCGGTGGATGAACGGCTGCATGATGCGGTTGACCAGGCGCGCCAGCCAGGCCAGCGCATTTCCCAACCGTTCCGCGGATTTATATCCCAGGTAAAGGAGGAAGGCCACCCCTACCGCGATGGCAAGCAAGATGGCAGCGGCTGTCAATTCGCCGGCGTTAAGATTGTTGCGGCGGACCAGGACAATCAGGCCAAGTGCCAGGACGCAAAAGAAAGCCATGTAATCGAAAAGAATGTACAGCACCCCCACCACGGTTACCCGGCCGGTCGAGTGGTTCCGCCGCTGGGCGTCGTCCAGGAAAATAGCCATCCCGCCGATGCCTACACTGGGAGCCACCACGTTGACGAAATTGGCAGCGGTCGCCACCAGGACGAGATGAGAACTTTCCTCTTTGAGACCCACCAGGCGGTATAAGACACTGTATACCGTCGCGGAGTTGTACAACCAGATAAGTTCAATTACCACTGCCGCGATCAAAAAGCGATAGTTGCTGTGATGCAGGGTATCCAGTATGTACTGCACTTCGGAAAAACGAAGGACAACAAATCCAACAGCCAGCAGCAGGACCAGGGCAACGATGATTTTCCTCATGCCGGAATTATACTGGATTTTCATAAATAAACGCCTCCCGCGGGTCCTGTGGTCCGTGGGAGGCTGTTGAATGTTTTTCGAGGCTGTCAGGGACTATCTGCGACGGCGCCCCAGACTTAGAACTAAGCTTGCGTAATATAGCAACTGCATCACTGCCGTCATCAGGCCGGCCAAGTAGGTCAGCGCAGCTGCGTTGAGAACCGTACTGACGCCGCGCTCCTCGTCAGGGCCGGAGATGATGCCCGTCTCGGTCAACAAATGGCGGGCGCGGGCGGAGGCATTCAGTTCCACCGGAAGAGTGGCCAGGGCAAAGACCGCACCACCGGCAAAAACCACCACGCCCAGCCAGGCAATATCCACGCCAAGAACCATCCCGGCGTAAGACAGAAAAAGGCCGAGCATGATCAAGATCCAGCCCAAATTCGAACCGATACTGACCATCGGTACCAGCGCAGAGCGGAAGCGCAGGGGGAAATAGCCTTGGGCATCCTGCTGGGCATGTCCCAACTCGTGGGCTGCAACGGCAATTGAAGCGACCGATGGATTTTGCGCGACGCTCTGAGAAAGGCGCAAAACCTTGGAGCGCGGATCGTAGTTATCGGTCAGGTTTCCAGCTATACCTTCGATCTGAACTCCCTGCAATCCTCCGGCGGCGATCAGCCGCTGGGCAGCCTGGTAACCGGTCATCCCACTGCTGGCGGCAACCTGACTCCATTTTCGGTACGCCGACTTGACGTACCAGGAGGTAACCAGCATAAGCAGGAAGGCCGGTGCCATACAAAGAAAATAGTTAATATTCATCAGCTCCTCCTCTCAGATAAGCGTCCATCTGAAATCTTTGTAGAATCAGGCAACCTCATCTCCAGAATACTGTGCGAACCAGACCCGCGAATTTTTGCACAGTTAGTAAATCCGACGGACGGTTATGGTTTGAGGCTAGAACGGTTGGACTGATAAACTTCATGGGTTTTTATGGTTGCGGATTCAGCAGCAACTGCACGGCTGCGTCCTGTTGCGGGTCTTTGCCAGCTTTGAGGTCGTCCTGGGTCGTCGTGACGACCACATCCGGTGTCAGGCCGATATGGTCGATGGTCTGGCCATTGGGGGTCAGCCATTTGGCAATGGTGATGCCGACCATCCCCTGGTTATTATCCAGCGGGACGGGAATCTGCACCGAACCTTTCCCGTAGCTGGTCACGCCAACCAGCTTGGCGCGTCCATAATCTTGTAGCGCTCCAGCCACAATTTCCGAGGCGGAAGCCGAGTATTCGTTTACCAGTACTACCATCGGAATATCGGTGGCGATACCATTGCCAAGCGATTCATATGGAGTAAGTGTCCCATCACCAGATTTTTCACTGACAACATTCTTACCCTGAGGCAGGAATTCAGAAGCCACCGCGACGCCCTGGTCGAGGTAACCGCCAGGATTGTAGCGCAGATCCAGGATCAGGCCTTTCGGGTTTTGAGCCAGCAGTTCCTGCAGTGCGTTGTGCAAATCCTGATCGGCAGTATCACCAAATGTGTACAGCTCAACATAAGCAATGTTATTATCGAGCATCTTGTAGAATACCAGCGGTGGGGTGATCGTGGCGCGGGTGATGGTCACGTCGAAGGTTTTTTCTTGGCCCGGGCGCTTGATGGTGAGGGTAACCTTTGTCCCTTCAGGGCCGAGCACCTGCGTGCGGGCAACCTCGGGAGTAATCCCGGTCATATCCTTGCCATCGATGGCAACAATCTGGTCGCCAGGTAAAAGCCCGGCACTCTTGGCCGGCGAGCCATACATCGTGTTCATAATGGTCAGATAATCCTTGGATGTATCCACCCATGCTCCGATACCTGTGTATTCTTTTCCTCCATTGAGCGCTTCCTGAGCCGCCTGGTATTCTTCAGGGGTTTCATAGTAGTTCAGACCGGTGGTCAAAGATGACATCATCCCCTTGATGGCTCCTTGCAACAACTTGGTGTCATCCACAGGTTGATCCACGTAGTTCTGGTGGACAAGGGTCCAGGCCTGCCAGAAGGGCGCAAACAATGTCTGTAAATCGGCCGGTGTGCCGCTCTGGTCAGCGGTGGGGGTTGCCGGGAGAGTGGATGTTGATACGGAGGCGGGCTTCAGAACCGGGACGAAATTCCCGACCACAAAGCCGCTGCCAAAGAGGCACACGACCAGGACAACCGAAACAAAAACGACCAAAACTGAGCGCAGGGTTTTATTTTGCATAAGAATCTCCCATTTTAAAGGTACATTATCTTAACATGCCTGGATTAAAGCGAAATGAAATCCGGTTTGCTGGGAATTCCATCTATCACGGAGATTCCCAAAGGCGCTGAAATTTTAACAGCCTGGTGTAAGAACACCGTTATATTCGCCCGTCGAGCAAACCGGGCAAATCGGCCCATTTTACCAGGGCCGCGTCAGCATCTTCGCCTGCAGAATCTTTCCACACGAGAATAGTATACAAGCCCAGGCTGCGGGCGGCGCGCGTGATGCGGGCCTGGTCGTCGAGCAGGGCGCAAGTGTGCGGGTCCGGGGAGCCGGCAGCTTGCAGGGCCAGTTCGAAGGATTCCGGCATCGGCTTGCAGTACGGGGCCAAAGTATGCACATCCAGGATGCCGTCGAATAATCCCTGCAAGCCCAGTACATCCAGCACCCGGTTTGCATGGAGGCTGTCGGCGTTGGTGAAGATGAATTTGCGGGCCGGGAAAGCCTCGATCACGCCGCGCAGTTCCGGGTCCGGGTTGAGATGCGCTTCCAGCGGCACATTATGGACGAATGCCAGGTACTCGTCCATATCCACTGTATAGTTGGACTGCAGGCCGCGCAGGGTGGTCCCGTACTCGCGGAAATACTGTTCGCGCAGCACCCCGATTTGCTCCGGCGGAATTCCCATCCGCTCGTGCATGTAGGCGTTGATGCGCTCACGGATGGCACTCCATAACCCGCTGGAGGGTGGGTAAAGAGTCTCATCGAGGTCGAAGAAGATGGTGTTAAAACGCATGACGCTATTATACGGTAGAATAAAGGCATGACCATCCGCGTTTTACCTGCCGCAGTTGCCTCGCAGATCGCCGCCGGGGAAGTGGTGGAACGTCCCGCCTCGGTGGTGAAGGAATTGCTGGAGAACGCGCTGGACGCTGGGGCGAAATCAGTGACTGTGGATATCGCCGCCGCGGGCCGGACTCTGATCCAGGTGGCCGATGACGGAGCTGGCATCCCGGCTGATGAGTTGATGCTGGCTGTCGAGCGTCACGCCACCTCCAAGCTGGTCTCTGCCGATGACCTGTACCGGATCGCTACACTCGGCTTCCGCGGCGAAGCGCTGGCCTCCATCGGCTCGGTCTCACGGCTGACCATCACTTCGCGGACGGCGGATGCGCCGGCCGGGAGGCGCCTGCGCGTGGATGGCGGGATCATTGGCAGGCTGGAAAAAGTTGGCGCTCCGGTAGGGACGGTGGTCAGCGTGGAAGCGTTGTTCTACAATGTCCCGGCGCGGCTCAAGTTCCTGAAACAGGACATGACCGAACGGCGGGCGATTGATACACTGCTGACGCGTTATGCCTTGGCGTACCCGCAGGTGCGTTTCAAGTTATCGGAGGGCGGAACCTCGTCCCTGCAATCTGCCGGGGATGGCGACCGGCGGGCGATCCTGGCCGCCCTCTATGGCGTGGACACGGCCCGCCAGATGCTGGACGTGGTGGCGGAAGAAGACGGCCCTTCGACAGGCTCAGGGCAAAGCTATAAATTATCCGGTTTTATCAGCCCCACCGCGCTGACGCGTTCCAATCGCAAGGAAATCACCTTCTTCGTCAACGGGCGCTGGGTGCAGGATACGCCCCTGAATGCTGCTTTGCTCCAGGCTTATCACACGCTGCTGATGGTGGGACGCTACCCGCTGGCGGTGCTGTTTCTCGAAGTGCCACCCGAGGAAGTGGATGTCAATGTCCACCCGGCCAAGGCGGTAGTGAGATTCCGAAATCCGGACAAAGCCTTTAGTTTCGTCCAGCGGGCCACACGCCGGGCTTTGCTGGCTTATGCTCCTGTCCCTCAAGTGGCTCCGCAGAATTTATGGGGAAGTGCGCCATCCCAGCCGCGGATGATCGACCCGACCTGGAGCCTGGCACATGAGGAACTGTCGGCTGTCAGCGGGCAGGAGGCAGGCGGCAGCCAACCGTCAACGGTCGTCACGCAACCATCCGCGTTTGAAAAAGTGCCGCTCCTGCGTCTCATCGGCCAAATCGGCGCGACCTACCTGGTGGCTGAGGGTCCGGATGGACTGTACCTGATCGACCAGCACGCCGCCCATGAGCGCGTTTTGTTTGAGAAGTTAATGGCCCAGCACGATCAGAAGGCCATCCCCTCGCAGGTGCTGCTGACACCGGCAGTGGTACACCTGGCCTCTGCCAGCGCCAAATTGCTCGAAGACCAGTTGCCGGTGTTACAACACTTTGGTTTCCATGTTGAACTGTTTGGACAGAATAGCTATCAGGTGCGCGCCATGCCGGTGCTGTTTGCAAACTCCGACCCGGCGGCAGCCCTGCGCGCCCTGGTGGAAAATTTTGAGGAAGACGAAGCCCCGCTGCAAAACGAACTCGAAGCCAAAATCGCCGGGCGCGTCTGCAAGCGGCTGGCAGTCAAAGCCGGGCAGGTGCTCAGTCCAGACGAACAACGCGCCCTGCTGAACGACCTGGAAGCCTGCGCCTCGCCACGCACCTGTCCACATGGCCGGCCGACGATGATCCATCTGTCGGTGGACACGCTGGAGCGGCAGTTCGGGCGGAAGGGCGCCAGGTAATCAAACTCGCGGCAATGATGAAGTAAGCAATATGTAATCCCTTTGGCTCGAAAACCAGTCCCTTTCCCTGCGCGACATTCCCCGCCCCAATGAACCCGGCGAGGCGCTCATTGGCGTCTGGCTTTCGAGCATCTACGGCACGGACATGGAACTGGTGCGCGGTTATTACCCCTTCAACCCGGTTGGTTTATGCGCCCTTCGGCAGGTGGATGATGAAGACCGTCCCTTTGCTAAGTTTTGATTCAACCTCAATACTGCCTCCATGCCCGGAGACAATCTGCTTGCAAATCGATAACCCCAGCCCGGTGCCCGAGGCTTTGCCTTCGTAGGCGCGCACCCGATAGAACTTTTCGAACAGGTGCGGCAGGGACTTCTCCGGAATACCCAGGCCGGTGTCGCGGATGGAGAGCGTCCAATCCCGGTCACTCATCGAAGCCACCATGGTTACAGAGCCGTTCGGGTAGTTATATTTGATGGCATTGCTGACCAGGTTGAGCACCACCTGCTTCAGTTTGTCACGGTCGGCTTCCACCTGCGGGAAACCGGCGGGGGTTTCGATATTGATGGTGATGGCATCCTCGTCTGCTTTGCTTTGCATAATCTGGCGGCACTCTTCCAGCAGGGGCAGCAGGTCGAATTTCGTCAGATGGAACTGGACACGCCCGGATTCCAGCCGGGCTAGGTCAAGGAAAGACGATGCCAGGGTGTTCAAACGCAGGGTTTCCTTGTGAATGTTGCGAATCATCTGCTCGCGCTGTTCCTGGGACATTTCCGGGCGGAGCAGAAGGTACGTGACCGTTCCGATGGAAGCCAGCGGCGTGCGCAGTTCGTGGACGAACTCGGCAATCAGGTCAGATTGTTGGAACAAACGCGCATTTTCAATCGCCACCGCCGCCTGCGCTCCCAGTACCAGGAGCAGGTCTTCATCGTCTTCAGTGAAATTGTCGTTGTGTTTGTTGATGACCTCCAGCACCCCGACAACTTTTTCCTTGGTGATGAGCGGTACACCCAGCAGGGACTCGGTGGGGAATCGTGTTACTTGTTCTATTTTGTTGTAGAAACGGGTATCCTCGTGGGCGTTTGCAACCCGCACTGGTTCA
>CAIQQN010000245.1 GCA_903873975.1 uncultured Anaerolineales bacterium
CAAATCACCAGGGAGACGATGATCGAGCGCTTGGCGCCCACCCAGTTGGCAAGCTTGCCCCACAACAGGGCGCCGAAAAATGCCATGAACTGGATCATCAGGATGACAATGATCAACGTGGACTGATCCATGCCCACCCCGCCGCGGATGAGCGGAGCGGCCGCGAAGGTGGACGAGACTGCGATTACCGTCTGGATGCCATCGTTGTAGAGGAAGTAGGCCAGCAGGTATTTGAGCGTTTCGGGGAAATTCTTCATTTCCTTGATCGTCGTCCACAACTGCCTGAAACCCACTATGGCGTAAGTCTCCCCTTTTGGTAAGTGCTTGACGGCATGGCGTGCCCGTAGGCGACTCCAGGTGATGAATGAGAAGCTCAACCACCAGATCCCGGCCGAAGCCAGGTTGATGCGAACCGCCAGGTCTTTGGGGACGCCCAGTTTGTCGCTGAACATGTAAAGCGCCAGGTTGAGGATGAGCAAAATCCCATCCCCCAGATAGCCCATTGCCCAGCCGTACGAGGAGACCCGGTCACGCTGGTCTTCGCTGGCAATATCAGGCAGGTATGAGTTGTAGAATACCATCGCCGCGCCGAATGCCAGGTTGGCCGCGATGAACAACACTCCCCCCAACCACCAGATCGGGGCGGTCGTGAAGAACATCAGGATGGTGGCAATGGCCCCGATGGTGGCGAACAATTGCATCATCTGCTTGCGGCGATGGGAATAATCTGCGATCGCTCCCAGGATGGGCAGGAACAGCACCTGGCACCCAACGGAGAAGGAGATGCAGTACGGGAAAAATGAATCCGGCGCGATCGGGATCCCCAGGAAGTGCGCCATGCCGTCCTGGCTGATGGTGGCTGCTTTCTCGGCCAGGGTGGCCAGGTAAGGGCCCAGGAACACCGTCCCGATGGTGGTGCTGAAAGCCGAGTTGGCCCAGTCATACATCGCCCAGCCGAAGATCTCACGCTTGTCATTGACCTTTGGACTTTCTGCTGCAATGGCCATGCTGCCTCCTTCAAGAAAGATTCGATTGATAGGAATAACCCATATCAGGCACGCGAGTTTCATCGATTATAACCGCCCTTGCTCTGTTTGAATGTTAGGGTATACTGCTTCCTGGCATGATTTTGGACTGGCCGGTTTGTTTTCCCCTCTTAAAACAGAATCCCGGTTCAATGATGAACGTAGTGTACAGTAGTAAAATAAGGCTTCCTATTCAAAGAAGATCTATTTAGAGGTGTCTTATGTGTCTCGGTATCCCCGCAAAAGTGATCGAACTCTACGAAGCCAACGGCATGAAGATGGCTAGGGTGGATTTTGGCGGCGCCATCAAGGAGGCCTGCATGGAATACCTGCCCGAGGTCAAGGTCGGCGACTATACCATCGTGCATGTCGGTTTCGGTCTCTCCATCCTGGATGAGCAGGAAGCCATGGAGACGATGGAGCTCCTTCGGCAGATCGACGCGCTGGGGGAAGAAGGAATTGCCGCGTGAAGTACCTGGACGAATACCGCGATGCAGACCTGACCCGGAAACTGCTCGCCGATATCCAAAAAACCGTCACCCGCCCTTGGACGCTAATGGAAGTCTGCGGCGGGCAGACGCACTCCATTATCAGATCCGGTCTGGACCGGATGCTGCCGCCCGAGATCGAACTCGTCCACGGGCCGGGCTGTCCCGTCTGCGTGACGCCGCTCGAACAGGTGGACAAAGCCATCGCCCTGGCTTCTCGTCCTGATGTGATCTTCACCTCATACGGTGACATGCTGCGAGTGCCCGGCTCGACCCGTGACCTGTTCGCGGTTAAAGCCGCCGGGGGCGATGTCCGTATCGTCTACTCGCCCCTAGATGCATTAAAGATCGCCAGGGACAATCCCGGCAGGACAGTTGTCTTCTTCGCCATCGGTTTCGAGACCACCGCCCCGGCCAACGCCATGGCAGTGATCCAGGCTAAAACCCAAGGACTGACCAACTTCGCCGTGCTGGTCTCGCATGTTACCGTCCCGGCAGCGATCAGCGCCTTGATGGACTCACCGGATGTGCAGGTGGACGGTTTCCTGGCTGCCGGTCACGTTTGCACCGTGATGGGATATTGGGAATACGAGCCGCTGG
Source organism: uncultured Anaerolineales bacterium (assembly GCA_903873975.1). Taxonomy (GTDB): domain Bacteria; phylum Chloroflexota; class Anaerolineae; order Anaerolineales; family Villigracilaceae; genus UBA877. Next base: position 2,114 of record CAIQQN010000245.1, read on the forward strand.
TCGAAAAGTACAGGATCCCCATTATAGTGACAGGCTTCGAGCCTGTGGACCTCCTCCATGGGATCTTGAAATGCGTCCGCCAGTTGGAGGCAGGCAAGCACACGGTTGAGAACGCTTACGGGCGATCCGTCAACCGGGAGGGCAACAAACCTGCCCAGGCTGTCATCCAGCAAGTCTTCGAGATAACCGACCGGGCATGGCGCGGCATAGGAATGATCCCCATGTCGGGTTACCGCCTGCGCCCGGAATTCGCCCTCTTCGACGCCGAACTGCGCTTCCCGGAAGTGCAGGCGATCGAGACGAAGGAGTCGCCGCTGTGCATCAGTGGGTTGGTGCTGCAAGGGCGCAGGAAACCAAGCGAGTGCCCGGCCTTCGGCAGGGAGTGCACCCCACAGACGCCGCTTGGCGCGACCATGGTCTCGTCGGAAGGAGCCTGCGCCGCGTATTACCGGTATGGTCGTTATATCATCGATGCATCAGCGGGGACCAGACCCCCGCTTGAGCCAAAAGCACAGCCATGACAGATAAACCCAACCTGCTCGGCTGGACCTGCCCGCGCCCGCTGCAAAACTACCCGACCATCGTGATGGGACACGGGGCGGGCGGCAGGATGATGGCCGACCTGATCGAGCATCTCTTCGCCCCTGCGTTCGACAACGAGTGGCTGAGGCAGATGGGCGACTCGGCCGCTCTGGAACATTTCACAGAAATGGGCCAGCGGCTGGCATTTACGACCGACTCGTTCGTGGTCAGCCCGCTTTTCTTCCCCGGCGGGAACATCGGCGAATTGGCGGTCTATGGCACGGTCAACGATCTGGCCATGAGCGGGGCAAAGCCGCTCTATCTTTCGGCAGGTTTTATATTGGAAGAGGGCTTGCCGATGGAAACGCTCGGTAATATCGTGACCTCCATGGCCGCAGCCTGCAGGAAAGCGGGGGTCAATATCGCCACCGGTGATACAAAGGTGGTGCAAAAAGGGCACGGCGACGGGATCTACATCAATACCTCCGGCCTGGGCGTGATCCCCTCGGACGTGGATATCAGCCCGGCCAACGCCCTCCCTGGCGATGTGGTGCTGGTCAGCGGGACGATGGGCGACCACGGGATCGCAGTCATGTCGGTGCGGGAGGGGTTGACGTTCGAGACGGAGATTAAATCTGATACCGCGCCGCTGAACGGGCTGGTGGAGGCGATGATGGCCGCGGGAAAGATCCATTGCCTGCGGGATGCCACGCGCGGCGGGCTGGCGGCGGTGCTCAACGAACTGGCGGGTTCATCCAGGGTGGGGATTGAATTCGACGAGCGGAAAGTGCCCATCCGCCCGGAGGTCAACGCGGCCTGCGAGATGTTGGGACTGGATCCGCTCTACATTGCCAACGAAGGGAAACTGGTGGCGATTCTGCCCGAATCTGCGGCGGAGAAAGTCTTATCGGTTATGCGCAAGCATGAGGTTGGCAAAGAGGCGGTCATCATTGGGCGCGTGGTGGAAGAACATCCCGGCCTGGTCACGGCCAAAACATCCATCGGCGGGATGCGCGTGGTGGACGTCCCGGCGGGGGAATTGCTGCCTAGGATTTGCTGAAACAAGCAGACTTCCGAAGTTATGGAGACTTCGGAAGTCTGTAATTGCATAATGAACGAGTAGGTTAGAATCTATCTTTACGATACAGGCTTCACCCGGTAATATCCTATCCCCGCACAAGTTTTGCATAATGTTACACCGTTTTTAAATACCTGCCGGGCGTTACTGATCTCCTCACCGCAGCGGGCACACTTCGTGCGCAGACCCGGCCGGCTGATGATCGCCTCCAGGGGCGGTTCCAGCAGGACTTCCTCGAAAGAGAATAACTCCGCCACCGGCATGAACTGGTAGCCCTTGAGCTGGGCGTAATATCTGCTCTTTAGTTGGGGGGCATAGCGGAGGGCGCCCTCCCGAATGTCCAACTGCGGCGCCAGGCGGAGCGCCTGCCCGGTCTGGACATTGGCGAAAACCGCCGCGATCTTACCAAAGTCCTTCACCCGCAGTGTCCGATGACCGACCGTCGCTCCGGTTGCTACTTCGATCCCATCGGCAAAGCATCCATCGGTTTCAATGATCACCAGGGCAGCTTTACGAGGCATGGGCGCTTCCAGCCCAATGGCTGCCAGCCCGGCCAGCCCCATGCGCACGCCCAGCACCTGGCGCGGGCAGAGATGGTCATGGCGGGCGGAACTTTGCTTTAGCAAATCCGACAAGAATGATGACAAGGGGAGCTCCTGTTGAATTTCAACAAAGAATGGATCATTTTGTGATTACGTGTAATTTCCCATCGGAAGTGATCTCCGTTATCAGGGAATTGAGCGGTTTTGCAGCCGGGCCGCGGATGACCTCCCCTTGTAGGTCGAACCGGGAGCCATGGCATGGGCAGGTAAATACTTCCGGCCTGCTCTCCACGGTGCAGCCCAGGTGGGGGCAGACCAGGCTGAGGGCGGTGAACCCGCTGGTGGTGCGGATGACAACTGCCGGGATCTCCGGATGGAGGGTACGCGAACCGGGGGCATAATTGGAGGCCAGCCCGAGGTCGAAATCTGTTGTCGGGGGCGGCTCTGTCTGGTATCCAAAAAAACGTAATAGCATCCCAAGGCCGAACAATCCGCTGAGGGCAAGAAAACCCTGGCTGGCAAGTTTCAGAAAGTCACGGCGGGATACTTCAGGCATTTTATCTACCGCTGAACCGAGTGGCAGGTGTGACAATAGGCAGAGGACTGGTCAACGCCATTCTGCGTACATGCGCTGCCCATCACGGGCTTGAAAGAGAAAACCTGACCGGTGGCTTTCCCGACCAGCTGATAAGTCCCGTCCGGCATTAAGCGCGTGTTCCAGAGCGGCTCGCCTTTTCCGGTGACCAGGAGGGTGTCGCCCAGTTCCAGATCGACTACCGGGTTGAGCAGCGCCAGGCGGAAGGCCAGGTCGTTCGGGTCGGTCAGTGTCCGCGTCTGTGGGAGCTCTGTCAACGTACCGTGGCAGGTTTTGCACTGGATATACTGGATGTCTTTCTTACTGCTGTACAGGCTGCCGTCCCCCATTGCCTCGGCGCGGGTATGACAGTCGATGCAGTCCAGGGTGTATTCGCATTGAGTGAACTGGGCGATGGGCTGGTAAAAATCGTGCAAACGATCAACCGGCAGGTCTGTGCGGGGTTGGAAGGTCATCGTACGCAGGTCGTAGTTGCCGCGATTGTGGCAGGTATCGCATTGCGTGTATGAGATGGCGGTGGTCAACTTGTGGATTTGTGCCGCTGTGCTGGTATCCACGCTGGTCAAACCGACCGATTGGGTGGGCGTATGGCAGGCCGCACAGCCGGTGAAATGGTCGTACCGTCCGCCCGTCTGCATGGGTTGAGCGGACAGGTGACAGGTGAGGCAGTTCTGCCCAAAGAGCTGGAGCTGCGGGCTGGTCTCCGCAGCCGGGTCGAAAGCCTGCAGGCTGGTGATACCGCTGGTGCTCTGGCCGTCCTGGACGGCATTCACCCCGAACAAGGCCGCCTGGCTGGATTGGGCGCCGTAAGTATAGCGCATAATGGCGATCGCCCCGGCGTAGGTGGCCTGGATGCTGGTGGTGGCGCGCTGGATGTGGTTGCTGTAACTTTCCGCCGTACCGCTGTGGCAGTTCGACCCGCCGCAGGAGGCTTGGACGACCGAGAAATCCGAAGGGTTCTTGCCGCCCCGCAGCGTGCTGTGTGCCAGGTCTGCATCCAGGGCCAGGGGCTCGCCGCCATGACAAATCACACAGCCAAATGTGTTCACCGGATGCGAGTTGCTGATCTGGGCCAGGTCCGAGTGGCAGGTCAGGCAGTATTCCACCTGACCGGTCAGCGTTGGTGTCAGGGCAATGGGCTTGGGATGCCGGCTTTCCTGCCAGGCTGCAATGAGAAGGCCCAGCAGAAGAAAGATCGAGGCGGCAGGGAAAAGATAACGGCGCATATTTCGTTATCAGGAGGTGGTACGTAAAGCAAGGAGGGTCAGGGCAAGCATGGATAACAGGATCAGCAAAGCCACAACCTGTGCGAGACGATTGCTCTTCGGGAACCAGCGTCCCAATTCGGGTTTGGCAGGCTTGGGGAAAATATAAGGGATGAGGGAAAGGAGAACCAGTACCGCCAGCGGGACGACCACTCCCCAAAAGAAAGGATTACCCAGCTTGAGCATTTGCTGGATCCACAGGAAGAACCAGGGAGCCCGCGCCGCCTGTGAGGCAGTGGCAGAGGCAGTGATGGGCGCAGCCAGCGGCGCGGGAACGAAGGAGGAGAGCAGGAGCAGCGCAGTCGCCGATAGCAGCATGGCCAGGACTTCGCGGCGAACCAGTTCGAAACGCGTGATGCGCCTCTGGTCTTCCCGCAGGGGCGGAGGAGGTACGGCGATCCCGCCGTCCCGGCGGACACGGAAGATGTGCCAGGCGACCAGGATGCCTGCCGCCAGCGTCAGACCGAAGATGTGCCAGCCGTAGAATCGGATAAAGGTCGCTGGCCCGGGCTGAGCCCCGCCCACCAGCAGCCTGTAGAACGCATTCCCGATCAGCGGGATGGATTTGACCAGGTTGGTGCCGGTCACCAGCGCCCAGCGGATCCCCTCGTCCCAGCGCAGGACGTAACCGGTAAAATCCAGCAGGATCGCCAGCACCAGCAGTCCCATCCCCAGCAGGTAGTTGAGCCGGCGCGGCGGAGCGTATGCGCCGGTCAGGATCACGCGCAGGAGATGCACCAATGTAACGATCACCAGGAATTGTGCCGACCAGTAGTGCAGGTTGCGCACCAGCCCGCCGTAGGGAACGAGAAAGGTCAGGGTCTGGATCGATGCGGAGGCCTTCTCGGGGGTCGGGATGTAGTAGAACATCTCCAGCAAGCCGGTGACCAGCAATATCAACGACAGGAATATCGCCAATCCTCCGGCGGCCAGGGTGTAGCGCAGGCGCGCCTGCCGGGCGGGGATGGTGGGAGGGTGCAGATGGTGAAAGAAGGATGGGCGCATCGATTTATTATAACCAGAAGATGAAAAACCGCCCCTTTGCCAGGAGCGGTTTTCTTGGTTCAGGGGAGGAGCCAGCAGCAAAAAACAACTTATGATTCCGGGTCGTCATGCTCCTCTGCCTCGAATACCGGCAGGTATTTCACCGCCAGGCCGAAGGCCAGGATGCCAGCCGAGAAGATGCCGATCGAAACGAGGACCTCCGGCAAAGAGGGGATATAGTGAACGCTGCTCATAAAAGTTGGCAGGTAGGTAATCGGGTCGGGGTGTGTGACTCCGAACCAACTGACGTTGAAGCGGTTCAAGATCATCCCGAACAATAGGATAACCGCGCCGAGCAGCAAACCATTCGCGCTTTGACGGATTCGCTTGATCGAGAACAAGACGATTGGAGTAACCGCGCTGATGAGGATTTCCGTCCAGAAAAGGACGCTCATCAAACCGCTGGTGAAGAGGTATTTCAGGTCACCGGCGATGGTGAGCTGGCTGAATTTAATCACCAGGTATACTGCCAGGACAATCGGGGTCGCCTTAGCCAGTTTATCCAACAGATGAATTTCCAGGCCGCGATGGAAGTAACGCGCACTGAGTGTCGATTCGAAGATGATCATGGCCAGGCCAATGGAGATCGCTGAGACGAAGAACAAGATCGGTAAAATGGGTGTCCACCACAACGGATGGAGCTTGTAGGGCTGGATCAGCATCAACGAACCCAGGGAGGATTGGTGAAGCGTGGAAAGCACCACGCCCAGAATCACGAACGGCATGATGAATCGGTGAATAAAATGGGCGAACTTTTGCCATTTCAAGCCTTCAAACACAACCGGTGCGAATTCGATCGCCAGCACCGCAAGATAGCTCATCACACAAATGCCGATTTCTAATAGAACAGAAGTGTGGTTCCAGTGGATCATCATGTACCAGATGCGTTCAGGATGGCCCAGGTCGACCAGCAGGGCGATCGCGACCATCATGTAGCCCAGGAAGCCGGTCAGCACGGAAGGTCTGACCAGCGGGCGGAATTCCTTTAACTCAAAGATGTAAACGACCGCAGCCATGAGGAAGGCACCACTGCTGATCGCCACCCCCGTGAACAGGTCAAAACTGATCCAAAATCCCCAGGGATAGGAATTGCTCAGGTCGCTGATGGCGCCAATCCCACTGGTGTAGCGAACCATGGCAATGATAAAAGCGATCCCCATCATGGCCAGCAAAATGACAACCAGAGGTTTTAGATGGAAGCGCGGATGGACTTTCATTTGTAAATTCATTTTGTCTCCTCCGCCTGGGATTCGGAAGTTTCAAGCTTCCGGGCATCCGCCTCTTTCTTCTGGTTGTACAGGTGCACGCCAGCCGCCACGCCGGTCAGTACGGCTCCCCAGCCGAGGGCAAAGGGAATGGTAAATCCCATCACCTGTTCGCTGATGTCCTTGACCGGGCGGGAGGGGAGCTCCGGCAAGCCGAGTTCAATGAACGGGACATGTGAGAGGATGAGATAAGACGTACCGCCGTTCTCGGTCTCTCCATAGACTTGGTTGACGTAGCGCGCCGGCTGGGCAGCCAGGCGGTCATGAGCGTATTTCAGGAGCTTATCCCGTTCCCCGAACATGAGCGCCTCGGTCGGGCAGGTGGCCACGCAGGCCGGTTCCAGGCCAATGTCAATGCGCTGGGGGCACATGGTGCATTTATCTATGAATGCACCTTCAATGAGACCCTTATCCCAATCAAAATGAGGCACACCAAATGGACAGGCGTTCATGCAGTACCGGCAGCCGATGCATTTCTTGGGGTCGTATATCACCGGGCCATCCAGGCGCTTACTGTAGGCGCCCACCGGGCAGGCTGACAGGCAATCGGGTTCGTTGCAGTGCATGCAGTGATAGACCATCGAGGCGCGCTCGAGGTTCGGATACTCGCCTTTCAATCCAACCCCCGCCACCCAGATGCGGGTCTTATCCATTTCAATCTTATTTTCGACGCTGCAGGCCACCATGCAAGCCCGGCAGTCAATGCAGCGGGTGGCGTCGAACAGGAAGGTTTTGTGTTTAATATCGGTCATGGTTCGACTCCCGTCCTAGATCTTCTTGACCGTTACAAAGGTCTGGCTGAGCGCCTGGCCGCCGCTGATGGGGTCTGTATAGGTTACGTGCAGGTCGGAGTCGCTGGCTCCGACGCCGTAGGCCACGGTCAGGCCCTTGGAAAGATGCCCGTATCCGGGGGTGAGATAAACGCAGTCCGGGCGGATGGCCTGGGTGGCTTCCAGCTTGATGTGGATCTTGCCGGCCGGGCTGGTCACTTCCACCAGGTCATTATCGGCCAGCCCCAGGTTCTTGGCGGTCGCAACATTCATCCACAGGCGCGGTTCGTCCGAATATTTGTGTAAAAGTTGGTTGTTTTGTGTGCCAAACTGTGTCTGCTGTGCAACTTTTCCGGTCAATAAATAGAATTCGTTCTGACCAGGGGCGAGCGGTTCCTCCCAGGTTGGCCAGGGTGAGAAACCAGAATTTTTCAATGTCTCAGAGTAAACTTCAATTTTGCCAGAAGGTGTATTGAAAGTTATTTCCCTGCTATTTTCTTTTTCGGGCATCACAGTATAGCCTTTTTCTTTCACAGCTTCAAGGCTTATGCCCAGAGGTTTTAGCTGCTGGCGGATATAATCTTCCTCATCCGTGTACTGGAAGTAGTCACCTAGTCCGAAGCGCTCGCCCAACTGCTTGTAAATCCACAGGGCGGATTTTCCATCCCCCTGGGGTTCGATGACCGGCTGGCGAATAAAGGCTTTGTCGCCAACAATATTGAGCGGATCGTAGCGCTCCAGGTAGGAAGCCTCGGGCAGGATAACATCCGAGAACCAGGAGGTATCGTTCATGATAATGTCGACGGTGGTGATGAAATCCATCTTGCCAAATGCTTCCAGCGTCCGGCCGCGGTCTGGCAAGGCCAGGATGGGGTTCTGGCGCGAGATGAACCAACCATGAGCCTGATAAGGTTCGCCCGTGACGATTGCATCTCGTAGTTCCTGGAAAACGCCCAACTTAAGCGGAACGAGTGGATATTTCCAAGGCACACCGTCCAATCGCATTGCAGAAACACGCGGATAGGAAGGCTGGGATGGCGCACCCAGTCCAGCACCCTCGGCAGCAACATCCGCTGAAAGGCATCCACCCGGGGTCAGGACATTCCCGCTCAAAGCATTCAATGTGGCAATTGCCCGCTCGGTCTGGAACGAGTTGATGAAATTTGACGTGCGCCACCCTGGATGAGCCAGGGCGTTATGTTTTGCAGCCGCGTATTCGCGGGCAATTCGATTAATGGTCACGGCTGGAACACCGGTAATGGATTCAGCCCACTCAGGCGTGTAACTGAGCATGGCAACCTTAATGCCGTCGCAGCCAACAACATATTGTTTGACAAATTCACAGTCAGCTAGTTCATTGGTAACAATGACATTGATCATTGCCAGCAGGAAGGCTGAATCAGTGCCGGGACGGATGGGGATCCACTCGGCTGCTTTGGATGCGGTTTTGGTGTAGCGCGGGTCAAGGTAGACTAGTTTTGCGCCGCGGTCAATCGCATGGGATAATTCGGATGTCTCTGAGGTCGAAATCGCCTCCATCAAGTTGCGACCAACGAGCAAGATAAATTCAACATCATCATATTTTCGCGATGGTTCTTCAATGCCGTAGGTCAACAAGAAGGCAGTGATCATGGCATTGAAGCACAGGCTGCGCTGCGTGCCATAGTTCGGCGAGCCAAAGGCATACAGCAGGTTTTCGAACAACGGCTGGCTCAAATTATGCGTGGAAGAAAAGACCATCGCCTCCGCCCCGTATTTTTGCTTGATGTCCAGCATGTTTTGAGCCACCAGGTCCAGCGCTTCTTCCCAGGAGGCTTTACGGAACAGCCCCTCGCCGCGCTTGCCGACCCGGATCAGCGGGGTCAGTACCCGGTCGGGGTCGTAGGTGTTCATCAGGCCGGATTGGCCGCGCGGACACAGCTTGCCATTGGAATGGGGGTGGTCGGGATTGCCTTCCAGCTTGACTACGCGCCCCTCTTCGACTTTCGCCAGCAGGCCACAGCGCCAGACGCACATTTCACACATGCTGGGAATGGTTCCACTGTTCGTGGCATCCAGCATTCCATTAGCGCGCGCCGCTTCGGCCACCCAGGGGGGAATAAACTGCCCCAGGACCGCCGCTCCTATGGTTGCGCCGCCGACCTTGAGAAAGTCGCGGCGGGATAGAGTGTTTGTCATGATTTTCTCCATTACCGGTATAAGAAAATCATAGATGGCTGGCAGCGGGTGTCAGCCATCCATCCAGATTGGCGCTTTCTAATCCTCTTCTTCATCCCCATCCGTGTACTTGCGCTTTAACCCTGCCCGATCGATCAGGTAGAACAACACGAGTGACATGAGCGCAAAGGCAAGCACGGTGAGGTAGGGATTAATATTCCATAAGTCGGGCAACACAACACTTCCAAAATTGGCAAGTTTGGAGATCTGAGGGAAAACATGCTGGTAAGTCAGGCCAAAAATCAATGCACCTGTCAGGAAACCAAGCAAACCAGGGACGATGTAATCTAATTTTCCTTCGCCGGACCCGGCGACACAGGTGCCTGGTCAGTATCCCACCAGAGACATGCCAACCCCGAATATCAGCCCGCCCACCAGGTTTCCCACAACATACGTGGCGGGAGCTGTCGGGAAGGTGACCATCCCCAGACCGCGCAGAGCATAGAGCCCGATCATTGCCACTGCCAGAGCCGTCATGATGAACTTCATGACCATCATATCCTTAAAACGGAACTGGTTGGCGATCCTGTGGTACTTGGTCAGGCCGGCTTTATTTAAGGAGAAACCAAAACCCAGCCCGAGGATTCCTGCAATCACAAAATTCATATCAAACCTCCTGGTTTAGTAGCGTTTACGGTACACGATTAGGGCTGTGATGATGCCCGAGGCGAACATCCCACCCATGAAGAGGAAGGCGGCTGGAACAAGAAGACTGCCTCCAGAGATGAGCAGACCACTGGTGCAGCCCCCGGCGATCCCGGCGCCATATTCCAACACAATCGCTCCCAGGAAACCCAAAACCCAGCGTTTCCAGGTTTGCGGTCCAAAGACGCGCTTCCATTGAACGTCGCTGTTAGCGGCATCCTTTTTTCCCCATTTCAGAGTTTTGCTGGTGGCAGCCCCAAGCATGCCTCCAAAGAATACCCCGACCAGCAGCATCACACCCCATGTGATTCCTGCCGGCATCACATAGTTAAAGTACGTGTTGCTGGGGCTGATCACCTTGCCGAAATAAGCGGCTAGGTTTTCAAACGCACCGGAAGCACCCAGCAGGGTCTTGGCAAGCACTACAGTTAGGATGACGATAATGCCAAGCAGGATTCCGGCTATATAAGGTGACCAGGTATCCTTGCGGATATAGTTCATTATAAATTTCATAACCTCACTCCTTTTTTTTGTTGTGAAATATATCAGGATGGATGACTTATTCGATCGGGTCTTCAGATGCCTGATCATCAGCCGGTTCTTCGGGCGCCTGCTCGCCGGTCGGTTCTTCATGGGTAAGCTTGTCAATGGAAGCCAGCAGGTTAGCAGCCACCTGAGGTTTTGCCAGGATATTTTGAAGGATTCGGCGGGAATCAGGCTTTAATCGGTTGAGGCTCGGCAGCAACTCCACCACGTCCGCAGGATATTTTTCCTGGACGGGAACGCGCTTCGGGTCTTCAAAGGTGATATTGATCAAGCCCTCCCGTCTTAGCACAAAGAAGCCGCCTGCAAGGACGATCAATGCCAGGACGGCGATCAGGATGATATTCCCGATGTTGAGGGGCGTTTTACCCAGAGCCACCGCATCGTATCTCTGGGAGTAATCCACTATGTCCACCGCCGGGACAACCACCGCTGGAACAGTTGGTGCAGCCTCGGTCGTTGCCGGAGCAGCCGACGAGCCGGGCTGGCTGGTGGCCGCTGCAGTCGTGCTTCCACCGGTGCCGACCTGCTGGCCGAGGGTGGTGGCATAGATTTGCGCTTTTACCAGCACGTCGGTGGGGTGGCAGCTTTTGCAGCTTGCGTTGACATCCGAGAGCGGAGCCACCATGCCGGTGTGGGCGGCAACTTTATCAGTGGCCTGGTTGTTCCCGGCGTGGCACAGGTAGCAAAAATCGCCGAAGGCATGCTGGGTGTGCCAGGCAGTGCCGTCATTGTTGACCGGCTTCTGGGCCTGCGTTTCGTGGCAGTTCTTACAGGAAGAGGCCTGCGAACCGCATTGGGCTTTTACCGGCGTGGCGGTCATCAGGAAAACACTGACGACTACCAACAGTATTCCAAGTGCCAGGAATATGAAGGTAATCCTTTTTTGTCTCATTTGGGCCTCGTTCAAACAAATGGATTATGAAGTTGGTTATTTTGGGTCATGCTGGAATGAATTCATCCATGAGATCCGCATGATGCTGGATCCGGTCGCGCAGCACAGTCCGCAAAAGGTCCAGCGCTTCGATGACGCGTTTATCAGTAAGCTCGTAATGTATGGTCATTCCCTGGCGCGTTGCAGTTGCAAGTCCTGCATCACGCAGGACTTTAAGATGGCGGGAAATTGTCGGTTGGGGGAGTTCCAGTTTTTGGGTCAGTTCGGTGACATTGCAAGGTTGTTCTGCAAGTGCATAAAGAATGAATAAACGTGTCGGTTCTGCCAGGGCAGAACAAAGTTCAGCGTGTAATTGTGTAATTTCCTGTGTTAAATTTGAAGTGTCCATGGATATGACCTTATTCGCATAAGTGTATATACATTATAATACACTTGTGAATATATGAACTTATAGTGCACAATGTCATAAATATTGTGCACAAATGTCATCTGCAAAAGACGGGGCACGGTTTTCACAAACTCGGGGTTGGTGGTGTTGGCGCCGGTTTGTTTTTTCAGGCGATAACCCGCTGGATTTCCGTGATCTATATGTGCTATTTTCAGTCAGACAATGTAACTTTATTACGATAAAATCATCCAATAAACGGTTATCCTAAGAACGAATCTATATTATTGGAGACAGATTTTATGGAAATGATCATCGACTTTCCCGGCGGTTCCCGCGTGGACGCCCATTTTGGTTCCTTTACCGTGGCCACGGATCAGCCGCCGGCCGCCACCGCTCCCAGCCCCTTCGAGATTTTCCTCTCGTCAATTGGTACCTGTGCCGGCATCTATGTCCTGGGCTTCTGCAAACAGCGCAACCTCCCCACCCAGGGTATCCGCATCGTCGAACGGATTGACCACAGCCCTGTCACCGGCATGGTTGAGGCGATCGGCCTGGAGATCCAGGTCCCGCCGGAGTTCCCCGAAAAATATCGCGATTCGCTGATCCGCTCGGCGGATCTGTGCGCGGTGAAGAAGCACCTCGAAAAACCGCCCAGGTTCGAAATCACCACCAGGGTGGTGTAGTTTCAATGCTTATAAGGTCGCATTTTTCCAACCCCTCTTGAAGATAAGCCAATTTCGCCTCGCTTTTCTTAATTATCCTCCTGGCGCACTTCTTCAAATACCTCCCGGGTTTCCTGGATGAGCCAGACCAGAAATACAAGCGCGGCAATGTACTCGGCCCACCACAAACCAAAGAGATTGTTTAGAACCAGCCCTGCGAGCACGGTTCCTGCCATGGTTGCACAGGTTATGGAATTGGTCGCATCACCAGCCAAAGCGGCACTATCTATTCGCTTTGAAATTCGGCGCTTGGTCACAGCAAGATAGGGCATGATCAACAGGGCAGCCGCCGATACACCAATACCGATGATGGAACCCTCGGGTTTCGAATGAGTGATCAGCCCATAGACGGACGATATCAGCACATAAGCACACAAGAGGCCCAGGGTGACTGCAACAACCCAAGAAGCTCGCTGTTCAGCCCGCTCAACACTCTTAAGATCTCCCCCCCGGCTTTCATTCAAAAGTCGCCACAGCAGGATGGATCCACTTACCAGTTCGATCAGACTGTCTATTCCAAAGGCGGTCAAGAGAGCACTTCTTGCCGCTATTCCTGCACTGATCGAGACAACCATCTCAACTACCATCCAGATAATGGTAATGACTTCGATCCGTACACCCATTCTTATATCAGAAGTTCGCGTTGCATTCATGGGACAATTTATCCATTCAGTCCGGTTCAGTATATCCTCGCTGCTTGAGCGTTTGATCAGACTCCCTTACTGGAATCCTCGCCTTCCATCTAATTTTCCCACATCGGGAATAGTTTCAATAACCAACGGGTCATATAGACGCCGGCAAAGGACGACCCAGCCGTGACCGGTACCATGACTGCCCAGGCTCGCCAGTCCAATGGGATCACACCGAAAAGCCCCCGCAGCGGAGTATACAGGGCCAACAGTTGCAGTCCTACCGCAACTGCATAGCTGATCAGAAGTGCCGGGTTCGACCACAGGGACAGGCTGTCCATCTGGCGAACTACCATGACGCGGGTAAAGGCGTGAAGGACAATGCTGGTAAAGAGCATGCTGCGGGCGTAGACCACCCCGCCAAACCGGAGCCCGACCCAGAAGATCAGGCCATAGGCAATCAGGGTGCGGAAGATGCTCCCGGCGATGGTGGCGTAGATGGATTTGTTGAGGATAGGTTCGTTATGGCGGCGCGGGCGGCGTTTCATCACGTGTGGCACCACCGGGTCGGCTGCCAGGGCGCTGGCCGGTACCAAGTCGGTGACGACGTTGACCCACAGAAGCATAATGGCCGATAGGGGGAAGTACCCGGCAATGGAAAGCGTCAGCACGACGAACACCTCCCCCAGGCTGGTGCTGAGCAGGTAGTTGGTAAACTTGCGAATGTTGTCAAAAATGCGGCGGCCTTCTTCGACCGCGGCCACGATAGTGGCAAAATTATCATCCAGCAGGACCATGGCCGAGGATTCCTTGGCAATATCCGTGCCGCGCAAGCCCATCGCCACGCCCACGTCGGACTGCTTCAGGGCGGTGGCGTCGTTAACCCCGTCTCCGGTCATTGCCACTACGTGTCCGGCCTCCTGCAGGGCTTGCAAAACCTGCTGCTTGATCTGTGGCGTGGCGCGTGCCACGATATCCACTTCCTTCATTAGTTCGGTGAGCGCCGGGCTGGTGATGCTCCCCATGTCCCGGGCATCCATAACGCGCTGCCCGATCCCGAGCGTCCCAGCAATGGCCTGGGCAGTCAGGCCGTTGTCTCCGGTGATCATCACCACCCGGATGCCAGCCCCCTGGGCGCGGGCAATGGCTTCGGCGACACCAGGGCGCGCTGGATCGATCAGGGCCAGCAGCCCCAGGAAGGTCATCCCGCTTTCCGCCTGCTCGAGCGATTCATCCCCTGGCAATTCCTTGCTCGCCACCCCCAGCACGTAAAATCCCTGGCTCTGCAGCCCGGTCACCTGCTGGCGGATGGCCTGGCAATGCTGGTCCGCAAGCGGATATTCCTCCGCCCCTTCACGGCAGCCAGTGCATTGTGCCAGCACAGGGCCCGGCGCCCCTTTGGTAATGGCCACCTGACGCCCATCCCGGCTATGGAGAGTGGTCATCATCTTGCGTTCGGAACTGAAAGGAATTTCGTTCACCCGCGGCGTGGATTTGCGCTCCTGCTCTGGGTCCAGACCGGCGGCTTGGGCCGCCTTTATCAGTGCCGTGTCCACCGGATCCCCCTGGACCTCGGACACGGTTCCCTCCGAGAGGGTCGCCTCGTTGCATAAAATGCCGGCCCGCAACAACTCGAAGGCGGCGGAATTTTCCTGCAAGTCCTGCGTGACCTCCACCACCTTTCCCCCAACAAATAACCTCTGGAGCGTCATCAGGTTCTGGGTCAGCGTGCCGGTCTTATCGGTGCAGATGGTATCCACCGAGCCAAGCGACTCGACTACAGACAGGCGCCGCACCACAGCCTTGCGCCGGGCCATCTGGCGGGCGCCCAGGGCCAGGGCAAAGGTCAGCACGATCGGCAGGCTCTCCGGAATGGTGGCGATTGCCAGGCTGAGGGTGTTGAGCGCCACTTCCACCGGCGGCTCGTGCAGGAAAAAGAGCAGGATGACCGCCACGACAGCCGCCAGGACGGCTACGATAACGGTCATCTGGCGCGCCATCTTTAGCACTTCCACCTGGAACGGGGTGGGGCGCTCAGTCATTTGCCCAAGGGTCCTGGCAATCTGACCAACTTCAGTGTTCATCCCGGTGGCTACTGCCACCGCCAGGCCTTTCCCCTGCGTGACATAGGTAGAGGCGTACACCATGCTGGTGCGTTCTGCCAGGAGCGCATCCGGCGCGACCGGCTCGGGGGTTTTATCCACCCCGACGCTTTCACCGGTGAGTGCTGACTCATCCGTGCGCATACTGTAGGCTTCGATCAGGCGCGCATCCGCCGGCACTTTCTGACCGTGCGTTAAAACCATGACGTCACCAGGAACAACCTCAGCCGCCTCGATCTCCTGGTGGGTTCCATTGCGCAGGACGGTGGTCTTGAACACCAGCAGCCTGTCCAGGGCTTCCAGCTCTTTCTGGGCGCGGTATTCTTCGAAGAAGCTCAAGGCAACGCTCAGGACGATGATGCCAAGGATGAAGTAGGCGGTCAGCCGGTGGCCGCTTTCCCCCGGTAGGAAGCTGACCGTAAAGGCCAGGATGGCCGCAAAGAGCAGCACAAGGATGAAATAATTGGCAAACTGTTTGAGGAGTAATCGCCAGGGTGAAACCGGTTTGCGGCGGGTGATCTCGTTCCGCCCGCTGTGTGCCAGGCGATCAGGTACTTCTGTATCAGTCAGTCCTTCGGGATGAGTTCCGAGCTGCTTGATAACTTCCTGAATACCCAAGGTATGCCATGCGGGTGTTGTCATTTTTTCCCTGCAAAGCAAAATTATACTTGCTAATCGAATAGCAATTTACGGTGCGGTTCCCTCAACTGGATAACCCGCCGCGGTCCACGCCTGTAATCCTCCGCTCAGGCAGGAGAGGCGTGTGAATCCGGCCTGCTGCAGGATGGTCGTCCCGCTCTGGCTGCGGTGACCAGTCAGGCAAACCACGACGATGTCTTGATCCTTCGACAGTTCGCTCAAGCGGTTTTGCAGTTGATCCAGCGGGATCAAGGTACTCCCGGAGATATGGAACTGATCCCATTCCTCCTGGCTCCGCACGTCCAGGAAGAACGCCCCCTGCTGGTACTTCGCATACGCCTGGGCGGGGGTAATCTCAACGGAGGGAGTTGATTTGGAGCTGAGCAGCAGGATTCCCACCACGGCGACGAGCAGAGCTCCCAGGCTGACCCACAGCCAGGCCAGGTTGCGCTTGTGAGTCTTATGCCGCCGGTGAGAGGCAGGTTCAGTGGATGGTTGCGTTAATTTAGAGTGTTTTCGTGACATGCCAACCTCCAAAGGGAATGGCGATCATTTATTTCGGGCATTATACCAACCATTACGCGTACCGGTCCGTATGTCGAAATCCGGGACGTACGGCTTAATATCCAGGAGCGGTGTTCCATCCAGCATATCCACCCCTTTGATCTCCAGGGTATTGCCATTTCGCGTTATCAGCCTGACCACCGACAGACCGATCGGGTTGGGACGGGCAGGGTAGCGGGTTGCAAACAGCCCATGCAGTTGGTCGTCTAGAAAAGGCTTGACGAGCAGAGAGTAGCCCGACGATTCGTGAAAGGCATACAATAAGAAGATGTGTGAGAATCCTTCCAGGTCCTGCAGCCCTTCAGCGAATTCCGGAAAGACCTCCACGACTCCCTTGGCCTGTGAGCGGGACGCCTGAATGGGTGTCTGGGATTTGTCGGTGAAAGGGGAGTGGATGATCCCGATCGGGCACATGTGGAATTCCATTTTGAACCTTCAATTAGTTTCAGTCATTCGATCGACTGAGAGCGTTTATGGATTTGTTCTACTAAAATAATGCGTACCAGATCGCAGACTTCGGCAATCTTTATATCTGTTATTTCATAAACCATCTCGATGCCATGCCTTTTTGATTTCAAAACCCCAACAGTACGCAGGGCTTTTAGATGGCGTGACACATTGCTCTGTGGTAAGTCTGTTGCGAGACATATTTCGCCAACGGTCATGGGGTGCTCACGCAGGACATGTAATACATGCAAACGAGTTGCATTACCCATCGCCTTGCAAAAATCTGCCTGGATTTCAAACATGGACTGGTTCATGTCGAGGATGTACGGCTAACTGTCAGTGCAACCGCTCCACCTGATCAACTATTTTCCCTTCAACATAAGCCATCACGGCTTCGTCAATGGAAGCGATATCTGTGACGATCGGCCGGATGCCGCGCGTCTTCATGCTCTCGTAGGCACCCATACCCATTCCCCGGCAGAGCAGGGCTTCGCAGTCGGCAATGGCTTCGGACATTAGCATGTGCCTGTTGTGGGAAACCGCGTCCATGCCATGCGGCTGCCCGGGGATGTCGGCCGCGTGTGGTTCACTGGCAAATTGGGAATGGCCAAGTTTCTCGCGCAGTTCGTGGTCAGTGATTTCACCATTTTCAACCGTGGCTACCAGGTAATACTGGGCACGTCCAAAGTGCTGACTGATGGTATTCCCATCATCTGTGATTACTGCAATTTTCATTTGTTCACCTCATCTCGTTAATATGTGTATATGTGTGTGTGCTAACAATTCTACTTGTCAGGCAGGCAAAATTATCCCAGAAAATGACGTTCTTTTGAATGGTCACGTTCATCCAACGAGCAAAGGACAAGCAGATTCCGCGAAGGGGTATCACCGGAGTTTTTCCAGCGGTGCGGCAGGTAGGCTTCAAAAAGCAAGCTGTCACCTGGTTCCAGCCGGTAAGTTTCCGTGTCCACAATATAAATGAGTTGCCCTTCCAGACAATATACAAACTCCCGTCCAGTGTGGACGATGGGGGTTTTTCCACTATCTGCATGTGGTGCAAGCGTGACGATGAGTGGCTCTGCTCCAAAACGCGGCATTCCGGCTCCCAAGTCTTCGATTGAGCCATGTGTAAATGCTGCATAGGGACGTGCCCCACTCTTCTGATGCACAAGCTGTTTGTTGCCCTGGTCGGTCTCAAAAAAAGCCGAGATGGGTACCTGCAGTGTCTGTGCCAGCTGCTGGAGTGTACTGACACTGGGTGACGTACGCCGGTTTTCGATCAGGCTCAGAGTGTTGACGTTCAATCTGCTCTTTTCCGCCAGGAGGCGCATGGAAAGGCCACGCTTGGCGCGCAGTTCACGTAGGCGGCGGCCCACATCAATCTCATCGGCAAGTTTACTCTCAGAAACAGGTTCTGTCAGTTTTGGTAGCTTGGCCATAAACTCATCCTGGATTGTGGTTTCTAACTAATATTATAGTACATTTCCTCTTCATTATCAAATAATAGAACCAATTTAATGGTTACTCTTACCATTTTGACGGAACTCTTCCCGTTCTTTATCAAACCTTATGCAATTGTTCAACATCCCTTTACATGGGGTTGCTATCATAGGCGTAAGGTTGTCCGCAGGATGACCACAAAAATCTACCTTATGGAGGTAACCCTATGTTCAAGAAATTGATGATCGGCGCTCTGGTGGCAGTACTCGCTGCCATAAACGGATTGAGCGCAATCCCGGTTTTGGCGGCTCCGACCGCTGAAGTTCAAAGCCCAACCACCGGCGAAACCGCCGGCCTGTTGTACATGTTCCAGGAAGAAAAAATGGCCCGGGATGTTTATGACGCTCTATATGTCCTGTGGGGTCAACCGACCTTCCAGAACATTGCCCTCAGCGAACAGGTCCATTTGGACGCCTTCAAAACGCTCCTTGTCCGTTATGGCATTCCGGATCCGGGAACTGCAGCCGGCATCTTCACCGACCCCACGCTTCAGACCCTTTACACAGACCTGATGGCTACCGGTAGCCTGTCACTTATGGACGCGTTGAAAGTAGGCGCGACCATCGAAGAAGTAGACATCACCGATCTGCAGTCCCGCCTTACGCAAACGACCAACGCTGACATCCAAATGGTTTATAACAACCTGATGAGAGGCTCCTATAGCCACCTGCGTAGCTTCGTCACTGTGCTCAAACGTCTGACCGACGAAGTCTACCACCCCAAGTACCTGAGCGCGGATCTGTATCAGTCCATTCTGACCAGTTCCGCTGGGAAAGGTCAGGCTAAGGTAACCAGCGCTTTCACCACGAGGGCTGGTCAAGGATACAACGCAAGCACCTGCGTACCTGC
This sequence comes from uncultured Anaerolineales bacterium, assembly GCA_903873975.1. Lineage (GTDB taxonomy): Bacteria > Chloroflexota > Anaerolineae > Anaerolineales > Villigracilaceae > UBA877. Next base: position 21,335 of record CAIQQN010000245.1, read on the forward strand.
CAATCCCATGAGTATCATTTCTGACAATGGCATGGGCTATCGCGGCAGCAGGCATTAACCATATCCCCCCAGAAACAATCAGGAGGCGCACTATGCGCCTCCTGATTTTGTTATTTTCTGGTCATTCTCCATTAGTTCCAACGTCTCATTTGTGCAGCAGTTGTTGAATACTCAACCATCTCCTGATTCTTATCCGGCAACCTTGAGCGTGAATGTAAATGTGCTTCCTTTCCCTTCCCCACCACTCTCAGCCCGGATATGCCCGCCGTGCGCCTCCACCAGGGCCCGTGCGATGGTCAGGCCGATCCCTGAGCCTCCACCTGCCTGGCGGGAGCGGGATTTGTCCACACGGTAGAAGCGGGTGAAAAGATGCGGCAGGTGTTCGGCAGGAATGCCGATCCCTGTATCGACGACTGAAATTTGGATTTCATTCCCGTGACGTGTGGCCAGGATGGTCACTTGGCCGCCTTCGGGAGTATATTGCAGCGCATTCCCAAACAAATTGGTCAGCACCTGGGTAATGCGGTCCTGGTCAGCCAGGACGGGAGGCAGGTCCGCTGGCAGGTCCGAGCGGAGTTCGATCCTTTTGGCCAGGACTTGCGCAGCAAACCGTTTGAGGGTGGTTTGCACCAGCGTTGTGACTGCCACGGGACGGATGTCCAGCGGATAAGCTCCTGCTTCGACGCGGCTCAATTCCTGCAGATCATCTACCAGGCTTGCCAGGCGGCCGGCCTCTTGGTGGATCTGCTGGTAGGTCTCTGGGGTAGCCGGCAGGATACCGTCCATCAATCCTTCCATAGAACCTTTTATAGCTGTGAGCGGGGTGCGCAGCTCATGGCTGACATCGCCGATAAGCTGCCTTCGCATGGTCTCAACCTGTTCTAGCTTTTCCGCCATCTGGTTGAAGGAGTGGGCCAGTTGACCGAGTTCATCGGACCCCACAACCTGGACGCGTTCCCCGTAGTGTCCGTCGGCGATACGCTGGCTGGCAGATGTCAGAATGCGCACGGGAGCGACCACACCGCGGCTCAGCAGCAGGCTGACCAGGATTGCAACCACACCCGCTGCCAGGAGTGCCAGGAGCAGGGCTTCATTGAAGCTGGCCTGGAAACTCTTGAACAGGTCAGATACCGCAGTTCTACCTGCGCCATTGCCCTGCATCATCCCCTGCCCTGTGCCCAGTCCAAGCCCCAATCCCATGTGGCTGTTGAAGGCTTCGGGGACAGTAAAACGGGTGGCCAGGCCAAGGACGAGAGCCCCGACCAGAATGACCACAAGATACGAAAGGAATATTCTTACGACCAGATGACGGCGGAAGAAATCAATCATATGGATTCGTCCTCAAAGCGATAGCCAACGCCACGCACGGTGGCAATGTAATTCCCAGTACCTAGCTTCTGGCGGATATGACCAAGGTGCACATCCACAACGCGCATCTCGCCATAATATGTTCCGCCCCAGACACTCTCGAGCAACTGCTCGCGGCTCTGCACCCGCCCGCGGTTTTCAGCCAGGGTTTTCAGCAGATCGAATTCGACCGCCGTGAGATCAACCAGGCGCTCATCCACTGATGCCTGCCGCGCTCCTGTGTCGATGCGCACATGGCGAAAGGCAAGCACAATATTTTCGGACATCGTACCTGTTCCCGGTTGCAGTCGGCGCAAGGCAGCTTTGATGCGGGCGATCAGTTCACGCGGGCTGAATGGCTTGGTCACATAGTCATCCGCCCCCACCGAAAGACCAACGATCTTGTCGGTCTCCTCGGCTTTCGCTGTCAGCAGAATGACATAAACATTTGATTCGCGCCGCAATTGCGAGAGCACCGCGATACCGTCCATACCGGGCAGCATGAGATCGAGCACGATCAAATCCGGCTTGTAGGCACGCGCGGCTTTCAAACCGGCATTGCCGTCCGTAGCGGTATAGACTTCATACCCTTCGGGCTTGAGATAAGCCGTGACCAGGTTGACTATGGAAGGCTCGTCGTCGATAACCAGTATTTTTGTCATGGGGCTATTGTAACGTAAAGGGACGGGGTTGAGCCCGTCCCTTCAAAATACATGAGCGGATGGTTTACGGACCAACCTGCTGCCATCGTCCGCCACGATGCATCCCATTGCCAACAGGAATACCCGTCCCACCGCAAGGACCAATACCAGTGCCGCCCATCATCATGCCGTGTCCCATGCTGCGACCTGCCACACGGTGCATCTTGTCAGCTTGGGCCTGCGTTATGACGCCGTCTGCCAGTGCTGCATTGATGGCTGTGGTGCGGACTTTCAGCATAAAGGCTGGCAAGTCTGATTGGGCAATCCCATTATCAAGAGCGATTTGGTAGAGGGTTTTCCCGGCATCAAATTGGGCTTCGATGGTAGCCACAGAGATACCAAGTTTCTCAGCCAGCGCCTTTTCCATGTATGAATGGAGAGGACCAGTATTCTGTTGGTTGGTCTGAGCACCTGCAATACTTGAAAACACTCCAAGTGCAAGCACTGCGAGCAGAACTGCAAACATTATTTTCTTCATCATTACACTCCTTTATTGAATTTATTTTCTGTATGATACAACTTGAATGTAAAGGATTTATAAAGGAAGCAAAAAGGTTCGGTATAGATTTCTCCCCGGCGATGACCATTAAAGCAGAGCACCCATTTCCAGATTGGAAATGGGTGCTCTGTAACCGATTGAATATGCTTTACTTTCCTGCGCGGATTTTCGGGCCGCTCATCGGAGCGCCGAACAGCGGGGCAAAGACGCAGAAGTCGAACAGCCCAGCCAGCAGCGGTACCAGGCCGACCACGGCCACAATGATGCCTCCTGTGCCGTGGATGACCAGCAGTCCCAGGGCGACGAGGACGATTCCTGCCACAACACGGGTGATGCGGCCAGCGGGGGAAGCCATGAATTTCACGAAGGGGTTCATTTTATATCTCCTATTTGGTTTGGATTGGATTGGTTTGTAACCCAAGTATAGGAGCATAGAGCGGTTCTGTCTGTGACAAAGTCACACAACTAGCCGAGGCGGCATCCAGCCGCCATCGGCTGCTTCGGCGCCACGAGGCGCCGAAGATACATGTCGTTCCAAGCGGGCAGGAAATAGATATCTTATTACTTGATAAAGCCCAGGTCACACTACCTAGCGGGATTGTAAAGCCTCTCGGTCCAATATCTTGATGCTTCCCCGTGATACTTCGATCATTCCCTGCGCGGAGAAATCCTCCAGGATGCGGCTGATGACCTCCCGCGAGCTGCCCAGTTCGGCTGCGATCTCCTGATGGGTCATATGGATCAGATTGGATGGCAGGCCGCGTTCTGTGAGTAGAGACGCGACGCGTACGTCCATGCGGCGGAAAGCCACTTCCTCAACGATCGCCATCACGGAGGAAAGCCGCTGGGAGAGCAGTTCGAAGACAAACTCCCGCCACAGGTCGTAGCGCCGGACCCAGTCCCGGAAGGTGTCCGCCGGGATCATGACTGCTTCGGCTTCCTTCTCCACCGTGGCAACCGCGGGAAAATTCTTCTGGCTGAGGATGGCATTGGCGGTCAGGATGCAGGATTCACCGTTCCCGAAACGGTAAAGGGTGATCTCCCGCCCCGTCTCGCCAATTTTATATACACGCACGACGCCTGAGATCAGCAGGGCAATTGCCTCGACCTGGTCGCCCTCGATGAAGACATCCCGCCCCGCGGGGATCTTTGTAAAGAAGGCCGTATCCTGGAATTCGCGCATGAGACGCGGGTCGGCATCCTTTAAGATGGGCAGGACACGGACGATTCGTTCATATTGTTGATTATTAATCATCTTATGCTTTCCTGAAATGAAGCAACCTCAATCATGCCTTGAGCCGTACGATGGTACAAGCAAATAAGCCGGAACGTTCCGGCACTAAATCATGAAGCACGCAAGCGAGTGACGTCTCCCCAAAATCACAACACCACCTTCGCCAGCGCCTCCAGACCTTTTAGATCGTCCAGATCCAGCCACTGGAGCATGACGCGCTGGACGCCCGTCTTCTCCACTTCATTCAATTGCTCCTTGATCTCCTGCCCCACCCCTACAACGAGCCCGCGCTTGCGCAGCCCGCTGCCGGTATTATGCCGTGCGGATAACTTCCTGTCCAATTCCTTGCGAGTCCGCCCAAAGAAAAGGCCGGTCATCAACGAGCGTTTCACTGATTTTGGCTCCCGATCATGGGAAAGCAAAACCCCGTCCAGGGAAGCGTTAAGGCGGGCCAATTCCGCAGGCTGGAGGAACACGGCGTTCCATTCGTCCGCATATTTCGCCACCAAGGGGATCGTCCGCTTTTCTCCGTTGCCACCGATGAGGATGCGCGGTCCGCCGGGGCGGATGGGGTGCGGCAGGAGAGTCGCACCCCGCAGTTGGAAATATTTGCCCTCAAAGTCGACCGCCGCCTCGCTTTTCAACAGGCGGGTGATGACTTCCAATCCTTCTTCGAAGCGGTTGAAACGCGATTTCAAATCCAGCAGTTCAAACCCAAATAGATTATGCTCGCGCTCCTGCCAGCCCGCCCCCAGGCCGAGCATCAGCCGTCCGTCGCTGAGATCATCCACGGCGGCAGCCATGCGGGCGGTCAACGCCGGATGGCGGAAGGAGACCGGCGAGACCAGCGGGCCGAATTCGATGCGTTTGGTGTGCGAGGCCAGCCAGGTCAGTGAGACCCACAGTTCGAGCGATTCTTTATCCGGCGATGCGGCGTTGGTGAAATGGTCCGAGCGGTACAGGCCGGCAAATCCCAGGTCTTCAACAGCCGCAGCGATGTTCTGCCAGCGCGCCCAGGTGAGACCGTTCTGGCCTTCGATCATGATGGCGACTTCTAGCATAAATCACTCCAATCTTGCTCAACACAAAAGATATAAATGGGCACAAAGATTCATATCAATTCCGTCAATGCCATCCAAACACCTGTCTTGCGCGGATGGTCCGCTTCAGCCAACACATTCTTTTGTGCCAGCTTATCTACCGTACGCTTGACCAGTTCGGGGGGCCAGCCGAAGAGTCTGGTCACATCCCGGAGCTGTGCCGCGCCAACGGAGGCAAAATAGGACCCGACCAATTTCTGGCGTGCTTCGGCCTCGCCAATTGGTCGAGCCTGCTCCAACAACTCTGGCATGTGCCGTGCGGTAATGTCATAGCGGTAGGCGTACTTCCACGCCCCCACCTCGGCAATTCCCACCGGCAGAATCTTGAAGTCCTTCTGTAAATCTTCCAGTGCCCGGTTGAAGGCCGACTCTTTTGCATTCAGCAAGCGCGCTTCCTTGCGCAGTGAAATCGTATCCAGCGTGCCCTTGTCCAGCAGGGTCTCGTAGATCTGTTTGGCAGCCTGTGTAAGACGGCCTTCCTCGTAAGCCAGGAGGTAATCTTCCTCGGGGGAACCGTAATTCTCGGTGAGGGCATAGAAATACGGAGCGATTTCCAGCGAGATGATGGTGGCCTTGCGGTGCAGGATCTTGCCGTAATACCAGATCTTCTTCGACAGGGCTGCGTCCTTCCAACCCCAGGTGACGTGACCGGGGTCATCGTGATTGTCGGACACAGACCGCTCTCCGGCAACAGCTGTCCAGAGCGAGGGCAGGTCAATCCCGCTGATGGGCCAAAAAAAGATGAAGCCACGTGCATTGACGTAGTTCAGCGCCCCGGCAGGGTTGGAAACCCGGTTTGATTGGAGCAGGCAAAAGGTACGGGCACGATGCGCTTTGAGAGTGTCCAGATTGATGCTTGGCATGGGACGATTGTACCAAAACTCTTCCGGGTTCCTGTGTTAAACTATTATAAAGGAGTTAACCTGGACGCCATAATCCAATCCCTGAGCGATACGCTCATCCTCGAAATCATCAATGCCGTTGGCCTGCCCAAGACAGTGATTATTCGGCGGATTTTTGACCTGTTCTTCCATAAAGCTGCCGGGCGGCTGGCCGGGATCGGCGTGACCTTCGACCAGCTCATCGTTAGCGACGGATTCCCGTCCGCCTGCGCTTGGGCGCTGACCAACTGGTGCCGTGACATCACCGCCCGCGGGTCTGGAACCGTGCCGCAGACCGGGCCGCTGCTGGTGATCTCCAACCATGCCGGGGCATACGACTCGGTTGTTATTGCATCTTTGCTGGGCCGTAATGACCTGAAGTTCATTGCCAGCGACGTGGCTTTCCTGAAAAACCTGCCCTACACCAGCGAACATTTTTTATATGTCTCAGAGGATAACGCCTACGACCGCATGGCCGCAGCCCGGTCCGCAATACGCCACCTGCATGGGGGCGGGGCATTATTACTTTTCGGCACCGGCCTGATCGACCCCGACCCGGCGGTCTATCTGGGTGCAGAGAAGGAAATCGAGAACTGGTCATCTTCGATTGACCTGTTCCTGCGGCAGGTACCGGATGCGAAGGTGGTGGTGACCATCATCAGCGGAATCGTCTCTCCCGGGTGGGCGCGCCATCCGGTCACCTGGCTGAAAAGAATCCCCTGGCAGAAGCGCCGCCTGGCTGAATTCGGTCAGGTCCTCCAGCAATTATTTTTCCCCGGCAGGCTGTACGTTTCACCGCGCCTTAGTTTCGCTCCACCCGTCTCCGTCGCCGACCTGCGCCGCGAAAGCGGTACAAACCGCGTTCTGCCCGTTGTCATCGCCCGTGGTAAAGTTTTGATGGATGAGCACATTATCTGGATTAAGTCCCTCCAGGAGCAGTGAAGCATGGACGCAGAGATGACCGTCTTGAGCCGGTCGCTCGTTGTTGAGCTGGCAGGGTCGATCGGTTTCCGCAACTCTCCGCTGGCGAACCGCATCATCTGGCCACTTTTCAGGCCAATCACCGACCGACTGGCGCGCGTTGGCCTGACCTTTGACCGTAATGTTGTTCGGTCCGGCTTTTCACGTGCAATGGGCTTGACGCTGGAGGATTTTGCAACCTCGGTGACAGCCCGAGGGATGGAGGATTTCCCACCCCAAGGGCCTCTGCTGGTTGTTTCAAACCACCCCGGGACATACGACAGCCTGATCATCTCATCCCAACTACGGCGCGACGACTTGAGCTTCATCAGCGGCGACATTCCGTTCCTGAGAAGCCTGCCGCAAGCCCACGAACACTTCTTTTGTATTTCAGATGACCAGAATGTCCGCATGGTGGCTATGCGCAAAGCAATCCGGTTTCTGGAAGACGGTGGAGCCGTGCTGATCTACGGCAGCGGGAACATTGAACCCGACCCGGCTGTCTATGACGATGCCCTCACCTCCTTTGACCACTGGAGTCCCAGCATTGACCTGTTCCTGAAGGTAGTCCCGGAGGCGCGTCTCCTGCTTTCGATTGTCAGCCATGTTGTTTCCCTAAAATGGCGGAACAGCCTGCTATACCGCTTGAGGTCAGACCCGCTTGACCGGCGCCGGTTGGTCGAGTTCGGCCAGGTGATTTCGCAACTGCTCTTCCCGCACCGGCTTATGCTTGCTCCATACATCTCTTTTGCCCGGCCGGTCAGTGGTGAAGAACTGCGCAGTGAAAGCAGCTCAGTGCGGGTCCTGCCCGTCATCACCCAGCGCGCCAAAGCCCTGCTGATGGAGCACATGGCCTGGGTTGCTACTTCGAAACCGGGCGCGTGACCTCTTGCAACAGCCGCCGATAATAAAGATAATTCTCCAGCAGGACCTCCTCGCGCACCCGCCCATCCGCCAGTGGGACGTAACCTCCATCCGCCAGGAGTGGGGGTACTTTCTCCTCTACTTCGCGCCGGATGGCGTCTTTCCCTTCACGCAACACGTCCAGATCAATGCCCCCAATCAAACCCAGGTCATGCCCAAATTCCTTGCGTAAGGAACGGTAATCCATTGCTTCAGCATTTGTCTCACATGCCCATAGACAGTTGAAGCCAAATTTCAACATGCTTGGGATGAGTACGCGGGCATTGGCATAGGTGCGCAGGATGAAGATATCCACACCGTGACGCCTCAATACATCCAGCACGGGGACATAACTCGACAGGATGAAATTCTCGTACATGCGTGGCGAGATGAGCGAACCATCGTTCCCGCCAATCGGTTCGCTAAAAATAGCCGCATCAATCTGGACTTCAGTAAGAAACCGTTCAGCCAGGTTCGCCACCATCTCCGCTTCGATGCGCATGACTTCCAAAACATAGTCCGGCTGGTCGGTCAAAGCTTCCATCACCTGGTAGAACCGTTTCCAATCATAAACCCCCATGCTCAGGAAAAATCCGTGATGGACCTCCAACATTAACACCTCCTCACGCGCACGCCACAGCGTTACCTTTTTTCGCCACCCTTCCGGCAGGCGGGACTCGTTTGGCTTCAACCTGCGGCGCAAACCGTTCAAGCGGCAGATCGAAACCGGCCAGCGAATGAAACCAGGATGTGGATACCCATCAATTTTTACTTCTTCGCGTCCATCGCTGGGGAACATCCCCGCCAGATCTGCCACAGACGCCAATCCCTGTCCCTGCCAGGCGCGGAACACCTCTTCCCGGATGCCTTCCTCAAAATACGGTACGCGGTCCGGTTTTCTAAAACGAATCGTTTCCAGGAAGCGCTCGCGGCTGTTCATCAGATGAATGTCCTTTCTTGAAGACAAATGCAACTCTTCAACGTATATTGATTGTATCGCAAGGAACGATATTTGCCATCCTTCCATCAGCAAAATGACATCCGGCAGGCTGGCAATTCAGGCGAAATCCTGTATACTTGCCATAACGTTTTTTTTGGAGGAGATATGACCACGAAAGCCATTGAAGTCCAAAACCTGCATAAAGCCTTCGGCGACCTGAAAGCCGTTGATGGAGTTTCATTCGATGTCGAAAATGGGGAGATCTTCAGCCTGCTCGGCCCGAATGGAGCCGGGAAGACAACCACCATCTCGATGCTCTCCTGCCTGCTGCACCCGGACGAAGGGGATGCCCTGGTAATGGGACACTCCATCCGTACTGACCAGATGGGCGTTAAGTCCGTCCTGGGGGTCGTCCCGCAGGAGATCGCCCTGTACGAAGACCTGTCGGCGCGCGAGAACCTGACCTTCTGGGGCAAGATGTACGGGCTGCGCGGTGCGGCACTTAAAACACGTGTGAACGAAGTGCTGGAAATCATCGGCCTGGCCGACCGGGCCAGGGAATACATCAAGAAATACTCCGGCGGGATGAAACGGCGCGTCAACATCGGCGTGGCGCTCCTGCACAAACCGCAGGTCATCTACATGGACGAACCGACCGTTGGGATCGACCCGCAATCCCGCCGCAATATCCTCGATAGCGTGGTGGCGCTCAAGAACCAGGGTATGACCGTGCTCTACACTACCCACTATATGGAAGAAGCCCAGGAACTATCAGACCATATCGCCATCATGGACACTGGCAAGCTCATTGCCTACGGCACAAATGAAGAACTGGTTAGAATCGTCGGTCAGATGGACCGCATCACGCTGACGATTAACACCGAAAACGGACGTGTGATGGAGGCCTGGAAGAAGGTCCAGGGTGTGAAGCAAGTCACCGCAGAGGAAGGGACATTGACCGTCCTGGCGGACGACAGCAACCAGGTCCTGCCGCGCCTGTTCGAGGCGGCCACCTCCCAGAGGGCGCGCATCACCTCCGTTGCCATCCTGGAACCAAACCTGGAAGCCGTCTTCCTGCACCTGACAGGGAAAGCGCTGAGGGATTGATCATGAAAATCCTCGATATTGCCCTCAAAGACCTGACCCGCTCCTTCCGCAGCGTATTTGCCGTGCTGTTCATGTTTGTCATCCCCCTGGTAGTGACAGGCATGTTCTACGTGATGTTCGGCGGGATGAAGGGCGGCAGCACCGGTTTCAGCCTGCCGCAAACCAAGGTGGTGATTGCCAACCTGGATGAAGGCGGGACCGGTTTCGAGACTGCCATGGCCCAGTTCCCGGCAGACGCCAACATCCAGTCTATGGGCGATATGGTTGTTTATGTGCTGCAAGATGCAAGTTTTTCCAACCTGATGGAGGTTACGCGGGTGGGCAGTGCCGAAGCGGCACGCAGTGCAGTGGACAGCCAGGAAGCCGGAGTCGCCATCATCATCCCGGCCGATTTTTCTGCACAATTCTCGAATCTGGAAGGCCAGGCTGCCCTCGAGCTTTACCAGGACCCAACTCTCACCCTCGGCCCGGCCATCGTCAAATCCATCCTGAACCAGTTCATGGACGGCCTCTCCGGCACGAAGATCGCCGTGACTGTTGCCACAGCCCAGAGCGGTTCGAGTGACCCGGCTTTTATTGGGCAGGTGGTTCAGGCCTACCTGTCCGCCTCCTCCGCGTGGCGTGACCCGGCGGCCCTGCTCGAGGTCCACTCCCCCGCGGCAGCCAACACAGAAGAAACCTCGCTGATGGTACGCATCATCGGTCCCATCCTGGGCGGAATGATGGTTTTCTACGCTTTCTACACTGGCACAGCCACCGCCCAAACCCTCCTGCACGAGGACGAGATGGGCACCCTGCCGCGCTTGTTCACCACGCCCACACCGCAGGCAACCATCCTGGGCGGTAAACTGCTGGCCGTCCTGTTGACCGTAACCATCCAGGTCATCGTCCTGCTCGCACTGGGTGCGCTCATCTTCCGGATTAACTGGGGCACACTCGAGTCGGTGGCTCTCTTTTCGGTCGGCACCATCCTGAGCGCATCGGCTTTTGGTGTGTTCGTCAACTCCCTGCTCAAATCGTCCAAACAGGGCGGTTTCGTTTTCGGCGGGGTGCTGACCTTCAGCGGCATGATCGGGATGATGCCCATCTTCGCCTTTGCCAGCCCATCAGCAACCCTGAATACCATCTCCCTGATCGTCCCACAGGGATGGGCAGTGCGCGGCCTGTTCCAGTCCATGCAGGGCGCGGCATCCAGGGATGTGTTGGTGTCCCTGCTCGTCATGTTCGCCTGGGCGGTCATTTTCTTCAGCGTTGGCGTGTGGCGCTTCCAGAAACGGTACGCATAGGAGGTTGATATGAACCGCATTCTTGACATTGCTGCGAAAGACCTTACTCAAATCCTGCGCGACCGCAAAACCTTCATGTTCCTGCTGATCATGCCGGTGGCTTTCACCCTCCTGTTCGGCTTTGCCTTTGGCGCATTCAGCAAGGGGAAATCCGATCCGCGCCTGCCAGTGGCCCTGATCAACGAGGACGATGGCGCCTTAAGCCTGAGCCTGGTGGGCCTGCTGGAGAACTCCGAAGTCATTGCTGTGAAGCAAGATGGAAAACAGACCATGGGTACCTACGAAAAATCGCTCTCGAAAAGCGACATCGCCGGGATCCTCGTCATCCCCTCCGGCTATTCCGATGCGCTCCGGAGCGGGGGTCTGCCGCACCTTTCTCTGACCGTTGACCTGACCCAGACCGCCGGGACGACCGTCCAGAATGAAGTGCTGGCGGCCGTCAGCCGGTTGACAAGCTCCGTCCGCACGGCGAGTATCGTTGCGGAAACCACGTCCGCATTCACACCAGCCTTTGAACAGTCCTTGGTTGCCTGGGAAAACCCACCCGTCCGGGTTGACACAACCATCGGGTTAGTGAAAACTGAAGCCCCCAGCCAGCAGGTCATGTCGCTTGCGCACACCTCGCCGGGGATGATGCTCCAGTTTGGCATCGCCGGCCTTCTCACCTGCGCCACGGTCATTGTCAACGAGCGAAAAACGCGTTCGCTCCAACGCATGTTGACCACCGCCACACGCCGGTCGCATATCCTGCTGGGACACTACCTGGCGATTTTTGCCTTGATCTTTACTCAGTTCCTTATCCTGATCCTGTTCGGGCAACTCATCCTGAAAGTTGGCTACTTGCGCCTCCCCGGCGCGACCCTGCTGGTAGCGCTCACGTCCAGCATGTGCATCGCTGCCCTGGGTCTGCTGATCGGCGCACTGGCAAAGAGCGAAGAGCAGGCCATCGCCTTCTCGCTGATCCCGATGTTTCTCTTTGCCGGACTGGGCGGCGCCTGGGTGCCGCTCGAATATACCGGTTCCACCTTCCAGGCCATCGGTCACGTCACGCCGGTTGCCTGGGCCATGGACGGGTTTGAAAACATCGCTGTGCGTGGAATGGGATTCAACTCAATAATCATCCCCGCGGCAGCGCTGACCGGCTACGCCATCTTCTTCTTTGTCCTGGCAGTTTGGAGATTCACGGCAAGCGAAGTAAAATAACCTGACACAACGGGCGGGATATTCTCCCGCCCGTCATGATTATCCTTGATTATGGCTTAGGTGGATACATCGAAAGACCGGTCAGGCAATATCCAGGATTTCACGTACATACAGCATTATTCAATGTTTATGCACCAACGCCAATTTCAGATAAAAGGCAGTAAAATTATCCCATGCACCGAAAAAGATCATGGATCTTTGGACTGATCATCATCCTGACCGCCTGTGCCCGTCCTTGGGCACAGACCAGTGTTATCACCCCGGCTTCGGTCTGGGCCTCGGGTCAGGTCCCCACAGCCGCCATGGTGGCGGTCACTCCAACGAGTTCATACACCCTCCCGACGCCGCGCCCATCTGGCGCGCCTGTTTTGACACCCACACCGGATACCCCGCACTACCAGACCAGCGCGGCGCACGGAGCGGAGACGTATGTTGTCAAGCGCGGCGATATGCTCAGCGCCATTGCCGAACACTACAGCGTTAGCGTCGAGGCGATCGTGCAGGCCAACAACCTTCCCAACCCCGACGCGATCGAAGTGGGCCAGACGTTGATCATCCCGGCGGTGACCCCCCAGACTCCCGGTCCGGCCTACAAGCTCATTCCTGACTCCGAACTGGTATATGGACCTTTGAGCGCTTCGTTCGACATTGCCGCTTTTATCCACAGCAAAGGCGGTTATCTGGCGAGTTACAGCCAGGATGTGAACGGCGAAACCCTGGATGGCGCCCAGGTCGTTCAACGCATCGCGCAGGATTACTCGGTCAGTCCGCGCCTGCTGCTGGCGGTGCTGGAATATCGCTCCAGTTGGGTCACTAACCCCAGCCCCGACCCATCCCTGGGGGATAACCCCTTTGGTTACATCGATGACTGGTACGTGGGCCTATACCGCCAACTGGCCTGGGCTTCCATCCAGCTCAATAGCGGCTTTTACCGCTGGCGCGCAAACAGTGTGACCGGTTGGGTGCTGGAGGATAACTCCGTCGTCCCGGTCGACCCGACGATCAACGCCGGGACAGCTGGTGTGCAAAATTTCTTCGCCCAACTGGATGATTATTCCACCTGGCTGCAGGATGTCTCTGCCGGCGGTTTCTTCGACACATATTTCCTGCTCTTCGGCTATCCCTTTGACACAGCCATCGAGCCGCTTGTCCCGTCCAACCTGATCCAGCCATTGCTGCACCTGCCTTTCGCGACAGGAGAAATCTGGTATTTCACCGGCGGACCGCATTCCTCCTGGGATGCCGGTTCTCCCTACGGGGCTCTGGATTTTGGCCCACCGGATGCCTCGGAATGCAATCCCAGCAGCTCATGGGTGACTGCTGTGGCAGACGGTCTCGTCAGCCGCACCGGCGTGGGGACCGTGATCCAGGACCTGGACGGGGATTCGAACGAAGGTTCCGGCTGGGTGATTCTGTACTTTCACATTGAGAGCCGAGACCAGGTCCAGGCAGGGACGTATCTGCACGCTGGTGACCGGATCGGCCATGCCTCCTGTCAGGGCGGTATCGCCACCGGGGCTCATGTCCACCTGGCACGCAAGTTCAACGGGGTGTGGCTGCCAGCCATTGGACCGGGTGCGCCCTTCGTCCTGGATGGCTGGATGCCTGCTGGGACCGGCGAGGAATATGTCGGCAGCCTGACCCGCAGCGGGAAGACCGTGGAAAATTACGATGGAATAGGCGAAACCAACCAGATCCAAAGATAAATCTTCATCGCTCTCTAATCTCTGCTCTAAACTGCTGGGGTATAATACCCCCGATGAATTCCGCCATGCGCAAAGTCGCCATTTTACTTATCCTTACTGGTATGCTCCTCTCTGCTTGTGGCACCAACCTGTGGGGGACTATTTACTTGGACGTGACGCCCTCGCCCACTTCCACCTGGACAGTTCTCGCAGACCCGAAGCCCACTTCAACGAATGTGCCTCTCACGCCATCCGCAACTCCAACCGCCACCGCCCTTCCTTCCCCGACGCTAACACCCACCGCGACGGTTACTCCCGGCACACCGCACCTTTCGATTGTATATTCCTCCCAGTCGGGTGATAGCCTGAAGGCGGTTGCCCTGCATTTTGGTGTGGCGGTCTCGGAGATTACCTCGTCGGTCAACCTGCCGGCCACCGGCCTGCTGAATCCGGATACGCCCCTCGCCATTCCCAATCTCCTTTCGCAGACCCCGACCACACCCTCCCAACAAATCATCCCGGATTGCGAACTGGTTTATTCGCCATGCGTCCAGAGTTTTGATATTGAAGGCACCCTCAGTTCAGCGGGGGGAAAATTGAGCACCTATCGCGAACCCATGGGCAGTGGAATAATCAACGGAGCGGAAGGTGTCCGGCGGATTGCGTATGGTAGCTCTGTCAGCCCGCGCATATTGCTGGCACTCATCCAGTATTACACCGGCTGGGTACAGGGTTCGCCCTACCCCGGCGTGGATGAGACCTATCCGCTTGGCTATCATGACCCTCTGTATCCAGGCCTGTATCAGCAACTGCGGTTGCTCGTCCGGGAACTGCTGGCCGGGTATTACGGCTGGCGCGATGGGCAATTGACCGGGTTGACCTTCCCGGACGGAACCACCCTGCGGCTCGCTCCGGACCTGAACGCTGGTACGGTTGCCTTACAATATCTGTTTTCCAGGCATCTCAACTATGCGGATTGGCTGCAAGCCATCGATCCGGATAGCGGTTTCCCGGCTTTTTTTGCAAACATGTTTGGTGACCCCTGGGAACGCGCCCGGGAGACCGGGCCGCTCTTTCCTCCTGACCTGACCCAGCCAACTTTCACCCTTCCGTTTGAAGTGGGTGTTCCGTGGACACTTACCGGCGGCCCGCACCCTGCTTGGGAGCAGGAAAGCGCCCTGGCTGCCCTGGATTTTGCCCCGCCTATGGATGCTCCGGGCTGCGGCGAGTCCAAGGCTTGGGTGGTGGCCGTTGCCTCCGGGTGGATCGTGCGCTCTGAAACCGCTTACGTTGTCCTTGACCTGGACCCCGACGGTTTCGAGCAGACCGGTTGGGTGGTACTCTATATGCACATTGCGACCAAGGACCGCATCAAAGCCGGCTCTTGGGTGACTGCCGGCGACCATATCGGCCATCCCTCCTGCGAAGGCGGGATAGCTACTGGCACGCACGTCCATATTGCCCGCAAATACAATGGCGAGTGGGTGTCGGCTGGCGATCCGCTGCCGTTCGTCTTGAGCGGCTGGACAGCCCATGCTGGGAGTGCTCCAACCAAAGGCACGCTCACCAAAGGCGATAAGGTGGTCACTGCCAGCCAGTTTAGCGAGCACGAGTCGCAAATCATCCGCCAGCCGGGTGAATAACCTTTTTTCCGTGTCAGGCTATAAAAAGATCTTCCTGCTCATCCTTTCCCTCTCGCTGGCGGCCTGCCTGCCGCACAGCGCAGACTTGACGTCTGCCCCGGTAACAGCCAGCCAGACTCTGGGTCCAACCTCAACGCTGCTGCCGTTGCGCCCGGAGTACAATCCCGGCGAACTGGTGGACTATGTAGTCCAGAGTGGTGATACGCTCCCGGCCCTGGCAGCTCGTTTTAATACCACCATCCAGGAAATCCGCGACGCAAACCCGGATATCGACATCCCTGCTGATGCCACCACCATGCCTCCCGGCATGCCGATGAAAATCCCGATTTATTACCTGCCGTTTTGGGGGACGACTTTCCAAATTCTGCCCGACAGCCAGTTTGTCAATGGCCCGGCGGCCATTGGTTTCGATGCCGGGGTTTTTGTTGCCAGTCATCCCGGCTGGTTGAAGGATTTCCGCGCTTATGCCGGGGGTGCTGACCATTCCGGGGCTGAGATCGTGGATATCGTGGCAACCAATTACAGCATCAGCCCGCGCGTGCTGTTGGCCATCCTGGAATACCAGACCGGGGCGCTCTCCCAGCCGGTACCGCCCAGTGGGAATTATCCACTCGGCAATGTGGATTACACAGCCGCCGGTCTATATATGCAACTCATCTGGGCAGCCGACCTGCTCAACAATGGTTACTATGGCTGGCGTACCGGAAGCCTGACCGAGTTCGAGCACTCGAATGGGGATATCGAACGTCCCGATCCCTGGCAAACGGCGGCGACAGTAGCTTTCCAGGTTTATTATTCCGTCATTTATTCCCCGGATGACTATGCCCTCGCCATCGGACCCGGCGGGTTGGCGCGCACATATAATAATCTTTTCGATGATCCTTGGGAGTATGATCGAAACAACCCTCCACTTATACCGGCCAGCCTCCAGCAGCCGGGGTTGACCTTCCCCTTCCCGGCAGGCGATACTTGGAGCCTGACCGGCGGTCCGCATAATGGCTGGGGTAACTCCCTTCTCTTGCCTTGGGCCGCACTTGACTTTGGTCCGCCGGATGTCACTGGCTGTACCCTGACAACTGAAGTGGCAACGGCTGCGGCGAATGGGGTGGTGGTCCGCTCGGATACGGGCGTGGTGATACTCGACTTGAACGGTGACAGCGACGAACGCACCGGTTGGGATGTTCTCTACCTGCACGTTGCGACAACCGGGCGGGTCCCGGTCGGACGGACATTAAAGGTGGGTGACCCGGTTGGTTATCCCTCCTGCGAGGGTGGGGAGGCTACCGGTACGCACCTCCACCTTGCACGCAAGTACAACGGTGAATGGATCCCCGTGGACAGCGCCATCTCCTTCAACTTGGATGGTTGGATTGCCCATATTGGCAAGGCTGCTTATCATGGTACGCTGACGCGCGGCAACCAGACAGTCATCGCCTGCAGTTGTTCCGATGCGGCTAGCCAGGTCAAGGCCGGAAAGTAACACGGTTTTCACAAACTTGGGGTTTGGGGAGTTGGCGGACGGTAAAACCGTTCGCCAACTCCCCAAGATCTTCTTCTAGGCAAGCGGCTTTCGCGAAGCATACCTGTGAGGCAAACCGTTACGAGTCGAGGCAGCCTCAAGCTGCCATACGCGAAGCGACCCTGTGGGTCGACCGGTTCGGCGAGATGACTCGCCGAACACATCAGTTTCGGCGCCGCGATGCGCCGAAGCCTCTGCCTTGAGGCGGGTGTTAATGGGTGGGGATTCCCAGGCTTTACGACTTTGTGAAAGCCCTGCAGGAAATAATAAATTGCACCCGGGTTTGGATTTTCCGGGTGCCTGGTTATTATAGGTTGCGCAGGGATTGAAATCGGGCGGACTTGCCAGTCCGCCCTGGTTTTGTTCTTATGCCTCGTGGACCAGGTCACTTATCTCACGCCGTGGGCGCACCGACGGCACTCTCCCGGCATACCCGATCGGGAGCATGGCAACTGGTCTCAGGTCGGGGGAGACATTAACGATTTCACTCACCGCCGCTTCATCAAACGCCCCCACCCAGACGGTATCCAGTCCCTGTGCCTTGGCTGCCAATTGGGAATAGCTGCATGCAATCGTGGCATCCTGGATGGAGTACAGGGTTGTCCCGCGTTCCCCGTATTTCACCGCCGAGCGGGGCGGGTTGGCGCAGAAGACCAGCACCACCGGCGCTTCGGCCAGGAATTCCTGATCCCAGGCAGCCTTGACCAGCGCCTGACGCTGCTCCAACTTTCGGACAACGTAAATCTCGTAGCCTTGCAGGTTACCCGCCGAGGGGGCTCTATTGGCTGTCTCGAGGATTTTATGTAATTTCTCCTCTTCGACCGGTGTCTCGGCATATTTGCGCATCGAGCGGCGGTCTTCAACAATTTTAAAAAAGTCCATAATGTCTCCTGGATGGTAAGAGGATTGGCACGGCCCGCGCATGGTGCCCGGTCGGTTGATTCTACTCGGTATTTTCCGGATGAGAAGAAATTCATCCCTGTCCGTGCACGATGAGCACCGAACAGCCCGAACTTGTTTACTTTACCATAAAGCAGACCTCATTTCTAGCCCCTTTGACGGATGTGGGTTTATGCTATAAACTACGTTCATTCAAATACAATGTACTGCATAATATGCTAAACCTAAATCTTTATTTTCACCCGTGTTTTCACAACTCAAAGTTTAGATATTTATGCAATTAGCAGTATTAATGAGGTTTTCATGGATATTTCTATGAAAGGTAAAACTGTCCTTGTGACGGGGGCAACCAACGGCATTGGGCTGGTGACGGCGCGTGAATTAGCCCGCATGGGCGCACAGGTGACCATTGTTAGCCGGAACGCGGAAAAGTGTGCAGTGGTGGCCGAAGCGATCAAAACCGGGACCGGTAACCCGGTCGAATTCATCGCCGCGGATTTGTCCACACTGGCAGGCATCAGGCAGGCCGCTGCCACTTTCAAACAGCACCATGCGCGGCTGCACGTGCTGGTCAACAACGCCGGCGGTTTTTTCATCAGGCGATATCTTACTTCCGATGGTTTTGAAATGACCTTTGTTCTCAACCACCTGAATTATTTCCTGCTGACCAACCTCCTGCTTGACATTTTGAAAGCCAGCGCTCCGGCATGCGTGGTTAATGTCGCCTCGGGAACCCATAGGGGCGCTAAAATGGACTTCGACAACCTGCAGGGTGAAAAGGGCTATAACGGGGTCCGCGCCTACGGGCAGTCCAAACTTGCCAACATCCTGTTTACTTACGAACTTGCCCGCCGGTTGAAAGATACCGGCGTGACCACCAACGCCCTGCATCCCGGCTACGTGAATACCGGCATTTCTCTCAATAATGGTTTATTCTTCCAGGTGTTTGTTAGGCTCACTGCCCGGCTGTTTGGACGCAAACCTGAAGAGGGCGCCCAGACCAGCATTTACCTGGCGTCATCCCCCCAGCTTGCGGGCGTAACCGGCAAGTATTTTGCCGACTGCCAACCGGTCAAATCCAGCCCGCTTTCGTATGATGAGGAACTGGCGAAGAAACTCTGGCAGGTCAGCCTGGAATTGACCGGGAAAGGTGTGTGACCCGGTCGGTTCGAGTGGAATGTCTCTTCGGACCAGGTAGCCAATTCTTCGGAAGGAGTTGCAACATGAAGCGAACCCGATTTACCCTTGCCTTGGCAGTTTCTGCCATCTTGGTGTCCGTGCTCCTTGCCCTGCCGGTACCCGCCGCTTCCGCCCCTGCCCTCCAACAGACCGACAATCCCAACCCGCCGGACCAGGTGGTCAAACTCATCTTCATTCATCACTCCACCGGCGAAAACTGGCTGCGGGATGACTACGGCGGCCTCGGCCAGGCACTTGCCGATAATAACTACTTCGTCAGCGATACCAACTACGGCTGGGGACCGGATTCCATCGGCGACCGTACCGACATCCCCAACTGGACGGAATGGTTCAGCAGTGACCAGACGCCCATCTATATGAATGCCGTCCTAAACGAGAGCGGACAGACCTCCTCGTACACGCGCCTGCCGGACGATCCCGGCGGCGAGAACCAGATCCTCATGTTCAAGTCCTGCTTCCCCAACTCCGCCCTGGAAGGTAGCCCGGACGACCCGCCTTCTGCCGAGGATGGGCTGACGGTGGGCCACGCCAAGTATGTATACAACGAGATCCTCCAGTACTTCGCCACCCGGCCCGATAAACTCTTTATCATCATCACCGCCCCGCCGCTTACCGACCCAACCTACGCTGAAAATGCCCGCGCCTTCAACCAATGGCTGATGGACGATTGGCTTGCTGGGAACAATTACACCCTGCCCAATGTAGCTGTCTTCGACTTTTATAACGTGCTCACCGGGCCTGATAACCACCACCGGTTTGCCAACAGCCAGATCGAGCACGTTTTCACACCCGGTATGAATACAGAATACTATCCCTCCGGTGATGACCACCCTTCTGAGGCCGGCAGCCGTAAAGCCACCGAAGAATTTCTCCCCCTGCTGAACATCTTCTACCACCGCTGGCTATCAGGCAATGCCGCCCTCCCGCCTGATAATGAACCGGGGGGAAAAGTGCTCCCGACCGAAACACCCGCGGTGGCAGAAGCCCCGGAGAGCGGCGGAGCCGGTTCACCGCTGCCACCGGAAAATGTCCTCTCCATCGACGATTTCGAAACGGGCGCCAACGGCTGGACAGCGTTCTGGGACGAGGCCACCAGCACGACCATCAGCTGCGGCGCTGAACAGGGGACCGGTAACAACGGCTCGGCCTCGCTACGGATCGATTTCTCCGTCGCCCCCGGATGCTCGGCCACCTGCGCCTTCCTCTTTGACACTCCCCAGGACTGGAGCGCCGGGGAATGGCTCGCCTACGATATTCACTACGAAAAAGAGTTTCAGCCGTTCAGCGTGATCGTGTATGGAGGTACGCCAGACAGCCGGGAGACTTACACCCAGGAAAAAGAAACCTCCTATGTTTACATGGAGGGATACATCACGTTCACGTCGATGTGGAATGATCTCCTGCGTGCAGAATGGGAAGACAAAGCTGGCACGCCCTTTTCACAACCTGGGCAGGTCACCGGCCTGGCTTTTAGATTCGATGCCGATCCGGATGCCCCTTATACCGGCACCTTCTGGATCGACGATATCCGGCTCCAAAAAAGCCCCACCTACCCGACTGCGAATCCTGGAAAATCACCGATAAACAGGCTGCCCTGTGTCCAGGCAATTCTCTTCCCCCTGGTAGTGATAGGCGCCTTCCTGGTTCTCCGGCGCAAATAACCACTCCAGGAATACCATCCCTGAAGCGTGTCTAACGCTGACCACCATTTGTTAGTGAAGTTTCAGCTAATTGATAGACACATTTTGCCCGATAGACCATATAATAAACTGGCCTTGATTGAAATGCAATATTTGTCTCGAGAACCGATGCAGCACCCGCAGTAACTTTTTTGTGTCCCTGGCGTACATATACCAGGAACGAATATTTCTACAAGGAGAAGAAGTATGGAAAAGAAGAATCGCACACAATTGGTTTTAGGCCTGCTCCTCATCATTGTGGCAGGCTGGTTGATCGCCACCCGCATCAGGCCCGACCTGGCCAATATCCTCAACCTGACCTTTGAGTGGCCAATGTGGGTCATGCTTGCTGGAGCTGCCCTCTTGGTCATTGGCCTGCTGGTCGGCGCCTCGGACATGGCCATTCCAGCCTGTATCGTGGCGGGGATTGGCGGCATCCTGTACTATCAGAACGCCAGCAGCAACTGGGAGTCCTGGGCATATATGTGGACGCTCATCCCGGGCTTTGTCGGAGTAGGCAGAATCCTGTCTGGTATTATCGGCGGTGATTTCAAGGCAAGTTTAAAGGAAGGCCTGAACCTGCTGATTACCTGCGCCATCCTGTTCACCATCTTTGCCACCATCTTTAATGCCTGGACCGTTTTCGGCCCTTACAGCGCGTACGTCCCGATCGCCTTGCTTTTCCTGCTGGGTATCTGGCTCATCGTGCGCGGCATCCTGCGGAACAAATAAGAAAGGATATTTACATGCACAGTCGAGGTAGTCTCTTTTGGGGTAGCGTACTGATCGTCCTGGCTGCACTGCTTCTGTTGAAGCAAATGGGCGTGATTGCGGGCGATATCTTCGGTTATTTCTGGCCGCTTCTGATCATTGCATTCGGCATCTGGCTGATCGTCGGTTTCTTCGCCCGGAAAGGACCGGTCGAAGGTGAACAGGTGTCCATTCCCCTCGAGGGAGCCACCAGCGCCTTTGTCAAACTTGACCATGG
>CAIQQN010000246.1 GCA_903873975.1 uncultured Anaerolineales bacterium
ACGGCATAACCGGAGGTATGGCCGCGCAGGCCTTCCATGATCTCGATGCCCTTGGCAACCGGCGTGCGGAAATGACCGGCGCCGTGTACCAGGTCGCACTGGTAGAGATAGTACGGGCGCACGCGGATGCGCACCAGGTCCTGTACCAGTTTGCGCTGGATGTGAACATTATCATTGACACCCGCCAAAAGCACGGTCTGGTTACCAAGCGGGATGCCGGCCCGGGTGAGCTTGTCACAGGCCTCGGCCAGTTCTTTGGTGATCTCATTCGAATGGTTGACATGGATATTCAACCACAGCGGGTGGAATTTTTGCAGCATATCGCACAGATCATCGGTGATGCGTTGAGGCATGAAGACCGGAACGCGCGAGCCGATGCGGACAATCTCGATATGCGGGATCTCGCGCAGTCGGGTGAGAATCTCCTCCAAGATCTTGGGAGCCAAAACGAGGGGATCGCCACCCGAAAGCAGCACATCCCGAACCTGGGGCGTATTCTTCAGATATTCCATCTGCATGTCAAATTCATGGCGGGAGAACTGCGCCGCCGGGTCGCCAACGATGCGGGCGCGCGTGCAATAGCGGCAGTACGAGGCGCACTGCGTGGTAACCAGCATCAATACCCGGTCCGGGTAACGATGAACCAAGCCCGGCACAGGCGAGTGCTTATCCTCGGCGAGCGAGTCCACCATTTCCGCGGTGAAAGGAACCATTTCACAGTCATTGGGGATGACCTGTTTGCGAATGGGGTCATCAGGGTCGTCCGGATCGATCAGGGAAATGAAATAAGGTGTCACTTCCACGCGGAAGAGATGTACGGCGCTGAGCGCCTTCCGCTCGGATTCAGTCAGGGTAAACACCTTTTCGATCTCTTCCACCGAACTAAGGCGGTGGCTCAACTGCCAGTGCCAGTCGTTCCATTTTTCATCAGGGATATCGGCAAAGGCCGGGGCACGCTTGGAAGGGAAAGGTAAAGCTGTCATTTATCCTCCAATAAATTGTGAGAGAAACGGGTAAGGGGTAGGGACATGTCAGAAGAACCGCGGCAGGCTTGAGGTCCACCCTGTTTCGTACGGCGGGACGGGGTTGGGGCGAAAAATCCAGCATAAACCTGGCTGACAATTTTCATGCAGGTATTGTAAGAGTAAACAGGGGCGAGGTCAATATAAAAATTCATTAGTCAATGGTGAGAATTTGGAGTTACCATGCTTCTTGCATAAATCCCCAAACCTGCTATCATTGAATTGCTCATATTTCATGGGATCATGATCTTGATTTTTTCGCTGTCCTCTGCAAGATACAATGAGTAGCCTAAAGGGCGATAAAAAACAAAAAGGAGAAACATATATGGAGCTCGCTATGATTGGGCTGGGGAAAATGGGTGGGAACATGGCTCAGCGTCTGCTTAAAGGCGGCCATCGCGTGGTGGGTGTCAACCATTCCGCGGAGGTGACCCGCCAACTGGCCGCCGAACACGGGCTTGTCCCGGCTTTTTCGACCGCGGAAGCAGTCGCCGCATTGACCGCGCCGCGCACCATCTGGGTGATGGTTCCAGCGGGGGACGCGACCGAGGTAGTGGTCAACGAACTGGCCGGTCTGCTTGCACCCGGCGATATCATCATTGACGGCGGCAACACCTTCTACAAGGACGACATCCGCCGCGCCGGGGCGCTCGAGCCGAAAGGCATCCACTATGTGGATGCCGGGACCAGCGGCGGCGTGTGGGGGCTGGCGGAAGGTTACAGCCTGATGATCGGAGGAACCAAGGAAGTAGTGGAGCGGCTGCGCCCGATCTTCGAGACGCTGGCTCCCGAGGCGGACAAAGGATGGGGACGCGTCGGGCCAGTGGGAGCGGGACACTTCGTCAAGATGATCCATAACGGCATCGAGTACGGCCTGATGCAGGCCTACGCCGAAGGTTTTGAGATCATGCACACCAAGAAAGAGTTCGGCCTGGATCTGGAGCAGATCTCGCAAATCTGGCGATACGGCAGCGTAGTGCGTTCCTGGCTGCTCGACCTGACCGCCGAGGCGCTGGCAAAAGACCAGAACCTGAGCCACATCGAAGGCTGGGTGGCCGACAGCGGCGAAGGCCGCTGGACGGCGGCCGAGGCGATCGACCTGGATGTACCCGCGCCGGTCATCACCCTGGCGCTCCAGCAGCGCTTTATCAGCCGCCAGGACGAAAGTTACGCCGCCAAATTAGTGGCCGCCATGCGCAACGAGTTCGGCGGCCATGCAATAAAGACGAAGTAGGGGTGGAACTCATCCCTGCCAGGGCGGCGTCCGCCTGGTGTTAGGTCAGAGGAAAGCTCCATGAAAAGTATTCCCACCACCATTGTCATTTTCGGCGCCTCCGGTGATCTGACCTGGCGCAAGTTGGTACCGGCACTCTACAACAGTTTCAAGAAAGGGCGCCTATCGGAGTGCATAAACGTGGTCGGGTTTGCGCGCCGTCCCGACACCGACGAGACTTTCCGCGCTGTCCTGCGGGACGGAGTGGTAAAGTTCAGCGCGGAGAGTTTCGATGCCACCGTCTGGGAAAATTTCGCCGGCAGACTGCACTACTTCCAGGGCAACCTGGATGCCGCCGCTGATTTCCTGAAACTGGAAACAACCCTGCAAGCGTTGGAAGGCGGCCCATCCAACCGGTTGTATTACCTTGCCACCGCACCGGAATATTTCCCCATTGTTGTCGGCGAACTGGGCGCGGCAGGCATGGCAAAACAGGCAGAGGGCATCTCCAAGAACAGCCAGCCGAACGGTGTGGATGCCTGGCGGAGGATCGTCATCGAGAAGCCGTTCGGACGTGACCTGGCGTCTGCCCAAGAACTCAACCGCGCCGTCCACGCCGTCTTCGACGAGAGCCAGGTCTATCGCATTGATCATTATCTCGGCAAAGAGACAGCACAGAACATCCTGTTCTTCCGTTTTGCCAACACCATTTTCGAACCGGTCTGGAACCGCCGCTACGTGGACAACGTGCAGATCACCGTGGCCGAGAGCGTGGACGTTGGCCACCGCGCCGGCTATTACGACACTGCCGGGGTGATGCGAGATATGTTCCAGAACCACCTGCTGCAACTGCTGGCGCTGGTGGCGATGGAAGCGCCCAGTTCGTTCAGCGCCGATGCGGTCCGCAACGAGAAGGCCAAAGTGTTCGAGAGCATCCGCCCGGTGCCGCTGGCCGAGACAGTGCGCGGGCAGTATGCCGGTTACCGGGAGGCGGAGGGCGTTGCCCCTGGTTCGCAGACGCCCACCTTTGCAGCACTCAAACTTAACGTTGATAACTGGCGCTGGCAGGGCGTACCGTTCTACCTGCGCTCCGGCAAGGCATTGAGGCGCAAGACCTCCGAGATCATCATCGAGTTCCAGCGTCCGCCGCACCTGATGTTCAGGCTGCCCAAAGGCTGGGATTTCACCCCCAATATCCTCTCGCTCTGCATCCAGCCGGATGAAGGCATCCACCTGCGCTTTGAAGCCAAACTCCCTGATTCCGTTCAGGAGATGCGCTCGGTGGATATGGATTTCCACTACAGTTCCCTGTTCAGCGGCTCCCTGCCAGAAGCTTACGAGCGGCTATTGCTTGAAGCACTGGATGGGGACGCTTCGCTCTTCACCCGCAGCGATGGCATCGAGGCCTCCTGGAAAATGGTGGACCCGATCCTGCAGGGCTGGGAAGCGCATAACGACCCGCCACTTGCCGTCTATCCGGTTGGCAGTTGGGGGCCCGGCGAGGCGGAGCAGTTGCTCGCCCGGGATGGTCGCCGCTGGCGATTGGGCTGCATAGACAAGGTACCAGAAGTACCAGAGGAGCCAGAGGAAGAAGGGGAAAGGCGGAATTAGTGATCAGGTAATTAGGAATCAGGTAATGGGGATTGGGGATTTTAGAATAAAAACCTGGCAACAAATGTTGCTAGGTTTTTAGTGATTTCATGCAGACTCTATTGCTCTTTTCCTTCTTCATCGCCCGGAGCAGTCTCTTTCGGTGCGCCACCTGCTTTTGGTTTGCGTCTGGGTTTTCTCTCGAGATATTGATCGAGAAAAGTATCAGCATTATGGTTCAATGCTTCCTCAAAATCACCCGCGGCCACGGGGGGGTCGAATCGCATGGGACGGCGGACTCCAAACCACTCCCAGAATTTTGAAACAACTACGAGTATGCGGAAACGGTATTCCTGGACCCTCAGGGATTGCCATTCCACGATATTCCCCATCTGCCCCTGGATGCGAGACTTGTCCCGGATGATACGATGGATATCCTGCGGACCCCGGTGACCTATAGGAGAGATGAGAATGGCGTGTGCCATCAGGATGAGGATACTTAAGGAGATCAGCACCACCCATCCGCCCTCTTCCCACTTACCGACGATCTGGCCTACAAAAACGAGAGCTGCCAGACCTGCCGCCAGGCTGGCCCCCAGGCTGCCCCAGAAACGTTTAGCGCCGATTGCATTCATCCGGATGTGTTTCCGTATGGCAAGTCCCATGGCCAGGATCGGCAGGAAAACGCCCACGCCATAATAGGGGATGGCCAGACTGGTATCGCCTCGAACCAGAAATTGGATGAAGATGGCGGCGAGGGCAGCAGCCGTGACGGGACGTGTGAATGTTCCTTTGGGGTTGCGGTACACCACAATTTCAGGAATTTCTCCAATCGCAACATTCCGCCATGCCATGGATTGCAGATCCTGATAAGCCGTCATAGAGGCGGCCGCCAGCAAGGCAACCGCTATGATTTGATACGCCCAATACAAGATCCAGCCTCCATTCCCCAATTGGTTAAAGGCAATGAAAGCCAGATTGCCGACGAGGGAACGTCCTTGCACATCGTTAAAGGCATTGAAGTGCACAGAGAAATATGCCAAGAATGCAGTGGTAACGCCCCCATAGAAAAGGAATGCCGTCTGGACCATGCGGCCAATGCCGGAACTCCCGCTGTAGAAATTCCAGAGTTGGTTTAATTTCGCCAGGTGTTTTTTCCCCCATTTGACCAGGGGCATATCCTCGTGGATCACAAACTGGATGCCATTCGACATGGCTTCCAGACCGCTCAAGGCAACCAGCCCCTTCATGGAGGCTGTCAGCATGTGGTACATGGCTGTCCAGATGGTGGTTTTTGTAACAGTCTCTGTATAATCCAGCGGACTGACGCCGCGGCCCTTTGCAATGAAAAGTCCAACAGCCATTACGACGGTCAACATCAGAAAAACGCCCAGCAGCATGAAGACCACCCGTGCTGATTCACCCCGCCCTCGGATAGTAAGCCACCATGTCACGGATGCCAAGGATGCTCCAATCAGAAATCGCCATACCCAAAATGTGTTAGAAAGCTGTGCAATGGAGAGCAGTTGCTGCACGCCGGATAGCGTGGAAACCACGATGGTGAATATGTAGTCCTGGATGAGCACTACCGCAACAATCAGGCTGATAGATGGACCGAGGTAGCGCATGGCTGCCGTGAACGAACCTCCGCCCTCATTGAATACCCCAAGTGAGTACATATACAATGCGCCGAAGATAATATTGGCAAGGGCGATAACGGTTACGGCAATCCATGCATATTTCTGCATTCCGTATGGATGCAAGACACCCATCAATTCCCCCGTGGCGTAAAAATACGA
>CAIQQN010000247.1 GCA_903873975.1 uncultured Anaerolineales bacterium
AGGCGAGGCGTTACGGCCATTGTCGAATCCGGCAAGTCCCTGCTCTCCGATTATACTTTTGCCAAAGACTCGCTCTTCGCCCGCATCAACCTGCAAGGCGATGAACTGGAAATGTACAAGCGCGTCCACGAGGCGTTGGCCGAGAAAATCCCGATGCCCGACCTGCTGGTTTACCTGCACGCAGATACCGATGTGTTGATGCAGCGCATCGCCACGCGCGACCGCACATACGAACGCAATATGGAGCGCGGCTACATCGAAGAACTCAACCGGGCCTACGAAGACTTTTTCTCCCGGCCCTATGACGGAACGCCTGTGCTGACGATTGACACCAACCCGCTGGATTTTGTCCATACCCCGGAGCATCTCAGCATCATCGCGAATCGCATCCGCGCGACCATCAGCCTGCCTCCATACCAGCCATCCTTGATTGCCGGATAGGGAGGAGCATTGATGCGCAAGCCCTGTGAAACACTTGCGCTGAGATGATCGGCAACCTCTTCAACGAGCATCAGATTAGGCCGGACCGTTTCCTGAATACCGGTGAGGAATTGCTGGAAAATAGGATCCAGCCACAGGGCGTAATCCCATATATGGGCGTCTCTTCGACGGGGCAAATGCCCAAAGCTGTGGATAACTGCCCATAATCTGTGGATAACTCGCGCGGTCTGTGGAAAAGTCGCTCAATTGTTCGAAATATGATACCCCATATGTGGGGGGCTATTTCCCGGTTAGCCAAGCTGTAGTTCCTGTTCTAATATGCTTGCTGGCCTTCCAAAAAATGAGGAACCTTTTCCAGCACTTTTCCACAGGGCCAAAATCCCCGCACGTGGTTGGAACTACCACCCATGTGGGTCGCACTTGGGATCAAGCCAGCACTGCCGGGGTATTTGGGTTTTCCACTTATCCACAGGCTCTACTACAAATACTATAATATAATCAACTATATACAATGATGTAAACTGGGACAAGAATCCATACATCAGGATGGTTGCTATTTACACAAAAAATTGTATAATGTTCCTTATCACGAGAGAGAGGAGGTGCCCTGCACCAATACTATTTTTGTTTGTTCCCCAAAACCCAACCTTCAGTTTTTTCCATATATTGAGAGGAGAGAGATTGTGAAACGTTCAATGTTTTTGCTCGTATCGCTGGTCGCATTGGCCAGCCTGATTCTTGCGGCTTGCGGCCCCGCAGCCACCACGGTTGCCCCGGCCACAGCAGTGATTCATCCCACTAATACACCACCAACATTTGGGTGCGCTGCGGCGATAGGAACTGCGCCAATTCCGTTCCCCTCGGGTGGCAAAACCGTCACCGTGGCTTTTTCCCAGGAACCGGACCTGTTAAGCGGGCTCTTCAGCTCCATGTCCTTCGCCCAGTGGATCACCCAGAGTATTCTGGTTGGACTCGCCTCGTGGGATGCCAATAACAACTTCGTACCCGAGCTGGCCGTCGAAGTTCCCACCGCACTCAACGGCGGTGTTTCTGCGGACGGTCTCACCATCACCTGGCACCTCAAGCCCTGCCTGTACTGGTCCGATGGTCAGCCGCTTACCTCGGCGGACGTGAAGTTCACCTGGCAGGTGGAAACCGACCCGGGCAATGCAGTTTACTCCCGCGCCGGCTATGACCAGATCGCTAGCATCGATACCCCCAATGACACCACTGTCATCCTGCACTTCTCAGCCCTCTATCCGGGCTGGCAGACGCTGTTCACTTCCGGCCCCAATAACCAGGGCAGTATACAGCCGATGCACCTCCTGCAGGGCAAGACCGCCCTGGAGAAGGATCCCTTCACTCACTGGCCGACCATTTCATCCGGACCGTTTGTCATTATCGATTGGGTCGCCGGCGATCACCTGACCATGCTGCCCAACCCGAACTACTGGAAGGGTCTCCCCAAGCTGAACCAGATCCAGATCAAGTTCGTTCCGGATCCCGAGACGGCCAAGGCGGCCCTGAAGACCGGCGACGTGGACTTTGTCCCGGACTTTGCCGAATCTGACCTGGCTGACCTGCCCGCCCTCGAGCCTGCCATCCACACCCGTGTGGACGCCGGCCCGGAATTTGAACATTACTTCTTCAACCTGGGCGTAAAAGGCACCGGCGTTGGCCAGAGCGACTATGATGGTTTCTGCCCGTTCAAGAATGTGGACGTGCGCAAGGCCATCATGCTGGGCATCGACCGCCAGACCATCGTCGACACCCTCCTGTTCGGCAAGACCACCGTCCCCGCCTCCCTGTGGCCAAACTCATACTGGACCGACACCAGCCTGACCCCCTATCCCTATGATCCGACCCAGGCCAGGACCCTGCTGCAG
>CAIQQN010000248.1 GCA_903873975.1 uncultured Anaerolineales bacterium
AATGCCCCGTACTCCGAGATCGCCCATTTCTGCAAGATCCATCGCGACAAGGTCGAGACGGTCTTCAACACACTGTCCTATTATGATTGCGTCAATTTTGCCGCCCGGGCCAGGGCTCAGGCACTCTTCTCCGTCGCCCTGAGGGATATGACCTGCCCGCCATCCACTGTCTTTGCGGCTTACAATCACTATGCAGGGCCAAAGCAAATCAACGTCTGGCAGTTTAACGACCATGAGGGTGGTGAGACTTATCAGGCGATTGAGAAGCTGAAGTTCTGGAAGGAACTGTCGCAGCAGTGAAAACGGTTTAGTTCGCGTTTGGATTGGAAACCGGCCTGCGGACAAAACGGGCAAACAGGAGGGCGGCCAGCAGTCGCCCGATGGCGGAAGTAACAAAGATGGCTGTATATCCCCACTGGGTGACCATCCAGCCGCCCACCACCGCACCTGCCGCCAATGCCAGTGTGACGAACATCTGGTACATGGCCGAGTAGCGCGCCCGCCCTTCCTGGGGTGTTAGTTCCAGCAGCAGATTGAATGACGCCAGACCGTAAGCACCCCATAAGACCCCGCTCACGATATTTATGGGGATGACGTGCCAGGGCACGCGGGTGAACACCCAGGCGATCGGCAGGATGGGAATGAGCAGTCCGCTGATCAGTTGCAGACGATGCGCCCCCCATCGGTCGGCCAGCTTTCCGAGCCTTCTCTGCACCAGCAGGCTCGAAACTGCCGTTGTGACGCTGGCGATCCCGACCATTGTGGCGCTGGCCTTCAGGTTCTCCACCATGTAAACACTAAAGAATGGACCAGGAATGTTGAGGAAAAAATTCCACACAACGGCACTGGCGATCAGTGCTGGAAGGGCAGGCAATTTTCGCAGGTCCCGTAAGAGAGCAGGCAGTTCCATTGGCGGAGGTGTTTGAAGTACGGTCTGCCTGGCGGGGTCGTGCAACCGGGAAAATGAAAAGGTGGAGGCGGTTCCAAGCAGGAATGCCAGCGCCATCCCCAGCTGGTAACCCTCCGGTTTGTTGAGGCGGCTGATCAATGCGCCGACCAGGAGTATGGTAAGCATTCCGGCAATCCCCATGATGAAATTGCGCGCCCCAAAATAGCGGCCGCGTCCCTCTATCGGGACAATGTCAGCCGCGAAGGAAAGCCAAGCCGGGAAGGACAGGTTGGCAAAGGCATCGCGGGTGATGGAAAGCGCCATGGCGGTCAAGACCAGCGCCTCGCCCTTCAACCCGAAAGGAATCAAAGCAATTACAAATATGGCGAGGCGTGAAATACCACCACCGAAGAGGAGCGTGATCTCCCTGCGATGGTTGAAACGCTCAACCAGCATTGCCCCGGGTAACAAGAGTAGCGTGGCGCTTAAGCTGGATAATGCGCTCATGATCCCGATCTGGGCGCGCGTGGCCCCCAGTGCCAGCACGTACAATGTCATGTAGGTGACAATGATATTATCACTCGCTGAAGAAAATAGACCGTCCGACCAGAACCAGTGCAGGTTTTGCCGTATTTTTTCTGGATGTTCCGAAGCCCAATCACCACCGGTCACCAGATGCGAAAACGATCCGCGTAGGCGGTTCCAGATTTCGACAGGAGAAGATACCCATTTTGACATACGAGCTGAAAATTATCCCTGTAAATTCATTTTTTACAACTGGCCCAGCCCCGTGCGGGATGCAGTTCCTGAAGGCCAAGAATGCATCATACCATCGATTTCTGTCTCGCTTATACCGCAGAATTACTCTGTAAAAGCCGCCCGGCAATTAGGCGCGGAACCGAATCAGTGCGTTGTTGTCGATAGTCTGATACGTGATAGATTTCGGATTTGGTTTTGCTGATATAATTTAGTCTCTTAATGATCGGTATTTACAGAGTAAACAGAAGGTCACACCATGGAGATTTTTGGTATCGGCCCGCTTGAGTTTCTTTTCATCGTCCTGCTCGCCTTGTTGATTCTGGGCCCCAAGGATCTGGTAAAAATTGGAAAGAGCCTCGGGCAGGGACTAAACAAATTGATCAAGTCGGATGCCTGGAAAACTGCCCGGGAAGCCTCTGACAAAGTTAGATCGCTCCCCAACGAACTGATGCGTCAAGCCGGGATAGAAGAAATGAAACAGTCATTGGAAGCAGGAGTCATCCAACCTGTAAAAAACGCCCAGAAATCGCTTGATTCCATGGCAGGTGAATTGAGGGTCGCTGGATCAGCAGACACTTCCAAGAAACCAGCGGAAGAATCTTCAGACGATTCCAATAGAATAACACCTCCCGCTCCCACGGAAGAACAATCAAAATCAAAGTGAAATATGCGCAAAATTCTCCGCGGACTCCGGCAAATCATCACCTTTCCCTTCCGCCTGTTGGGGAAGGTGATTGTATTCCCCATCAAAGCATTCAAGCGTGCTCAAATCTTCCTGACCGAAGAGCCCGAAGATCAGCCTCTGGTGGAGGCGTTCACCGCTACCTTAAAACAACCGTCTGCTCTTCTTGAGCATGTGGATGCCCTTCGCAAGCATTTGTTCCGCATGGTTATTGGTCTGGTGATCGGTGTTGCCATTTGCGCAACCTTAACAACCAGGATCATTGATATTTTATCCGTGCCAATCGGGGGGATAAACACCCTGCAAGCCATTGATGTCACCGAATCGGTCGGCGTTTTCATGCGCGTGGCATTGGTTGCCGGCTTTGCCCTGGCTTTGCCTTACATTGCTTTTGAGCTCTGGCTTTTTGCCGCGCCTGGCCTGCACGCGCGTGCCCGCCAGATGGGTCTCCTGGGCATCCCGCTCACATTGATTTTCTTCATTGGTGGAGTGTTGTTTGCATATTATCTTCTGCTCCCCACCGCCTTACCCTTCTTGCTCTCCTTTATGGGCATCCATACCATCCCTCGTGTATCCTCTTATGTTGATTTCGTAACGGGGTTGCTCTTCTGGATCGGGATTGCGTTCGAGTTTCCCCTCGTAACCTATGTATTGTCTTTAATGGGTATAGTCAAGCCGAAATGGCTGGCAAAGTATTGGCGGCACGCTATCGTGATCATCGCCATTATTGCCGCGGCAGTAACCCCCACCGTGGACCCAGTCAATATGTCATTGGTGATGGCCCCGATGATCCTGCTTTACTTCCTCAGCATTGGCTTGAGCCAGATGGCTGTTATGGGACGAAGAAGTAAAAAGATCGACTCTGCTTGATCCGATAATGATGCCAAACATACCGATGATCCGGGCCATTTGGACTGCCCCCCTTTCGATCTACTTATTCACGAGAGCACAACCTTTTTAAGCGACCCATTGTTCTGGCAAATAACTGCGTGGTCGCAGTTCCTCTGACGGGGATGATTTCCGAATCCTGCCGATCCACTTTCGTTGCTTTTTCTTATGCGTTTTATTCTTTTCTTGTTGGGGGATTTCTATAATCATTTCTACTCCTTAAGTTCTTTCTTATTCTCTAAATCTGGGTTAAAATTAATGAAACGATTATGGGTAAACCTAATCTAAATTGACTTGATGGTATACGGAATTGGAGAAGTGGACGATGAGGATCTTACCAGATAATATACTGAAGGATCGGTATGATGTGATCGTGGTAGGGGCTGGTCTGGGGGGTATGACAGCCGCCAGCTTATTGGCTAAACGTGGTCTGTCTGTTTTGATGATTGATCAACAGAATAAGCCCGGCGGCGCTTGTACATCCTTTAAACGCGAAGATCATGTATTTGATGTCGGTGCTGCCATGCTCTATGGTTTTGGAGAAAAAGGCTTCCGGCCATTTCGCTCTCTGATGAACGAGCTCGAAGAACCCATCGATGTGGTGGCTCACGCCACCCTGGCGCGCATGACCTTTGAAGGGCATGAGATCATCTTCTGGCCGGATATCGACCGTTTCCTGGAGGAATTGTTCCCATTATTCCCGGAAGAAAAAGACGGCTTGCGGGCATTTTATGCCGATCTGTACAAACTGTATGAAAATATCGTCATCAAGAACGAGGTCATTTCACCACCATCGGAATTTTCCCCACGCCAGGGCCTGCGCCGGCTGATGAGCGCTCCGTTTGCAATCCTGCGCATGCAGAAGCTGCTATCGACCAGCACCATGGATCTGCTCAAGAAATATTTCCATACCCCGGGAATTTTCAATTTTTTCGATAAACTTTGCTCAGCCTATTCCTATACAAATGCCGAAGAGACCCCGGCTGTAATGGCAGCCACCATGTTCATTGATAATCACGTCGGTGGAGTGTACTTTCCTGCTGGTGGCGCGCAGATGCTGCCAAACACAATAGAAAAAGCCATCGAGCGCCATGGTGGACAAGTGCTTTACCGGCAGCTGGTGGATGAGATTCTTATTCAAAATGGCGAAGCTTACGGTGTTCGCTTGCAGGACGGGATTGAAATTAAAGCAGAGCGGATTATTGCCAATGCCACCGTATGGAATATATATGGCAAGCTGGTTCGCCCGGAACATATAGCCCCCGAGCGGTTAAGATGGGCGCAGTCGCTGGTTCCCACCTACCCAAGCATGACCCTCTATATGGTGGTGGATCGTGAAGCCATCCCAAAGAACACTTACCCCTGGGAGATTTTCATCGAAAATCGTAAAGTCATTGATTCTTCCGACCTGACCCTCTACATCAATTCACTGGTCGATGCAACACTTTGTCCACCGGACCATCTCGTGGTGATGGCAATCGCCCCCAACTTGTGCAATTGGCCCCATCCCGAAGATCCAGGTTACCGCTCAGCAGAATATGAGACCCAGAAACAGCGCGAAGCCGGGCGCATGATCGATCAAATTGAGCAGCACATCCCGGGTTTTCGCCAGCACATCCGCACGCTCATTATCGGCACGCCAACCACCATCGAACGCTACCTGCTGAAGAACGGTGGCGCAGTAGGGGGTCCGAAGAACCAGATCGGGCAGGAGATGTTGAAACGCCTCCACGCCCGCAGCGAATGGAAGCACTTGTACTTCTGTGGTGATTCCACGGTGATGGCCACCGGCGCACCAGCCACAACGGTTTCCGGGGTGGGTGCCGCCAATGTGATCCTGCGCGAGCTGCACATGCCGGAGTATGATTCCCGCAAATTCCCCAAACAGTTCGTCCACTTTGTGAACCAGCCGTATCGACAACCTGCATATAGCCCTGTTGATGCGATCACCATGCATAATGCACATCTTGCCGCAGCTCACTGCCAGGGCTGCCAGGAACCGGAGTGCGTGGCAGGCTGCCCGGCAGGAATTGATATCCCCGGTTTTATGCGCCGCATGGAAGCCAGGAATTATGCCGGTGCAGCTCGCCTGATACGCGAGAAAAATCCATTTGGCGAAGTGTGTGGCATCACTTGCGCGGCTGACCGTTTATGCCAGCGGGACTGCTACCGCCGTGACTATGCCGGCTCGCCGGTGCGGATTGCTGAACTGCAGCGTTGGGTTTGTGCCGAAGCTGGTGAAGATGGCTGGATTAGACCAGATCAATCTCAAAGCGGCCCAAAGGTTGCTGTTTTTGGCGGAGGTCCTTCAGCATTGAGCTGCGCATACTATCTCATTCTAGCTGGCAGCAAAGTGGAAGTCTTTGCTCCAGAAGGTCAGCCGGGAGGTAAACTGTGGGTGAGATCTGCTTCCGATCCACTTCTAAGAGCGGCATTGGAGCGCGATGTGCAGGGTGTGATGTCCTGCGGAATTGCCTTTCACGGCAACCAATCAGTGGGAAATAACCTGTACTTGAATAATATTGAGGGGGATTTCGCAGCTATTTATCTGGCGGAAGTTGGATCCGCGGATTCCACTGGCGCATATTCCGCCTGGCTTGGTAACACTGGTCGGGCTTCATTCGATTTGCAGTCCCACCAGCTCGCCAGACATCCCAAGATATTCATTGGGGAAGAGTTTTTGATGAATGGTGTCACCGTGGTGGAGGCTGCTGCTCGCGGACGGGCAGTGGCCGCCTCCATCATTCAGTTCTTGAGCTCCCAAGAATAATGAACAATTCTTTGATGAATTCAATATAATATATTCATGATCCAGGTAATATTCATACTCGTTGCATTCCTTTGTGGTTCGCTGCCATTTTCTGTCTGGTTGGGGAGAATTTTCCTTGGTCTGGATGTGCGTCATCTGGGAGATGGCAACCCGGGCGCTGCCAATGTCTTCAGGGCAGGGAACAGGGCGGCAGGCTTTTTAGCCCTGTTGCTGGACATCAGCAAAGCAGCTGCCCCAGTTGGGCTGGCCTACTTCAATTTCGGAATCCGCGGTGTGCCCATGTTTCTAATTGCTATAGCGCCAATGCTGGGACATGTCTTTTCACCTTTCCTGGGCTTCCGGGGAGGCAAGGCCATCTCCACCGCCTTGGGTGTATGGATAGGGTTGACGATCTGGAAGGCTTCGCTGGCGGGGGTGATTTCTGCGGTGATCGGGATCGCAATAATCACTCCGCCTGGATGGTCAGTCATACTCGCATTAGGGGGGATACTGGTGGCACTGCTCCTCTGGATGCCTGACCCTCTTTTCTTCTTTGTATTATTGGGTGAAGCTCTCATTCTAGCCTGGACGCATCGCACCGACTTGAGCCATTGGCCGCGCGTGCGCCCCTGGCTGGCACACCGCTTCTTCCGGTCTAGGGATTGAGTACAGCATGGCTGATTATTTTTCCCATGCCCTGATTCTTCACCTTATCATTTTTCAGGCAGTCATTCTGCTGGTTATTTTGAGCAACGCCTTGATTCTCCGCCAGGCCAGGAAACATGCTCCTCCGCTCCTTTTTCCCAAGGTTAGTCTTATTGTTCCAGCCCGCAACGAGGAAAAGAATATCGCAGGGTGTATCCAGTCGCTCCTGGCGCAGGATTATCCCTCTTTTGAAGTTCTTGCCTTGGACGACCAATCCTCCGATGCCACCCGCTCGATCCTCGAGCAAATTGCCAGCACACAATCAAAGCTGAAGGTTCTAATCGGTAGCCCGCCCCCTGAAAGCCGGTCAGGGAAGAACTGGGCGTGTGTGCAGTTGGCCCAGCAGGCACGCGGCGACTTGCTGCTCTTCACCGATGCAGATACTCTTCACCGGCCACAGACGCTGCGCCTCATCGTAACCGCTTTGATCGGCGAACAGGCCGACCTGCTGACCGGTTTTCCTCGCCAGGAAATGCACACCTGGGGGGAAAGGCTGCTTGTCCCTTTTTTTTCCTGGGCATTCTTTTGCTTCAACCCGCTTTGGTTGGCGTACAGGCTCCGGCTGCCAGCACTTTCCAACGCAGTAGGTCAGATGATGTTGTTTCGACGCGAGGCTTACCAGGCGATCGGTGGGCACGAGAGTGTTGGTTCGTCGATTGTCGACGATTTGATGTTGGCAAGGCGGATCAAAGCGGCTGGACTGCGCTGGCGTGTTGTGAATATCACTGACCTGATAACATGCAAGATGTACCACGGAAGCCGCGCAGCTTTTGAAGGTTTTGCCAAAAACCTCTTTGCGGCTTTTGATTTTCATCTGCTGGGATTTTCCTTTGTTTACCTCTGGCTGGTAGTGATGTTCTGGGAGCCGTTGATCATCCTGGTGCTGTCAATCTTCGGGCGGGCACCCGAGGCCCGGGTGGAGCAGCTTGCTACTTGTATAGGTCTTTCTTTGCTCCTGTGGTTGATACCCTATCTGGAGCTGGGCATCCCCTTTGGTCTGGCGCTCATGTATCCAGTCACTCTTCTGGCGAACGAAGTGACTGCTTTTCAATCGCTGCGCCTCAGTCTTACCGGCCGTTTAACCTGGAAGGGTCGCAAGCTTACCCGGCCGCATGTAAAGTGGTTTTAATTTGATGAAAATGAAAATAACTGCTCCAGGATCAGTGAAGATGAATCCAAAGGATTGTATCCCTTGAACCTGGTTATGCTGGACATTGACGGGACTCTCACCCAGTCCTACGAATACGATCGGGAGATCTTCGGGCTTGCCATCGCAGAGGTGCTCAGCTACCCGACGGTCAACGCGGATTTGAACGGGTATGTCGACAAAACCTCCACCGGCGTGACGCTGGAGGCGATCAGGCGCCTCACCGGGAGGAATCCTGAGGCAGAGCAGTTCGAAGAGGTGAAACGCAGGGTGCTCTGGCACCTCGAAAGGATGCACCAAGAATCCCCCGGGGCTTTCAGTGAGGTCCCCGGCGCCTCGCGCTTCCTGGAGAGGTTGCGAAAACTCGATGGGGCAGGGATTGCCATCGCCACCGGCTGCTGGCACAGCGAGGCCCTGTTCAAGCTGCGGGCAAGCGACCTGAATGTCGATGGCATCCCAATGGCCACCTCGGACGACGACCGGAACCGCATGAGGATCATGGAGATATCCGCTGAAAAGGCCCGGAATTTCTACGCCTGCCCCGCTTTCGACCGGACCGTCTACCTGGGCGACGGTCCTTGGGACTTGCAGGCCTCCCGCTCGCTGGGCTATGGTTTTGTTGGCATCGGTCCCCGGGTCCAGGTGTTGATGCACCCGGAGTCCGGTCGTTGGCACCCGGATTTTCTGGAAATTGAGGCAGTGCTCGCCTCCGTCGCCGCCGCGCTGAGACTGTGATCGTTCCTCCCTGCCTCAGCGCTGGAAACAGAATGGCGTTGTTGGTTTTTATGTTATTATTGACGTTTACGGTATCAAACTTGCCTTCGTAACAGCAGGAAGTTCCACCATCCCAAGGAGGATTTTCATCCATGTTTCGTATGTTTAAGAAAAAACAGAATGTTTTCCTGAAACTGATCCATGACCAGGCCTCGCTTACCCTGGAAGGGCTGGAAGCCCTCAAGGCCTTTATGATCTCCCGGGACCCTGCTGCTTCGGCTCTACTTTCCGCCAAGGAAAAAGAGGCTGACGAAGCCCGACGCATCTTGATCGATGAATTAAATAAAACCTTCATCACCCCCTTCGACCGTGAGGATATTTTTACGCTTTCCCGAACGATCGACGATGTCCTGGACTACGCCTACAGCACCTCCAGCGAGATGGAGATTTTGAAGGTCGAGCCGACAAATTATATGCAGCAGATGGCATCCCTCCTCAGGGATGCCGCGTATGAACTGTTGATGGCGGTCGATCGCCTGGAAGATCATCCCGGGGTCGCCAACGATCATGCCCAGCGTGCCAAGTCTCTCGAAAACCGGGTGGAAGAGGTTTATCGTGAGGCCCTGGCTGACCTTTTCAGCGGCGCAGAGGACATTCAGCACTTGATCAAGATGCTGAAATCTCGCGAGGTCTATCGCCACTTGAGCAACGCGGCTGACCACGGAGATGAGGCAGCAAATGTCATCGCTGATATTATTGTAAAGATTACCTGAGCGTGGGCAGGATTAGGATCGCTGAGCATTTTATTGTCCCTGGAAAAACAACTTTGATTTTATTATCAAGACTAAACCAAAGGAAGAGGCATCAATCATGACTCCCGTCCTCATCGCCGTGATCGTTCTTGGCCTCCTGTTCGATTTTCTAAACGGTATCCACGATTCGAGCAACGTGGTGGCCACAATGATTTCGTCACGGGCGTTTTCACCGCCGGTCGCCCTGGGGGTAACTGCGCTGGCAGAGTTCTCAGGGCCGTTTATCTTTGGCACGGCGGTGGCAAAAACCATTGGAAACGGCATCGTTGCGTCCCAACTCATCAGTACGCAGGTGATCCTGGCAGCATTAGTAAGCGCCATCCTATGGAATTTGTTGACCTGGTACCTGGGATTTCCGAGCAGTTCTTCTCACGCCCTGATCGGTGGAATTATTGGATCAGTTGTGATGGCAGCGGGATGGCAGGCCATTGAGATCAAGGGCTTGGAGAAAGTATTGATCGCCTTATTTGCATCCCCCATTATCGGTTTTGTATTTGGATACATTATTATCAAGCTTGTCTTGATATTAAGTTGGAAGGCCACACCGCACATCAACGGCTTTTTCAAGCGCAGCCAAATTTTGACTGGTATTTCACTGGCACTCAGTCATGGCGCCAACGATGCCCAAAAGACAATGGGGGTCATCACCCTGGCGCTGGTCACCTCAGGATATTTGAATGCCTTCGCGGTTCCACGCTGGGTGATTTTATTGTGTGCATCGATGATCGCCTTGGGCACTGCCGTGGGTGGATGGAAATTGATCCGCACCCTGGGAGGCAGGATCTACAAGATCCGGCCGGTGGACGGGTTTGCTTCCCAACTGACCTCGGCAGTCGTCATCCTGGGCAACTCCCTGCTCGGGGGACCCGTGAGCACCACGCAGGTGGTCAGCTCGGCGATCATGGGCGTGGGTGCAGGCGAGCGGGCAAATAAGGTCCGCTGGGGGGTTGCACAGGAGATCGCCATGGCCTGGCTACTCACCATCCCGATTACCGCACTGCTTGCCGCCGGCATGTTCTGGGTGATCAGCTGGATTATTCCATAAGTTGCGCCGAGCCGTTGTTTCTCCCCCGGAGGAGTCTCCCGGTCATTCAGACGGCAGTAGAAGACGCTTGCGGGTGAAGTTCTTCAGGACCTGCAGCGCGGAAGACCTGCCCAGGTACCAGTGGATCAGTTGCACAAACCAGCCACTGAATGCCACCTTCCCATTACGGATAAGCATTTCTAAATCGTCCAGGCTGTAGCAGGCAATCCCCTCGACCTCAAGCGGATCGAAGGACACAAGGGCTGGATCAACGTTCCCTTCATACAACTGGCAGATCTCCCTGTCGTTAGGACCATAATCCATTTTGAATTTGATCAGCGCATGGAGGTTGGCACGCTGGATGCCCAGCTCTTCTGCGAGACCGCGGGCTGCAGCTTCTGGATAACCTTCTCCGGCTTTGACATGCTCCGAGACCGAGCAGTCCAGGGCCAGGGGGGAGGTCCCCCTCTGCCTGCCGCGTTGCTGCACGAGCAGCTTGCCCTCCGGTGTGACCAGGAAGATGTGAACCCCTCTGTGTTGGAGGCCGCGCTGGTGGACAACGGCTCTCATTTCCTGGCCTGTGACCAGGTCATCATCATCGACAATATCGAGCAGTTCATTTGACATGGTAGCAATCCGGAATATCGTTTGAACAAAGGACGCAAAGGTTTATTCTCTGCGTCCTCTTGGTCTTTATTCCTCAGGTGTAACGGCTTTATCCGGTAAAATAATCAACCACCTGCTTTACCCGCAGTACGCCGTCAAACTTCAGGTTGTTGCCGCCTTTCGTCAGGCGCCCTTTCTCTCCGTCCGGATCGCCCAGGCAGGTGACGATGATATCGCCGCCGCTGACATCCTCTTTCTCGGTATAGTAGTTGGTGGTCACCACCACGTGTGTCCCGGCAGCTTTTGCAGCCAGTACGCCGTTCTTGGAATCCTCCACAACGATGACTTCATCCGGTTTCAGGCCGGTCCGGGTCAGGGCTAGGTTGTAGATCTCCGGGTCGGGTTTTTTCTGGCTGACCACATCCCCGGCCAGCACGATGTCGAACTTGATGTCCGTAAGGATCTTCTCGGTGATCGCCTTGGCCGCCTGCTCATTGGAGGTGGTGCACACGCCGATCTTTAGGCCGGCTTCCATGGCCTCTTTCATGAAGCGGTGGATTCCCAGTCGCAGCGGCAGTTTGCCGGTCTCGATCAACTCGACAAAAATGGCCGTCTTGCGCTTGTGCATCTCCTTGATGAGATCATCCACCTGCTCTGGCGGCACGGGCTTGCTGAATCCCTTGGTCTGCAGGTGATGCTTCATGCGCTCTTTTCCGCCGGCGATCTGGAGCAGCTCGTGGTAGTAGTCCACGCTCCACTCGTCGGTGAAACCGAATTCTTTGAAGGTCATATTGAACGAGACGCGGTGACCATCCCGTTCCGTGTCGATGATCACACCGTCCTGGTCAAAGAATACAGCTTTAATTTTTTCCATGCTTTGCCTCCTCACTTGGAACAACCCATGAGATCGTTTCGACCCTTGGGGTGACCGGATTATTTCTTGGTCAAAAACTCGCGCACCACATCGACAGCCATGCGGTTTTCTTCCTTCGAGCCTATGGTGATGCGGAACCAGCCGTCACTGCCGTATTTTTCACTTTCCGGGCGGAAGATCAAGCCTTTCGATTCAGTATAGGCGACCATATCCTTGCCCTTCTTGCCTGTTTTACCGCAGTCGAAAAGAATGTAGTTGGCTTTTGAGGGGAAAACCACCAGATCGGCTACTTCGCTGAGTGCTTCTGTGATGAAATCCACCTCGCCGTTGTTGAACTTCACACGGAACGCCAGGGCTTCGGTATCCTCCAGCGCCGCCAGCGCTGCCCACATGGGGATCGTGCCCACGTTCCAGGGTAGCAGGGCAGCCGAGATTTGTCCGATCACATCCTTGTCACCCATGGCATAGCCAAAGCGTAAGCCGGCCAGTCCATAAGCCTTGGAAAGCGTGCGCGTGACGATCACATTCTTGTAATTCTTGGTCAGGCCTACCTGGGACATCCCCAGCCCGGCATATTCCACGTAAGCCTCGTCAACAATGAAGGGGATGCCGGTCTCGGCGATGCGCACGAAGTCCTTGGCATCCATATAGTTTCCGGTCGGGTTGTTCGGGTTGGCAATGACAATGATCTTGGTCTTGTCCGTGATTGCCTTGATGATCCCGGTCGCGTCGTAGTGGAGGTATTTATCCTTGTAGATCATGGGTACGGAAACCATCTTTCCGCCCAGGATGGTCCCGCGCAGCTTGTAGATGCCGAAGCAGGGAGTATGCTGGATGACTTCCTCTCCGGGTGCCAGGAAACAGCGGAAGATGTTGTCGTAAACCTCGCTGGAGCCGTTGCCCAGCATCACATTCTCTGCGCCGCCCAGCCCGTTGATCTGGGCGATCTTGCCGCGCACCACCAGGCCCTGGTCCGGGTAGCGGTTGGACATCTTGGCATATTTAATAATCGCCTCCAGCACTTTCTCGGAAGGCGGGTTCGGATTCTCGTTGGACATCATGCGATGGAGTTCCGGTTTTTTCCAGGCAAGCTCGATGTGCCCGGAGATGTACATCGGAATGCCTTTTACCCAGGGTACGAAATATTCTTCTATCTTCTTCATGACTTACTCCTTTTTGATGGTTATTGTTGATGAAGCAAGGGAAGAGTGAGGGGCGGATTCCTGCTCCTCACTCTTCCCCTCTGCTCTCTATTCGGAATTAAGCCTTCCCGGCGCTGCCGACCATATCGATCCAGTGCCCGACGGCTTTGCGGATGGCGTCCCTGACCGCCTCGTCGACCTTCCCGGGATCGTATTCCTCCCGGTGTGCGGCGATGTACTCGTATTCTGCATCGATCAGGGTGCGCTTCAACTCGGTGGAGACGTTTAATTTCGCGCCGCCCATCTCGATCAGCTTCTTGATATAGTCTTCCGGCAACCCTGTCCCGCCGTGTACCACCAGGGGAGTCTTGATCGTCTTGCCGTTCATCAATTGGTTGATCTTGCCCAGGCGCTCGAAGTCCACCTTGGGATTCTTGGTTTTGTAGACCCCGTGGGCGGTGCCGATGGCGGGGGCGAAGATGTCCAATCCCGTGCGCTCGACAAATTCGACGGCTTGCTGCGGATTGGCAAGCTGCGTCTCGTCTTCGGAAACCTTGATTTGGTCCTCCACACCGCTGACGGTGCCCAATTCGCCTTCCACCGAGATGTTTCCGACTTTGTGACAGTAATCGACGACTTCCTTGGTTTGGCGGATGTTCTCCTCGTAAGGTTGTTTGGAGGCATCGATCATGATATTGGTATAGCCCGCATCGGCACATTTCTTGCAGTGCTCGATCTCGGTGCAGTGATCCAGGTGCAGGCAGATCGGGATCGGAGCTTTTTCAGCGATCGTCCGGTAAATTGCCACCAGCACATCCACGCCCAGGAACTTGGACGGCTTGACCGAGGTCTGGATGATTAACGGTGACTTCATTGCAATTGCAACGTCCACCACTGCTTCCATCTGGACCAGGTCGGTGATATTGAAGGCGCCAACAGCGTATTTCTCTTTGGCAGCTTTCACCATGATTTCTTTTGCGTTTACGATTGACATCTGTTTCATCTCCTGAAAGTTCTGGATTCTAGAATCTGTTTATTCTTGCGGCCATCTGTCGCGCCGCGATGCAATAACCGTTTTCTTGCCAAGGTAGGTGGAGTTATTATACGACCGTCTGGGCCGTTTATGCCCGGATTCGTTCACCCTTGGGATCCCATAGGGGCGCTTGTACAACCACAGCCCTCACCTGTTCCCCAAGGAATTCGACCTCCAGTTCCGTGCCAACCTTGGTAAACTCCATCGGCAGATAGGCATAGATAATGCTTTGCCCAACGGAATAGCCGTATCCGCCTGCGGCCACCCATCCAATCATCTTGCCATCTTTCGAACGGATCGGTTCCTTGCCCAAGGCGATCGTACGGCTGTCTGAGAGAGTCATGCAGCACAGCTTGCGCCTCACGCCGGCTTCTTTCTGCTTCAGCAGGGCTTCTTTGCCAATGAAATCCTTTTTGTTCAGCTTGACAGCGAAGCCCAGGCCGGCTTCGAGCGGAGTATAGTCCGGGCTGATCTCGCTGCTCCAATAGCGGTACCCTTTTTCGAGTCGCAGGGAGTCGATCGCCTTGTAGCCAGCCGCGACCAATCCCTCGGGCTGTCCGGCTTCCCACAGCGTATCCCACAGGCGCAGGGCGTATTCCATGGGGCAGTAGAACTCCCAGCCCAGTTCGCCTACGTAGGTTACGCGGGACGCCAGGGTCGGTACGTCGCCGA
This sequence comes from uncultured Anaerolineales bacterium, assembly GCA_903873975.1. GTDB lineage: Bacteria > Chloroflexota > Anaerolineae > Anaerolineales > Villigracilaceae > UBA877. The sequence continues at coordinate 14,697 of CAIQQN010000248.1, forward strand.
CCACGATGCGGCGGGCGGTCATGTAGGGGAAGCCGGTGTTGGACACGTCATCCTTGGTCACTTTTCCCAGGATCGTGCGCGCCTTGGGTCCCCACAGGCCCAGGCAGGCGTAGGACGAGCTGACGTCCTCGATCGCCACCGTCCCGTCTTCCGGCATATTCAGAGACAGCCAGGACAGGTCGTGCTGTCCGAAGGCCGTGCCGGTGACGATAAAGAAGCGCTCCTCGGTCAGACGGGTGACGGTGAAGTCACACTCGATCCCGCCGCGCTTGTTCAAGCATTCGGTATAGATGATCGTTCCCACCGGTTGGTCGATTTCGTTGGCGCACACATTGTTCAAGAAAGCCAACGCACCCGGCCCGCGCACTTCAAATTTATTGAACGATGTTTCGTCAAATAATCCGGCGTTCTCGCGCGTCTCCAGGTGTTCATAGCCGATGGCCCGCGACCAATTGTGGTGGGCCCAGCCTTTGGGCTCGTGCCCGTGGCGGGCCTTTTCTTCGTAAGGCTTGAACCAGTTGGGGCGCTCCCAGCCAGTCTTCTCCCCAAAGTGGCAGCCCAGTTCCTGCAGTCGATGATAAGTGGGTGAGAGACGCAGGCCGCGGCGGGATAGGCGCTCCTCACCAGGGTAATGGATATCGTAATACTGGGTGTATGTTTCCAGGGTACGCGCCACTGTGTAGTCCTGGCTGTTGTAGTTGGAACCAAAACGGCGGACGTCCAACCGCCAGATATCCCACTCTGGGTGCCCGTCGATGATCCACTCCGCCATGGTCTTTCCGATACCGCCCGCACCGGCTAACCCGTGGGCGCAGAAGGCGCAGGCTACCCAGAAACCCTTGACCGAAGTGGGACCCAGTAGGAACTCACCGTCCGGCGTGAATCCTTCCGGTCCGTTCAAAAGCTGGATCACCTCGGCCGTCTCCACAGCCGGTACGCGTTTGATGGAGTTCTCCATCAGCGGGGTAAAACGCCCCCAGTCGGGTGGCAGGAGCTGGTATTTGAAGTCGCGCGGGATGCCGTTCAGACCGAACGGGGCCGGGTTGCGCTCATAACCACCCGTGACCAGCCCGCCAACCTCTTCGCGCCAGTAGACCAGCAGGTCGGGGTCGCGCAGGGTCGGGAAATCGTGCCCCACGCCCTGGATTGGTTTGGTAATGATGTACAGGTGCGCCATCGGCACGATGGGCAGGGTTAGCCCGACCATCTTCCCGACCTCACCTCCCCACTGCCCGGCTGCGTTTACCACCACTTCGGTCTCGATCGTGCCCTTATCGGTGACCACATCGTGGATGCGACCGTTTTTCAGGTTGATCTTCTCCACATTCGTGTCCGTAAAGATGCGCGCCCCGCGCTGTTTGGCGCCGGTGGCCAGGGCATTGGTCAGACCGGTCGGGTCGATAACGCCATCGTTGGGAGTAAAAGCTGCACCGGCGATCCCGTCCGGGCTCATGATCGGGAAGAGGTCGAGTGCCTCCTTGGGCGAGATCAGATCCATCGGCACCCCGAAGGATTGTGCCATGCCGACCAGCCGCTTAAGATCTTCCATGCGTTCGGCGGAAGAAGCCAGCCGCAGGCCGCCGACCTCGCGCCAGGCGGGATCATGGCCGGTCTCGACCTTCAGCTTCCGATATAGATCGGTGCTGTAGTGCATCATCCGGGTAAGATTGGCATCCGAACGCATCTGGCCGACCAGGCCTGCAGAGTGCCAGGTTGAGCCGCTTGTCAACTCATGACGTTCCAGGATGACAACGTCTTTCCACCCCATGAGCGTTAGATGGTATGCAATGCTGCATCCGCCAACCCCTCCACCGATGACAACTACTTGAGCATGAGTAGGAAAATCAGACATTTTCACTTACCTCCTTAAGCCATTCATTCGAATGAGGATTTTGGATATTTTCAATGACGCGGCCAAAGAACTGGTCGGCATAGTCACGAAAGTCGAAATCGAGTTTTGAAATACCGATCTGGACCAGCGCCCATGTGGCCTCGCGCAGATCGGACATGATTTTCATGATTTTCAAGTGCGCCCACTGGCTGGGTATCACCTCCTCGAAATAACATTTCAGAAGCCAGCGGTCCTGTTCATCGGTCAATTTATGGTGGTCGGAAAAATTGGCCAGGTCGAAAAAGGGATCGCCCATGCCAGCGTATTCCCAATCCAGGATGTAGAGCTGGCCATTGGTAAGGAAATTCGCATTGAGCAAATCGTTGTGGCACGGGCAGAGTGGATGAGGATGGGTATTCAGGGCCTTCTTAGCAGCCTGCATGCGTTCGATCAGCCAATCAAAATTCTGGGGGAACGCGACCTGGTAGCGGCGGGCAATTTCAGAGTAATCAGCAACAATGCGAAAAACATCGAAGGTGCCAGGAACTTCCGGCATGCTGTGGATCTTGCGGACGACGTCCATGACCCGTCGGATGTTTTCCGGTCGGCAGATCTCCTCAGGCAGGATTGGACGTCCGGCAATGAAACGGGTAACCAGATAACCTTCAGGCCGGATAAAGTAAAACACTTCCGGAGCGATACCCAGCTTGCCGGCAGCCAGGTGGGCCGCATATTCGTGCTCTCGATTGATCCCCAAAAGTTCTGTATCGGCTCCCGCGATTCGAAGAACAAAAGCCTCTCCGCCTACATCAATGCGAAAATTGCTGTTGGTGATTCCTCCACCCAGCGGGGTGGCTTTCAGGTCGCCAGCACCCACCCACTGAGGGACACGGGCGAGCGCCTCTTCCAGCGTAAGAGCCATGATCAGTATTCTCCGAAAAAATGGGCTGAAGCCTTACCGGGCCTCAGGGGTCATGCGGACGACAATTGCGGGCGTCTACTTTTGCCAGGTTGATCCCGGCCTGGCCATCGCGGCGACGATATCGAACGACGAAATAATGCCCAGAGGGAAAGCCTGCGGATCGTCCTGGTCGATCACCACCAGGCGATGGTAATGCTTTTGGATCATTAGGTCCGCGGCTTCCCTCAACCTGGCGTGGATATCGATCGTGAGGGCCGGATGCATGATGTCCTGCACGGTCAGTTTTTCATCGACACCATTCTCCACGTAGGGCAGCAAATCTTTACCGCTGACCACACCCTCCGGTTTGCCTTTGGCGTCCACAACCAGCACCGAGCGCCAGCCGGCCTGGGTCATTGTGCGCGCCGCGGAGATGAGCGGGGTCTTGTCCCGGCAGACCAGGATGGCATCCGACATCACATCCGCAACGGTCTCACGCAAAGGTTTTTCCTCTCTGGCAATGCTGGAGATGAAATCGGAGGTCGAGATGACCCCTGCCAGAGCACCCTTTTCGGTGACCAGCAGGCGGTTGACGTCCTTCTCGATAAGCGTATGGGCAGCCACGCCCAAGGGCATACTTGCTTCGATGGTATCGATTGGGGAGGACATCAGTTCCCCGGCGGTCAGGTTGCGCATTGTGGCCAGGCTCTTAGGATCCGCCGAAAGCCATTCACCGGCCATTAGGTCGTAATCGGAGATAATGCCAATGGGGCGGCCATCGCGGTCAACGACGATCAGGGCATGCACGTGCTGCTGGGTAAGCAGGACGGACACCTGACCCAGGGTTGCGTCCAGACGGCAGGTAAGCAGCCCCGGGTGCATCAGGTCGCGGACAAGTTTTTTCATAACCGTCTCCTACATTTCATTGAACTTCATCCACATCTTTGTACCATTTCACCCGGTCTCCGACTCTGGCGCGTAAGCGCCAGGCGAGGGATTTGGGTTCTTGATCGATTCGCATCAGCGCGGCTTTGACTTGTGAATTAATTAATTCTTTTTGCTCGCCCGTGAGCTGCTCGTACCCCTGCGCCAGTTGACGCACCTTGTCCAGGTTCATGGTTGTGGTTCGCCACAGACCCCAGTCAGTACTGCAAAGGCCGGCGACACGCTCGATATTGATGGTTTCATGATCCTCGTCGCCCAGGGGATGTTCGAGCAGCATCATGATGGTATCAATGATATCTTTTTCGTTGATCTGCACAATTTGCATTTTTTCGAGCAGCATCTCAGCCAGTGGAATGCTTGGATGATCTACCTCTAATCGATCCTCCCAATGGATCACGTGGCTGAAATCAAGTTTTTCATAGAACACATCGATGTGCAGGCCAACCTCAGGCCTTTCGAAAATGGCGCGGTCGCCTTCCGAAACAATAAAGACCTCACGGTTTTCATGATAGCCCAGGCCGGCCATCAATGCCTGGATTTCTTTGGTTTGTCGGCGGTAGGCGGCAAAATCGATGTCAGTGTAGGCACGGCCCATGGCGGCTTGAAGATATCCGTATTTCTGGCAGTGCATTTGGAAGGCCAATGACCCGATCACCCGCAGGATAATTCCAGCGTCATCACTGGCCTTAAGGATGCGCTTCAGTTCGTTTTCAAACTTTTCACGCTCGGCACGATCTTGTTCACCCATCCCGATGGAACTGCTTGTCATACCATTCTCCTACAATGAGGCCTCAACGAACAACCCTGGTCGAATATGAGCGGTTGGCAGGGTGACAGCAGGAATAACCTCGCCATTATAATTAATAATGCAAAAACTTGCAAATTTCTTCAGATTCCTATATAATTCAGGTTATAAATAATCAATTTCCTTCAAACAACAGCCAAGCATTAACTTAATGAGCAAACCTCTCATTCCCGCACAGCGACGAGAGCGAATCCAGGAGTATCTGGTAACCCATAAGATCGTCCGGATGGACGATTTGGTTGCCTTGCTGGATACTTCTGAAGCAACGGTACGCCGTGACCTGGAATGGTTGGAACGCGAAGGCGTTGTCGAACGCACGCATGGGGGGGCGATCCTCAGCCAAAGGCTCACCCTGGAACCCGAGTACTTGCAGAGGGCACAAAAGCATCCCGAAGAAAAACGTTTGATCGGTGAGCTGGCAGCTTCGCTCATTGAAGACAATGATGTTGTTTTTATCAACAGCGGCACGACCACGACTCAAGTAATCCGCCATATTCGTGCCGATGCGGGGATCACCGTATTTAGCAATAATGTTTATGCGGCGCTTGAAATGGGTGAGGCGGGCTTTAAGCACCACCTGCTCGGCGGGGAGTTTCAACCCCATTCCAATTCCGTGGCGGGTCGCTTTGCCAGCGATAATCTACGCCAGGTGTACGCCGATAAGGCAATTCTTGGTGTGGATGGGGTCAGTTTGCTCCATGGCTGTACCGTTCCTTCCAATGCAGAGGCGGAAGTTATCAAGCAGATGATCGAACGCACCCAGGGGAAGATTTTTATAGTTGCGGATTCCAGCAAGTGGGGCGTAGTTTCCAATTTCCAGGTTGCCACGATCGATGAGATCGATAAACTAATCACCGATGAAGAGTTCGATCCCTTGGCCTTTGAAACCCTTACAGCCCGCTCTGTCGAAGGCCTGGTTGCTTCTGCAAGTCCGAGTAAAACCTGACGTGGCTGATACAGCTTGTCGGTTTTTTCATAATTTTATTCATTAGAAAGGTGGAACAGAACGATGAAAGATCAGGCACGCGTTATCATCATTGGCGGAGGAATCGTTGGAGCCAATATTGCCTACCATCTGGCAAAGCTGGGTTGGACGGATGTTGTCCTGTATGAAAAAGGAGAAATTGCCAGCGGAGAATCCTCTCACGCCGCCGGGTTGGTGACACAGTTTGCCACCTCGCAAACTCTGATGCAATTCCGAAAATACAGCATTGAACTTTACAGCGGGCTGGGGCTCTTCGACCACGTCGGCAGCCTGCGTGTGGCTTCCACGGAAGACCAGCTCAAGGAGCTGCGCCGCAGCGTCAGTCGCGCCAAGGCAATCGGTATGGACGTTGAGGTCATCTCGCCGGCGGAAGCCCTGCGCATCATGCCCCAGTTAAGCAAGGAAGACCTCTACGGTGCAATTTTCCTGCCGCGGGACGGCCAGTTGGATCCCTACACCACCACCACCAGCATGGCCCGCTTTGCGCGCGAGCTGGGAGTGGAGGTCAATACCGACGTGCGCGTGACCGGCATCGAGCTTTCCCCAAAGGGCGAGATCCAGCGCGTGTTCACCAACAAGGGAGCCATCCGGACCGAGATTGTGGTCAACGCGGCCGGGCTGTGGGCGCCTCAGGTGGCAGCGATGGCTGGCCTGTATATTCCGACTACGCCGGTGGATCACCAGCACATTGCCCTGAAGGCGGTCGACGGCCATGAGTTCCCTTCCACCACCCCCTGCCTGCGCGACCCTGATAACCTGGTTTACATGCGCCAGGAAGCGGGCGGCTTGGTGATCGGCGGCTACGAGCCGAACCCGCTGGCGCGCTGGATTGATGGCGTGCCGTGGGAGCACGGCGGGACCACCCTGCCTGCTGACTATGACCGCTTTGAGCAGTTGCTGGAAGGCGCCATCCGCCGCATTCCATTCCTCGACCAGGCTGGTATCATCACCCTGGTGTGCCATCCCGGCGCTTACACCCCGGACTGCCAGCCTATGCTTGGACCGATGGCTGGGGCGCACGGTATGTGGATCGCAGCTGGCATGTCCCTCAACGGCTACGGCGGCGCAGGCGGCATCGGTAGACTCATGGCGGAATGGATCGTGGAAGGGGAGCCCTCATTGGATGTTTACGCCTATAAAGCCACGCGTTTTGGCAATTATTATGCCAACCCGGAATATGCCGCCGAGCGGACCCGCGAAGGCGTCAAGTATTACTACCGCCTGCGCTTCCCCAACGACGAGAATGAGTGGGCGCGTCCGCACCGGGTTAGCCCGGTCCACTACCGGCTGCAGGAGATGGGTGCCGTTTTCGGGGAAAAGTTTGGCTGGGAACGGGTCAACTACTTCGAGCCCGGAAAGCCCTGGCGGCGGTCCGGCGCGGATCAGCGCAAGTGGGGTTGGAACTGCCCGCCCTACTTCGAGCGCGTTGGTAAGGAGCACCAGGCCACCCGGGAGCGCGTTACCCTCTTCGACCTGACCTCCTTCGGCAAGATTGAGGTGAGCGGCAAAGGTTCCCTGCCCCTGCTGCAGTGCGTTGCAGATAGCGACGTGGACAAGCCGGTCGGCACTGCCACCTACACCCAGTTCCTCAACTCGCGCGGTGGCGTGGAGGCCGACCTGACTATTTCCCGCACCGCCGAGGATTGCTTCATGGTAATCACCGGTTCCGCCTTTATCGGTAACGACCTCTCCTGGCTCAGGATGCACCAGCAGCCGCAGGGTGCCCCGGTCACGATCCGGGATATCACCATGGACTATGCCTGTCTGGCACTGTGGGGTCCGAAAGCCCGCCAGGTGCTGCAAAAACTTACCCCTCAGGATGTCTCGAACGAAGCTCTTCCTTACCTTCACGCCAGGATGATTCAAGTCAATGGCGTCGAGATTTGGGCGCAACGGGTCAGTTATGTCGGCGAGTTGGGCTGGGAGCTTTACATCCCGGCGGAGCGTGCTGTGCTCGTGTGGGATCAATTATTGAATGCCGGCCAGGAGTTCGGCATCGAGGTCGGCGGGTACAAGGTGCTCGATTCCCTGCGCCTGGAAAAGGGCTATCGTTACTACACCGCCGATGTCACCCAGTTGGAGACGCCCTACGAGGGCGGGCTGGGTTTCTGCGTGGACCTCGGTAAGAGCGATTTCATCGGCAAGGAAGCGCTGGTCAAGCAAAAACAAGCTGGGTTGAGGCGCAAGCTGTGCACTCTGGTTCTGGACGGCGACGAGTTCACACAGATCTACGGAGGCGAAGCTGTCTATCACGATGGCAAGGTGATCACCCGTGTGCGCAGTGGAGGCTACGGATACACCCTGAAGAAGAACATCCTTTACGCCTACCTGCCCATGGAACTGGCCAGAGCGGGTACCCGCTTCGAAATGGATCTGATCGAGGGCCGCCGCCAAGGCGAGGTGACCGCTACGGTCCTGTTCGATCCCAAGGGCGAACACCTGCGCGCATAATCAGTATTTTTTTATTCAAATGAAACCCATCTGCCCCGTCTACGTTGGTTTTGGAATGCTCACCCCCGTCACCATTATGGTGGTCGAGCAGCTCCCTGCGCATAACACCGGCGCCCTCGTCAAAGAGGTCAGCGAGTTTGTCTTTGACGACGCCGCCATCATCGCCTGCCTGCTGCGGCAATGGGAGATGCCAACGGCCATGATCGGCACTGCTGTCGGGGATGATATACGCGGCCATATCCTGGCGCAGCAGTTGGAAGCATGGGGCGTACAGGGAGAGGTTCGCCATTCCAGGGAGATCAGAACCCCCTGGGAAGTGGATGTCTCGGACGAGACGGGCGCGCGCACGTATTTCTGGGAGCGGGCGCCGCAGGTGCTGAACACCCTCGACACGGCCGACCTATCTTTGCTGGAAGGAGCCCGCCTGCTCTACGTCGACTGGTATGATGGTGACCACATCCTGCGTGCAATGGATGAGGCCCTTCGCCTGGGTGTGTCCGTGTTCCTGAATTTCGAGCACGGGCACGCGGACCCTGGGCTGCTTGAGCATTATGGGAGCCGGGCCACGATCTGCCAGGCAGTGACGGACGCCGCCCAGCAAGGCGAGGTGCCCCCCCTGGAAGTGGCTCAGAAATTGTTGAAATCTGGCGTGCAAACCGCCCTGATCACCATGGCCGGTGAAGGCTGCCTGGCGGTGCATGGTTCGCAGGCGGTGCGCGTGCATGCCCCCTCCGTCCATGCTGTGGACGGTTGCGGAGCCGGAGCCACCTTTTCGGCTGGTTTTATCTACGGACATTTGCAGGGATGGGACCTGGAGGAATCGGCCCGCTTTGCCACCGCTGCCGCATCCCTCAAGGTGACCCGGCCCGGATTGCAAATGTTTCCCATTACTGAGATCAACGCCATGGCAGCCCTGCTCCCGGTTGAGCATCCCGCAGGTGCTGACCAGCCTCGTCGCTAGGAGAGTCCTTTGATCAACTTCGCCACCCTTCTCACACAGCAACAGGTTGAACGCACACACGCTGCATCCCTGGAGATACTCGAGAACGTCGGCTTGCTGGTCCGGAATGAAAAGGCTCGCACGATCTTCAAGCAGCACGGTTGCCGGGTGGACGCCGGGACGCAGATCGTCAAGTTCCCTCCCGCTGTGGTCGAAATGTACCGGGCCATGCTGCCGCCCACCTTTATCTTCCACGGCCGCGATCCCAAATACGACCGCACCCTCCCACAGGACGCCCCGGTCATCGTCACGGGCAGCTCCGCGCCGAATGTCATCGACCCTCTTACGGGTCGCGAGAGGCGGGCGACCTCGGACGATATCGCCCGCATCGCGCACCTCATCCAGGAACTGCCCGCCTACGACGTCTTCTCGATCTCCACGCTGGCAGACGACGCGCCGCCGGGACAATTCACGCTGGCGCGGCTCTACCCGTCCCTGAAGTACTGCCTCAAACCCATCCGCAGCACCACCAGGGATATGGACGACGCAACCGCGGTCATGCAGTTGCTGTATACGCTCGCGGGGAGCGAAGAGGCTTACCGCCAGCGCCCATTCGTAACGCACCACTACTGCCCCATCGTCTCACCGCTGACCATGGATCAGCTATCCACCGAGGCAGTCATCTTCTTCAGCGAGGCTGGGCTGCCTGTTTACCCGAGCATCGTGCCAAACGCCGGCCTGACCTCGCCGATGTCCATGGCAGGGACGCTGGCGCAGGGCAACGCTGAATTCCTTGCCATCTCGTTATTAATGCAAATGGTGCGGGAGGGCACGCCCACCATCTACGCCACCTTGCCTACCGTCGCCGACATGCGCACCGGTGCCTATGCCTCGGGCGGAATCGAGTGCGGCATGTTGCACATGGCTTTTGCCCAGATGGCGCGTTTCTACAACGTGCCGTGCGGGGGCTACATCGGGTTGTCCAATTCCAAACTTAACGATGCCCAGTCCGGCTACGAGACAGGCATGTCCACCGCGGCAGGTGTGCTGGCTGGCACAGATATGCTGAACATGGGCGGCCTGCTCGACGCGCTGAAGGTATTTGACTTTGCCAAGGCCGTGATCGACGATGAGATCGCCCAGATGCTCAAACGCCTGAAGCGTGGTATCACGTTCAACGAAGAGGAGCTTGCCCTGCCGGTCATTGCTCAAATAAAACCGGGCGGATCGTTCATGATGAGTCCGCACACGGCGAAGCGCATGAAAAGCGAAGCCCTGCTCCCCCGCCTGGCTGACCGGGAAGCGCGCGAAACCTGGGAGAAGAAGGGCTCACTCGATACACATGCCCGCGCCATGCAGCGCGTGAACGAGATCCTGGCCCACGGCGGCGCCGACTTGATTTCTGCCGAGGATGAGGCGCGCCTCCACGCCCGGTTTAAGGATCTGGTACCCGGAAAACTTGAAATCCCGCAAAGCGGTCAGGCTCTTGGATAGGGTATCACACCGGATTCAAGGTTCAGCAGAAGAGGAATGCCCGATGAAACTTTATTTTGCCACTGACGTGCACGGCTCCGAGATCTGTTGGAAGAAGTTTCTTGCCGCCAGCAAATTTTATGACGTGGATACCCTGATCCTGGG
>CAIQQN010000249.1 GCA_903873975.1 uncultured Anaerolineales bacterium
GCCAAGTTCCATGAACTGCTGCTGGGTGTGACCAAGGCTTCCCTCAGTACCGATTCGTTCCTCTCGGCCTCCTCGTTCCAGCATACCATCAAGGTGCTGGCCGGCGCAGCCATCGGTTCTTCCACCGACCCGCTCTATGGGTTGAAGGAGAACGTCATCATTGGTAAGCTGATCCCGGCCGGGACCGGTTTTGTCCATGGACGCTTCCTGGCGGTCGAAAAGGCGCTTGCCCAAGCTGGTTCCTCGCAGTGGACGGAAATCCCGGATTCCGGGGCATCTGACTAAATCCCTAGTGTAAGTTCTCCCGGGGCGGCCAATTGGCCGCCCCGTTTGATTCCACGATTATCAAAAAAAGGTTGAATTCATCCAAATAATATTGTATGATAAGGATGGCTGGTCCGCCAAAGAAAGGAGAAACGATGACCTGGAAACAGATCGTTCATACGCTAGCTGTGACAATGCTACTCTTCCTGGCTTCCTGCACTCTTGTGATGGGCACACCCATCAGTGGAAACACAAGCGAGCCAACCACTGATCCGCAGACTCAGGTTGCCCAAGCCGTCGCTGCCACGTTTGCCGCGCAGACGCAAATGGCTCTGTCGGTACAACAAACACTGGCTGCGGTTGTCACAGATACCCCCCAATTCACTTATACCCCCCAATACACCTATACCCCTCTGCCCACCTACACCCTTCAGTTCACCTATACCCTTCAGTACACCTACACCCCTCAGGCCACATCTACCTCAGGAACACCAATGGTTGGCGTGAGTGTGCAGACAAACTGCCGGGCCGGACCGGGCAAGGTTTACGATGTCCTCGGTATCGTCAATGTTGGAGAAACTGCCCAGGTTTTGGGCCGCTATGGTTACAACGAAGGCATCCCCGCGAATGACTATTGGATTATCAAACTTCCTTCCAACCCGTCCATCACCTGCTGGCTGTGGGGTATGTATGCCACGGTGGTGGGGAATACCTCCTTTCTACCCATCTTCAACGCGCCGCCCACCCCCACCCCGTCTCCCACTTTTACAGTCGTTTATACGGGAACGATAAGTTGTACGACACAATATGCCTTCCGTTTCGACATTACCAACAATGGGAGCATCACCTGGCAGTCCATCCGGATCACGATCACCGACAACACCACCGCGGCTGTCTTTGTCCACAGCCTCGATACCTTCCGGTCATATAATGGTTGTATTCTTGACCTCGACCAGCAGGATCTGACCCCTGGCGAAACCGGGCCGGTGTCCAATGTCAACCCTGGCCAGATCGGTTACGACCCAGCTGGGCACAGTTTCACTGCCATCTTCAGGCTTTGCTCGGAGAACGGGCTGGCAGGTACCTGCCTGGAAAAAACACTCTCTTTCAATCCGTAGTATTCAGCGGGGTGGCCGAAGAGCCGCCCCGGCTTATTTTTCCTTGGCACATTCTCCTTTTGCCTGAGGTAGTGCAGTTCGAAAATACTGTCCATTTCCGATTACGAAGTTTCGTTAATCTAGTTGACTCTCATATAGCGAAAAACATTTAATTCTTAAAGGTGGGTAGAGCATTTGTTATAGACGCCCTCGTTCGATTTTGTTTTGAAGTCGGAGGTGCATCGATGAAACTCAAAGGTACGATTAATTCCATGACAGCTCTGACCATGGTTGTTAGCCTGTTGACAGCCTGTGGGCTGGGCAAACCTGTCGGGACACCGGTTCCTGCAGGAGCTGCCGGTGAGGTGGGCGGCTGGAGCAATGTAACCACCACCATGGAAGGTTATGATATCAATGTCGACGTCTCCAGCGGGTCGAATAATACCGGCTGGCAGGTAACCGTGCTGGGTGCGAATCCCTCTGCAGGTGAGGCAAGTCTGGATTTGGAGATCAAGAACAACACGGCCAATCCCGGTGCAATTGACCTGGCAAAGGGTCCAGCGCTCATTGACCAGGAAGGTTCCAAAACCTTGCCCAGTATGGTGGATATTGGTATGTCTGATAATATCCCGATCCATGGCTCAGGCAATATTACCGACTCAGTCGCTTGCAGCTTTTCAGCGCCGGATATTAATGGCATCCAAGCGGCTGCCTGTGATTTGATCCTGGTTATTTCGGATGGAAAAGTTCTTCTTGCTGTTGGCGGGGGGAAGACGATCCAAATATCCATCACCTTTTTAACAGCATCCGCAGCCAGTGGCTTGGTGATGGAATGGCAGGATGGGACCCGTTTCACTGTGCCATAAAGACTCTCCATAAGAATTTGCAGTGTTGAGAAGTATTTCCAGAATTCTCCTTGACGCTTTCTCTCTTTCCCCGTAAGATAAGTCAAAGTTAGAACATAATTTCCCCCCACCCGACTCCACCCCATTCCCACCCATTCGTCCATGTCAGACAAAATGGGAGGGTGGCCGCAGGCCGGGAGGGAGCAGGAGTCATTATGGAACTCGGCCTCGTCCGCAAGATCGATATCGACCGCGAAATGCAGCAAGCCTACCTCGACTATGCCATGAGCGTCATCGTGGCGCGCGCCTTGCCGGATGCGCGCGACGGCCTCAAACCCGTCCAGCGCCGCATCTTGTACGCCATGTATGACATGGGCATGCGCCTCGACAGCCCCTACCGCAAATCAGCCCGCATCGTCGGCGAGGTGCTCGGCAAATACCACCCGCATGGCGACCAGTCTGTCTATGAAGCCATGGCGCGCATGGCCCAGGACTTTTCCATGCGCACCCTGCTGGTGGATGGGCAGGGCAACTTTGGCTCGGTAGACGGCGATCCGCCGGCCGCCATGCGCTATACCGAGGCCCGCCTGGCCGCCCCGGCCCTGGACCTGCTGGGCGACATTGGCAAGAATACGGTTGACTACACCGACAACTTCGACGGCACGCTCACCGAGCCGACCGTGCTCCCCTCCGCCATCCCGAACCTGCTGGTCAACGGCGCCACCGGCATTGCCGTCGGCATGGCCACCAACATCCCGCCCCACAACTTGGGCGAGATCGCCGACGCCTGTGTCTACATGCTCGAAAAGTGGGAAAAGCTCGACGATGTCAACGTGGAAGATCTGATGGAATTCGTCGAAGGCCCGGATTTCCCCACCGGCGGGATCATCATCGAGCAGAAGGGCGAGGAGGGCATCGAGGCTGCCTATGGCAAGGGCCGCGGGCGAGTCACCATCCAGGCCAACGCCCACATCGAGGAGATGGAGCGCGGTAAAAGTCGCATCATCGTTACCGAACTGCCCTACCAGGTCAACAAGTCCAGCCTGATCGAACGGATCGCGGAACTGGTGCGTGACGGGCAGTTGGAGGGCATCACCGACCTGCGGGACGAGTCCGACCGCCAGGGTCTGCGCATTGTGATCGAACTGACCAAGAACGTCGAGCCGGAGAAGGTGCTGGCCGCCCTGTACAAGCGCACGCCGATGCAGTCCACCTTCAGCATCAACCTGCTGGCGCTGGTGGATAACGAACCGCGCCTACTGACCCTGAAACAAGCCCTGCGTGTCTACCTCGACCACCGGCTGGCCGTCATCAAGCGCCGCACCGAGTTTGAACTGCAAAGGGCGCGTGCCCGTGCGCACATCCTCGAAGGCCTGATGGTGGCACTCAAGCACCTGGATGAGATCATCGCTCTCATCAAAAGTTCGCCCGATGTGGAAACCGCCCGGGCACGCTTGATGAAACGCTACAGGCTCTCGGACCTCCAGGCCAATGCCATCCTTGAAATGCAATTACGCCGCCTGGCGGCGCTGGAACGCAAGAAGATCGAGACTGAATACAAAGAAACACTGGCACTCATCAAGGAACTGGAGATCCTGCTGAAATCCCCAAAGAAGATGCGCGGCGTGGCTGCCGAGGAACTGCTCAAGGTCAAGGCTGCCTACGGCGATCGCCGCCGGACGCAGATCGTCAGCATGAAAGGCCGTAAAGCCAGGAAAGCCCCGCTGACCGCCGCCGAGCTGGTGGGGGAGCAAGTGATCTGGATTGGCATGACTGCCGACGGGACGATCGCCCGCACCCGTGACGACAAGCCGCCGCGCCTTTCCGGCTCCGAGGCGCCCAGGCTGCTGGTTAAAGCCAACGCCACCGATACGCTCTACCTGGTCTGCGGGCGCGGGCTGGCAGCGGCGGTGGCTGTGCACACCCTGCCGGAAGCCGAAAAGCTGGCCGATGGCAACCCGTTCAACAAACAGTCTCCGCTCCAGGCGGATGAGGTGCCAGTGGCGGCCTTCAGCCTGCCTGCCAGGAAATCCGAGCTCCCCGAAGAAACCACCCTCCTGACGGTCACCCGCGGCGGGATGATCAAGAAAAGCCTGGTCAGTGAACTGCCCGGCCCCTCCGCACAGACATTCAGGCTGGTCAATGTCAACGGCGGCGACAGCCTGGGCTGGGTTGCACTGACCGACGGAAAGAAGGAAGTCTTGCTGGCGACCGCCCTCGGCATGGCGATCCGCTTCAGCGAACAGGACGTCCGCCCGATGGGGCTGGCCGCGGCGGGTGTCAATGGCGTCAAGCTGGGAGTGGGGGATGAAGTGGTGGGGATGGAAGTCTTGCCGGGGACCGGCGAATTGTTCCTGATCGCCTCGGACGGTAAGGGCAAACGGGTGGAGGTGAAGGACTTCCCGGCGCAGGGGCGCTACGGCAAGGGCGTGATCGCCTGGGAACTGCCGCGCGGCGTCAAGCTGGCCGGGCTGGGGATGGGCAAGCCGAACGCTATCGTCACCCTGCACCTGCTCAAGGCCGCCCCGAAGATGGCGCGGCTTGACGAGGCGCCTCTGCGCAAGCGCTCAGCTATGCGCGGCGAGACGGTGGTGGAAGTGAAGGCCGGGGACGCTCTGCTCGGGCTGACCGAGGGCTGGGCCGTGGAGCGCTTCGTGGTGGCAGGAAAGAAGGAAGAGAAGAAGGCGGGAAAGAGGAAGTAAGCTGTAATGCACAAAATTCACCCCTCGCCATTTCTCTGGCGCGGGGTGAATTGTATCAATGCCCGGCCGGATTATTAAATGTTTCCCACCAGCCCCAACTCGGGAGCGATGCGGCGCATAGCCGTGATGACGTTACCGACGTGCTCCCATAGTTCGATACCGAACTCAGCGGCGGCTTTTTGGATCTCGTCCCGGTTGGCACCGGCCGCGAAGGCCTTGTCCTTCCACTTCTTTTTGACGGACGACGGCTCCAAGTCGAGCATGGAGCGGGACGGGCGGACAAGCGCCACAGCGGTGATGAGTCCGGTCACTTCATCGCAGGCGTAGAGCGCCTTCTCCATGCGGGTCTGGCGCGGTACACCGGTATGGTCGGCGTGGCTCATTACAGCGCGGATAATATCTTCGGGCACGCCGCGCTGGCGCAGGATGGGTTCGCCTGCCAGCGGATGTTCTTCGAGGGTGGGATGGATCTCCCAGTCGAAGTCGTGCAGCAGGCCGGTAACGGCCCACTTCTCCACGTCTTCGTCGAATTTCTCGGCGTAGAAGCGCATGGCGGCTTCCACCGCGAGCATGTGCTTGACAAGATTGTCGTTCTTGACGTATTCACGGACAAGGGCAAGGGCTTCATCGCGGGTCATAAGGCTCTCCTGCTTACGGGGTGGGGAATATTGGCTCCGGGTCACCCAGCACGGGGACGGGGTGGCTGATGTTCACATCCCACAGGGCGGTGGCTGTGGCGAGCAGTTCGCGCATATTCCAGTATAGCATGGAAGATGTGCGGTAAACACGCAGGTCGGATTCCACGCCAACCGAGTCAACGCCGAGTTGGTTGCACAGATAGATGGCGCGCGGCAGGTGGAAGGCCTGCGTCACCAGGATGGCCCCTGTTATGCCGAAGATGGCCTTCGCCCGGTAACAGGTGTCGTAGGTGCGCCGGCCGGCATAATCGAGAACGATGGCTTCCTCCGGGACGCCCAGCGAAAGAGCCAGTGTGCGCATCACTGCCGGTTCGTTGTAGTCCACAAAACGGTTGTCGCCGCTCATCAGGAGTTTCTCGACTTTCCCGGCGAAATACAGGTTGGCGGCGGTGGTAATGCGATCGATCAATACCGGAGTGGCGGTGCCGTCCCGCCACAAGCCCGCACCGAAGACGATCGCCACGCGGCGGGCCGGGACTTCCGCGGCGGTATATATTTTCGGACGCGCGTACAACCCGGTCACCAGGCGTGAGATGATCAGGATGAGAAGTCCGAGAACCGCGAGAACGAGGAGAATTTTCAGGAACATCTTGAAGATGTGTTTGAACACAGGCGGTATTCTACCATGCAAAATGAAAGGGCTTTTAGCCCCCCTCACCACGGCGATCCGCAAAGGACAAAAGAGACCCGCTTCCGGCAGGGAGACGGGTCTCTGTGAGTGGCTGTTTTATGCCAGCCGTTTGCGCACTTCCGCGCTCAGGAAATCCAGCACCCAGACCACCACGATGATAGCCCAGATGGCCGTGCCGGCCTTGTGATAACCGATCATGGAGTTGATCTGTGTCATGAGGTAGTAACCAATACCGCCTCCGCCCACGAACCCGATGACGGTCGAGATGCGTACGTTGATATCCCAGTGGTAAACAATGTACGAAACGAAGTCCGGGACGATCTGCGGGATGACGGCGTGGACCACCACCTGGAACCGGTTGGCGCCGGTCGCCTGGACGGCTTCGATTGGGCCGGGATCAATGCCTTCCACGGCTTCGGAGAATAGCTTGCCGAGCGAGGCAATCGTCACCACGGTCAGGGCCAGGGTGCCCGCAAACGGGCCAAAACCAAGCCAGAAGGCAAAAACGGAGGCCATCACCAGCGGATCATAGGAACGGATAAGGTTGAAGAATGAGCGCGTAATGTAATACACACCCGTTCCAAGCGGACCGCGCTTGGTGATATTGCTGGCTGCCAGGAAACTGAGTGGGGCAGCCACAATGGTTGCGATCGTGGTCGAAAGCAGGGACATAAAGATGGTGACCATGATGGCTTCGGTCACATCCTTGAATGCCTGGCTGGGCTTCGGCCCGCCGACTGGGACAAGCGTTTCCACCTGGATACGACTGGCTACGCCGTTCACAGATGCCGCGATCTGCTTGGCGTCTGCCCCCGTGGTGAAATATCCGTTGCCGTCGGTTGTCGTATGGATGATCGTGAGAATACCATTATCCGGGAAACGCCAACGGATGACGAGGTCGGAATTCGGCGCAAGGCTGAATCCTTCGATGGTGAACTTGTCCTTGACCGCCGCGCATGCCACGCTGGTCACCACCCGCGGGCCGGATTCCACCGGGGTGGCTGCCGGGGCTGAATCACACGGGATCGGGAAGGTCGTTTCGATGATCGTTGTCGTGTAATCGTGGGTGATCAGGTCCGGGGTCAGGAAGGCCATCACAAAACCGTGCGCCTTGTACGCGTCGCGGAAAAGGCGCACGAAATCCACCTGCGTGAGGCGGAAAGAAACAGTATACAGGAAGATCAGAATTGCTATGACCAGGGTGCTGCCGAACAAGCGTTTAAGATTTGGAGGGGTCTTTTTCATGGTCAGACCAGCCTCTCCCGAACTTTGGCGCTTAAGAAATCCAATGTGATGACCACGACGGCAATGGCGATAAACGCCGCCCCTACGGCTCCCATCTGGTTGATCTGGATCCATTGGATGAGATAGAAGCCGATCCCGCCGCCGCCGACCATCCCAATGACGACCGAGGAACGGACGTTGATATCCCAGCGATAAATTGTGAAGGCGGTGAACGGCGGGACGATCTGTGGGATGACGCCATAGCGCACCACTTGCAGCCAGTTGGCTCCAGTGGCCCGGATGGCCTCGATCGGACCCGGGTCGATCCCCTCAATAACCTCGGAATACAGTTTGGCCAGCGCTGCCACAGAGTGGACGATGAGAGCCAGCACGCCCGCGAATGGTCCCAAACCGACGATGATGACAAAAACGATTGCAATGATCAGCGCCTCGATCGAGCGCACAAAATTCAGGATGGTGCGCGTGACCATGTAAATAACAAAGGTGATCGGGTTGCCTCCCATCAGGTTGCGTGCCGCCAGGAAACTGACGGGAATGGCGAGGAAGATCGCCAGGGTGGTCGCCAGCAATGCCATGGTCACAGATTCGGCCATGCCTTTGAGCACATACCCCCCATTTGTGGAAAGTTCAATGCCACCCAACGGGTGGTACTGGTCAAAATACACCCGATGTTCCAGCATCAGGGTCGGGTCGGGTTGGGCGATCAGCACTGTGCTTGGGACGTGAATGACAGTGGTGAGAGAGCCATTCCCATCGGTGCGGACGACCAGCGCTGCATCTTCATTCCCGCCCAGCGGCTTATCATCGCCGATATTCGTTTCCCACCAGATGGTGGTGTCCGTATCCGGCCACATCCCCGAAACAGAGACAATTACAGTCTCAGATACACCTGCGCAATCCGGTGAGGCAAAGGCCACCTTCCCGTTATCTTCCCGGCGGGCAGTTGGGATTGCCTCGGATGTCGAACAAGGCACGTAGATCGGTGTCCACATCCTGTTGAGTTCCTGGCGTGCCTGGAACATATCCGGATGCAGCATGGGGCGTATGACCGCTGCAGCGCGCTCCATGCTGGCCGACTTGAAATTGACTCCCACCATCTGCCAGCCAATGCCGTAGGCCGCCGCCAGTCCAAACAGAACCGGGATCAGTATCGGGCGTCCCCGCCCTTTCACCAGGCTGGCAGCATCCCATACATTCCACAACCAGACTATCGCCGGTGAAAAGTACCAGAACGGCCTGGCATACCAGGCGACCATGCCCGACAGCACCACTGTCGCCAGCAGGATTACCGCACCGCGGTACCCGCGCCGCAGGTACATCTGCCCCAGGCCGGGAAGCAGCAGGGACAGCACTCCGGCCAGGACCGCGGAAAAGCGGGGTATTTTCTTCTCTTTCATGCCGGTGCCTCAAAAGACTCGGCGCGTACTTCCTGGGCATCCTCGCCGTAAACTTCCTTGAACTTGGCGCGGTCAATGGCAGAAGGTAAACCTTCAAAAACATTAACGCCGTCTTTGAGAGCAATCACGCGGGTGGCGTAGCGATGAACAAGGTCCAGAAAATGCAGGCTGCAAATGACCGTCAGGCCTTCTTTGTTCAATAGCTCCAGGTAGTGGAGAATGGAATGCGACAGCACCGGGTCCAGGCTGGCAACTGGTTCGTCCGCCAGGATGATGCGCGGTTCCTGCATGAGGGCGCGCGCGATTCCCACCCGCTGCTGCTGTCCGCCCGAAAGGGCGTCGGCGCGGCTCCCGGCTTTGTCTGCAATTCCCACCCGCTCAAGGGCTTTCAATGCCCGCTGATGGTCCGCCGGGGACCAGATGCCCAGAAGGGAGAGCCATGGGTTGGCATAGCCGAGCCGTCCGCACAAAACATTGTTCATCACGCTGGAACGTTTGACCAGGTTGAACTGTTGGAAGACCATCCCGATATTGCGGCGGATTTGGAGTAATTCTGCCGGGGAGGCGGCGGTGATATCCGTGTCATTCCAATAGATCTTGCCCGATGTTGGTTCGATCAGCCGGTTGATGCAGCGCAGCAGTGTGGATTTACCCGAACCCGAAAGGCCGATGACGACCAGGAATTCCCCATCCTGGACTTCAAAACTGACATCCTTCAGAGCCTGAGTACCCCCCGGGTACACTTTGTTAAGGTGTTCGATACGAAGCATGATTCACCTGCTATGAGTAAAAAAAGAGGGAGGGCAAAAGCCCTCCCTCACCAGGTTGTTGATTTACTTGTAGGAATTGATGTCGAAGCCGATTCCCTCCAGATAGGAGCGATAAGCATCGAAGAAGGAGTCATCCACAATCTTCAAGCCGCCAATGCTGTAACCGCCGTTCTTGAGCAGGGTCAGGCCGTCAGCATTCGAAGCGATCGTTTCGAAAGCAGTGACGATTTTCGCCTTGACGTCTGCCGGGACTGAAGTGGCAATGGAGATCGTATCATTCGGGATGATCGGATCAGAGACCCAGACCACCACGACCTTGTCATTGACATCCTTCCAGTCGGTGACGGAGGTGCGGGCATCCACATAGACGGCGCCGAAGTCGCAGATCTCGCCTTTCGGACTCAGGTAGATGGACTTGACAACAATGGGATGGCCCTGTACCCAGGCACCAGCCTTGGTGGTAATGTTGTTGGCCTTGAAGAAGCCAGCCGGGACGAGATAGCCCGAGGAGGACAGCGGGTCGGTGTAGCAGGGCTTCTTATTGGCGAACTGCGCCAGGGAGGTGGCGGCATCCGCCGTGTTTGCGCCGGCTGTGGCATCATAATAGGACTTGAATGTCCCATCATCGATACGAGCCTTGTTCACGATGACCTCGAAGGCATAATGGTCGGAACCGTTACGCAGGGTGATCAGACCGATGGTGGCATATCCCTTGTAGTAAGCTACAATGTAGGGAACGGTCGGCAGGAAACCGACTTGCGCATTGCCCGAGCCCATGGCTTCCACCAGGGCGGCGTAGCTGGTCGGAACAGTGACCTTGACGGCGTAACCAGTCAATTCAGTCAGCTTGGCGGCAATGGCATCGCCACCGGCCATCAGTTCTGTCGTGTTGGCAGACGGCGCCAGGGCCAGGATAATCGGGTTATCCGCAGTTCCCAGCGCGGGCGGGGGAACCGGCGTAGCGGTCGGCGGGACAGCAGTCGGCGGGACCTTTGTAGCCGGGACCTTGGACGGTACTGCGGTCGGTACGGCAGTTGCGGCAGGTCCGCATGCTGTGAGCAGCATAACGACCGCGACCAGTAAGGAAGCGAACACGAAAACTTTCTTCATCTTTCTTCTCCTCTCATGGGAATATGGTTTTGGGGGTTTTCCCCATCGACAGTCACATAATATCTCGAATTAACAAATATGGCAAGTGATAGGTCTCATATTTTCTGTATAATCAGAATATGTCCAACATAAACCCTTCGAATTCTTCAAAACTATTCGTCAAGATCATCCTGATCCTGGCGGGTATCGCAGTCATCTTGTTCCTGGCGAGTCAGGTCATAAACAGAATCAACAACACTTTAAACCCATTACAACAGGCAAACCATGAACTGGGCACCCAGGTTGCCAACCTGTTGCATCCCACACCCACGATCATTCCGGACCCGCTGACGATCATCAATGAAGTTCAATCGCTTGCCAAGTTGGAAACGATCCGCTATACGATCGAGAAAGTGGTTACGGCGGAAGTCAACCAGGGTGTTCTGGGTCCGCTTTTCGGCGACCGGTTGCTGTTTGTGGCGCATGGTTATGTCATCGCTGGGATCGACATGAGCAAGATCAAGCCGGAAGACATGTGGCTCGTAGGCGAGATGCTCAATGTTCGCTTGCCAGTGACGGAAGTCCTGGTCGCGACACTCGACAACGACAAGTCGTATGTTTATGACCGGCAGACAGGCCTTTTCACCCAGGGTGACCCGACCCTGGAGACGCAGGTCCGGCAGGTGGCCGAGCAGGAGATTCTCAGGGCCGCCATCGCAGACGGCATCCTCGACCAGGGAACTACCAACGCCCAGACCTATCTGCGCTGGTTCTTCGAAACCCTGGGATATAAGCGAATAAATTTTGTCCTGCCAACACCGTAAGAGGGATATGATCCACCTGCAAGAGTTGAAGGTGATGCACCTTCAACTCTTTTGTTTTTGGTTCCAGTCAGGGGCTGCGTATTTGAGAGCGACCAATTGCCCGGTGCGTGCTTTTTCTTGCGGGCCGAGTTCGCCCACTTGGAGGTCCAAGGCAAGCACGGACCGGAAAGCGGCGATATAAGCCTGGGCTGCCTCGTTCCAGGAGACAACGCGCCCCACGGCAGTCTCCACGGTCGTTGCCCGTTCCAGCAGGTGGCTGGCGGCGCGGGTGCGGGCCTCTTCGTCAGGGAAGACCAGAACCTGGAGGATGCGCCTCAGGTCGCCGGTCAGTGGCAGGGAACCGTGTTGGAGGATGCCCTCCTTGCGGCGGGCCTGCGCCGAGCCAACCAGTTTCTTTCCTCCGCTGGTAATCTCGGACGTGGACGGGACTTCGAAACAGACCGGGTTGGGAGTCTTTCCAGCCTTCCCGGCGTGTTCCTGTACCTCCACCGGCAGGCCAAGCAGGCGTAATGCCTGCTCCAAAGCCGCAGCCAGGCGGCTGTAGGATTCGAGCACCGTCCCGACCAGGCGCGGCTCATTGAGTGGAGCGATAACGGAATAAGTGATCTCATCGGTGTGGAGTACAGCCCGCCCACCGGTAAGACGCCGCACCATCTCCCAGCCGCGCACATGCAGGCGGGGGATGTCCACGTCGGTAAGGGGCTGGGCATAACCGAGCGAGAGACAGGCAGGTTCCCAGGCGTACAGGCGCAGGGTTGGGAGCGAGTCGCCGCGGCCCACAGCTTCGAGGATGGCTTCGTCGGCGGCCATGTTCCACGCGCCATGGGCGGGAGGGGTGATGAGCAGGCGCCAGGTATCTTTCACCCGGATGACCTCACGAATTCTTCTGCCACCTTTTCCACAATCCCGGGCGGGACTTCCTCCAGCGGCGGGCGTACGGGCCAGCGCGGGAAGCCGTGCTGTCGTGCCAGCAGCGCTTTCAGCGTGGGCGGGAACGGCGGATATTTCTCCAGGATATGGCGGATTTCCGTGACACGCCCCTGGAGAGCAGACACCTCCTCGCCCCACTGGAAGGCATCCCAAACCCGGCGCAGGTCAGGCGAGATCAGGTTGGCCGGAGCGGTGATACAGCCACCGGCCTGGTTCTCCAACCCCAGTTGCAGGAAAGAATCAGTACCGGTCAGCACCAGCAGGTCGGAGCCGAAACGTTTTCCCAGCCAGCGGGCGAAGTTGGCATCGTGCGAGGAATCCTTAATGCCTGCAAATTGGTGCGGGAAAGTGTCCTTCAGCCGGGCCAGCAGCTCAGGCGAAAAACCGATCCCGGCCGCACCGGGGAAGTGGTAGCCGAGCAGGAACCCGTCCGCCGGGACAGCCTTGTGAATGAGTTCATGGAAGTAGCGAAACAGGCCTTCATCCGTGGCTTTGCGGAAGTAATAGGGGGGCAGGACGACAACTCCGTCGTAGCCCAGGTCGAAAGCGGAATGGGTCAGTAAGATGGTTTCGGTGAGACTGGGCGTCCCGGTCCCGGCGAGCAGTTTACAGGTCCCGCCCTGTGCCGCCCGGTGCATTTCGCGCACGCGGAGTGCAGATTGGAAAATCCCGATGCGTTCTTCCGCTGAAAAGGACGGTCCTTCACCGGTCGTTCCCAACAGCAAAATGCCGTGGCAGCCGCGCCCGGCGAGGAAGTCCAGCAGGGCCGGAACGGCCTCCAAGTCCGGAGAAAAGTCCGCTTGCAGCGGGGTGACCGCCGCGGCAAACACACCAGCCAGGGGATGCATTATTTGACCTCTTCGAGGAAATCTTTTGCGGCTTTCCGGGGGCTGACGAGTTTCTGGCCCTCAGCATGAAGGTAGCGCTGGCGGTCGAGAACCCACAGGTACAGGTCGCCTTCGGTCTTGCCGGGGAACTCTTTCAGGATGCTGCTGCGCCGGATGTTGTTGACGATGGGCTTATAGACTTTATCGTACCAGTGCGCCACGGCCTCTTCATCCGAAATATCACGTTGTAGATCCAGTCCCATAAAGTAACGGTGGACGGCAATGTGCTCAAGCATGCGGTCGAACCCATCTGGAATGGTCAGTTTGATATTGGCCTTCGGACGGATGAGGTCCAACCCGGTTCGCTCGAGGAAGTTCACTTTTTCACCGAGGATTTCCAAGTCTTCCGGCTTGAGGTCGGGAGTAATATTGACCTTGGTTGAGCACTCACGGACTTCGGCATCAATGTCCAACTGCCCCTGTTCGCGCGCCACCGAGACGCGGTGGTGGCCATCCACCACAAAATATACCTCGCCGACTTTATACAGGACGACCGGTGGAAGGTTGATATCCTGGTAGAAGGCGCGGTCAATGCTTTGCCAGCGGTTGGCGATCTGGTCTTCGAGGGGTAAAAAGGCGCGGTCGAACAGGTGGTAGCGGTTCAGGCTGCCGACGATTTTCTTTACTTCCACCGTCCGAAGGCCGCGGTAAATTGGCCCGCCGATGCGTAATTTCTCTTTGACTTCATCGTAAGAGAGAAGCGTGGTCGGCTGCCCGCCCAGGATGCTGAGGATGCGGTTCCAAAAGGCTTTGAAACGGGCATGGGCAAAATCGGTCTTCGCGCGGCCAGCGAAATCATCGAACATACGGTTCCACCTCGAGCAGTCTGTAGGGGTTTACATTGATGACGGTCGTGGCTCCCAGTTGCGTCACCGGAGGCAGGAGATTGCTCTTGTAAACCAGAGTATGTCCATGCAGGAAATAGCGCGGCTTGAAAACCCGGATGAAATCCCGAAAAGCCAA